>NZ_JAZGJQ010000017.1:0-13470 GCF_036408855.1 Olsenella absiana
TGCGGCGACTGCCAGCCCCAGCTCCCGGGTCGCCCGGTGAAGGCGAGGAAGAAGGGCGTGAAGGGAGCGAAGAGCGTTGCTGCCTAGGCTAGCCCCTTGTCACACAAACTACCGAAGCCTCAAACTTATTCGTCGGCGACTTGCAGTCTCATCCCATTCTCGCCTCGCCTTGTCTCCCATCCAATCTGCGTGACCGCCTCCGATAGCTGCTCATCATGCGTGACCAGCAGGAACGCGCCAGGAAAACCAATCAGCATGCCCTGAAGCGCTTCGATGGAGCCCATATCGAGATGATTCGTCGGTTCATCGAGCACGAGGAGGCTGGGATTCGTAACAAGCTGCTGCGCGAGCATGAGTTTGCGGAGCTCTCCAGGACTCAAATCGTCTCCATCGAGCAGTTTATCGGGGTCGGAATTCAACCGTGCCACAATCGAGAGGACGCGACCCTTCGTCTCTTGGTCCTGACCTCGTAGTCGTCTCAGGGCCCGCCCGCGTTCTTCCGATCCGACGTTCTGGGGAACGTACGCCACTTTGACGGTATCGGGGACAGATTCAATGACGCTTCGTACCACCAGGCTCTTTCCCGTTCCGTTCGCGCCAGTCAGCACCACGTGATCCGTTGGCGAGATCCAGAGCTCTGGCACGTCTATCGAGAAATCACCGGCGGTCAGCCGCGTCGCCTCTAGGTGCACCACACGGCTCGAACGCGCGGCAATGCCAAACGCGCCGAGAGTATGGTCGTATCGCTTCGAGACGACTCTCTTTGAGAGCTCTCCCTCGACCTTTGCCAGCCGTCCACTCATATTGGACGAGAGCTTGCCAGCCACGCCGTCCTTTCCTGAGACTATGGCGCGTCCGATCCTCTCCCGTGCGTCACTGTCGTGCTTGTCCAGGTTGTGCTTGCTGCGCTTGCCCTTCTGACGCGCCGCCTCCTCGCTTCTGCGCTGGGCTTCCGCCTTCAAGCGCTTCGCTTCGCGGGCAGCCTTCTCGCGGTCCCTGATTGCAGCAGAGCGCTCGATGGCCGCTTGGCCACTCGCTTTCGAGTACCCTCCCGGTCGCATGGTCCAACGCACCCCCTCGCACATCAGGCTCTGGCTCACAAGGCTATCCAGCAGAGCCCTGTCATGCGAGATGAGAATTCCGATGCCGCCGAATGAAGCGAGGGCTTCCCTCACGATGTCGCGTGTCACGATGTCGAGGTCGTTTGTCGGCTCGTCCATGATGAGGACTTCCGGTCGCGCATAGAGCGCGCATGCAATCTGGAGCCGCTTCTGCTGACCCCCAGAGAGAGTACCATAGCGCCAGAACCAGTCGTCTTCGACGCGAAGCAAATCCCTTGCTCGTTGCGCCTCCTTGCCCCAGTCCGATGCGAGGTCGAAGAGATTGTCCGGTTCCTGGGTCGAGTCCTGCTGGCAGTACGCCGAGAACAGCTTCGGGCTCACCGTTCCGGAATCTGGCGCGATGGAGTGCGCGGCGATACGGGCAAGCGTGCTCTTTCCGCATCCGTTATCGCCGATGATGCCCGTCCATCCCGACGGGAACGTGACGCTGATGTCATCGATGGCGGCCGATACCGTACCAGGGTAGGTATAGCTGATGTGATTGAGATTCAGTTGCATGGCGAGCTCCTTCGAGGGGAGATCGCGCAGAGGGCCAGGCACGCGATGCATGAACTTGAAACAAGAAGATACTGAAGCGATGCGGCACCCTGAAGCGCGACCGGATTAGCAGAATGGTCGTATGGGGCGCCCGAAATGGGCATCGCTAGTTCTTCATCTAACCTGACCTAACTCGAAGCGGCGCTTGCCAAAGGCCCCGCTGATGAATTGTAGCCAAGCATTATAGCGTGGCTCTGACCTGGATGCAAAGCGGATTTGCAACCAGGCGAAGAACGCCCTAACGACGCATCCCTGACGCTGTCCACACAATGACAGGTGTTACGTATTTGGTCGAAACCTGCGCGACGACCCTTCGATGTCGCCCCCGTGCAAAGCGAGCGGACTCCAGCAAGCCTTTGGGACTCGTGGCGCTTCTGCGCATGCTCCACGTCCCCCATCGGCGGCAACGATACACGCTCGACGTCATCGGGCCCAACACTTGGCAGTTAAGAAGGCTGCAGATCATACGCCGACAGGCTCGCCGTACTCGCGCACCATAGCATCGCGGTTGACGACCCACTGTTTCCCGTACTTGCGGGCGTCCACCCCCGGCACTATCTTTCCGTACGCGATGGCCTTGCGCAGCGTGGATTCGCTCAAGCCCCAGAGCTCGCTGGCGTCAGAGAACGACATGAGCCCGTCGAAGGGTGTCGCCACTTCCACCCCGTTATCCCACAGCTCGTCGCAGGAGAGGTCAAGCTCGTCGTTCCAGATGATGCCGTAGCCGCCTTGGTCCACCTCGACGCAGTCGAACAGCGTCTCGTCCTCCAGCGCCTTGAAGGCGGGGAAGCGCCGCTCGAGCGGAGCCACGTCGTAAATCTTCGTGGTGCCGTTGGCGAACTGCACGCTCAGCTTCAGACCGGGCAGAGCGGAGACGTCCTTTACCTTGTGGAAGTTCATCGCATGCCTCCTTAGTCGAGCGGGTCGAGCTTCTTGAACTCCTGGGTCTCCCACATCTCAAGGAGCTCGGAGCGGTGCATTCCTATCCACTCGCGCACCATGTCAGCAGCGCGTGTGGGCAGGTTTCCGTCGATTAACTCGCCTGTCCTGATATCAATGGCTGCGGTGTCCTCTCCGTAAATCGCGTGCACGTGCGGCGGGTTGTGCTCCGATCCCAGGAAATACATCCGGATAACTATCCCGTAGAACCTTGCGAGCGTCGGCATCTAAGCTCCTTTCGTTTCTGCCAATATATCACGATACCGTGATAATATCGAGAGGCTGCAGCATATAGAGAAAACTCCCCGCCTCGTGAGCGGAGAGCCGTTTTCCAAAAAAATGAGACCGGAAGCCACTAGTTTCCGCTAGATGCTAATAGGATGCACCAGCTGGACTTACTCACACTCAATAGTTCCAACTTTTCCGAATCGTGTTTCCACGTCCAACTCGTATTAAACCATGCTGCCACGTCCGGGAAACCCCGTGGAATCCCGGTTCTGGGTGGTAGCCAGCAATGGGGAGCAAATGCCTTATGTATGGGGAGTAAATGCTCTGACCTGCGGAAACGGATAGTAGCCAGTCCGCGATTTCGAGCAAGTGGCTACCACCCCGAAAACGGCCTTCCGAGGGCGTTTCCCCTCGAATATGGGGAGTATCCCATCTGCCTGAGGAAACGATGATTCTGACGGGCTGCTTTTCACCGAACTGGCTACCATCCCGACAATCTTGCAGCCTGCAATTATGAAAGCACCTCCGAAACCAATTGTCGACGCCGATCCTGTATGCGTCCATTTCCCTCCGATCGGTCGTCTCTCATTGGAGAAGTGGCGCAACGCGGGCCGGTAACAGGACGGCGTACGCGTCCCCGACAACACCAGGGTGGTGCAACAGACAGCGCACGTTAAAACGGAGCCGTTCAGTCACGATTTCCGGCGTCAGATCGTGCGCATCATCGCCCTCCTGCGCGAGAGCCTCCGCTCGTCGTCCTCCGAGAAGCCGGCGATGGCCTTGTCAAGCGCGGCCAGGCACTCCTCGCGGTCGGCCGGCAGCTCGGCGACGAAGCCGATGGAGTTGGTGACCAGGCGCGTGTCGACGACGATGGGGTTCTCCAGCGCGGCCACGAGCGCGCGGAACTCGCGGAACCGCTCGAGCTCGCTCATGGGCTCGAAGTCGCCGCGAGCCACCTCGGCGCCGAGCTCGGAGTCGGGGAAGATGGTGACGGTCGTGAGGTACATGAACCGCGGGCGGATTTGGTTGAACACCTCCGCCGAGCGCGCGGCGGTCTCCTCGGCGCGCCCCGCGCCGGCGATGCCGCCCAGGTAGATGCAGTTGTAGGGCAAGTCGGCCTCGTCGAGCTTCCCGCACTGCTCCACGATGTCTTTTGCGGTGTAGCCCTTGTTCACGTGCGCCAGCACCTCGTCGTCGCCCGACTCGATGCCGATCATGATGTCTGTGTAGCCCGCGTCGTGCAGCGCCCGCAGGTCCTCGACCGACTTGTTGCGCATGCTGTCGACGCGCGCGTAGGTGGAGATGGTGGCGCCTGGCAGGTACTCGTGCACGAGCGCGGCCAGCTCGAGCAGTCTGCGCGTACTCATGGAGAACGGGTCGCCTCCCGCCGCCCATATGTGGTCGGTGCCAGGGCGGAAGTGCGCGATCTCGGCGAGGTCGGCGCGCACCTGCTCGAGCGGCGCGGGATGGAAGGGGTGGCCCTTGTAGTAGGTGCAGAACGTGCACGAGTCGTGCGTGCAGCCCACCGTCACCTCCAGCATGACGCTCCCCGCCTCGTAGGGAGGCCTGATCACCGGTCCCGTGTAATGCATAGTTTCGTCCTCATTAAGACTATATATCGTGATATGTCGATGCGTTATGGCATGCCAAGATGCTTTACCGATTTGTCCGGTTGCGGCGTCAGAGCTCGCCTCCCACGAACCGGGCCAGCTCGGCTATGGCCTCCTCGTTGCGGCGAAAGTAGGTCCACTTGCCGTGGCGCTCGGAGAGCAGCAGCCCGCAGCGCTGCAGAACGTCGAGGTACTGCGAGGCGGTCGACTGAGAGATGCCCGCCTTGTCGCGGATGGAGCCCACGCACACCCCGCCTTTCAGGTCGTCCGGCACGCCGGGGTGCCCTCCCTGCTCGGGGAAGTTGGCCTCGGGGTCCTTCAGCCACATGAGGATCCGGAGCCGCGTGGGGTTCGATAGCGCCTTGAATGTCTCGGTCATGTCCATGGGTACATCATATCGTAATACCGCGATATGTCAACACATTTTTCGCCCTCCGCCCCTTCCGGGCGGGCCGAGCCTGTGACGTCGTTGGATGGCGTGCGATCAAGGTTCATTACCAAAGAATTGAAAACATTACACCTAAATAGGCTACTCCCACTCAATCAGGAAAGCGTGGCTATGTCGGGTCGGGGTAGTCGTGTGTGCGCACTCGTATCCACGCTGTCCGCCATGGTTCTGGCTATCCCCTCTGTGGGCATCAAAGCGACGTCACGGGACCCTTTCCGCACCCGTGACGCACCTCACTTCGAGTCGGGCGACGTCATGACGTCATCCGACTGCGTTTGCGCTGGTAAGGATAGCTAATCCAGCAGGACAAACTCCCTCTTGACCACAGCATGGTACTTGCCGGCTCCCCTGTTCCAGTCCTTTTCGGTGTCCCGGATGAACTTGCGCGCATCGCTGGTAACGCACGCGCTGAGGAAGACCTCGAACCAGACGTTGCGGTCGACGACGAGGTCACCCTTCTCGAGATGGAAGATGACGGCCTGCGTGAACGCGAAAGTGTTGGTGACCTCGTCGTCGCGCATCATCTCGACGGTATCGTTCACCACCTCGACGGAGAGGACAGTCGAATCCACAACGATTGACTTGTTCTCGGGACCACTAACCAAGTCGCCCAGGTCAAGAGGTCCTGTGGCGCGCTTTACCCGCATCGTGCCAACCTCCTCCAAACCCATGCCCGCCTCGAAGGAGACATCGGCTGATTCGAAGAAGTCCGAAATGTCCACAGAGGCGTTGGCGAAGTTGATCCTGACCGCACCGTAGTAGTCGCCCGGTCCGAGGGGATTGCCTTCAAACGAGTCGATAGTCTCACCTATGCCCGTCCGGAGCACATCCAGCTCGTCTACGGTGAGGGTCTTGTTGGTCATGTCACTCCGGGACTGCGGCAGAATTCTTATACCTGTCAGGCTAGCACGCAGCTCCCTTGGCGAGCAGCGCATCCATCTGTACCGCCCATCGGCACACGAGAATGGCGGAGAGCAGACGGCGAGCACCCAATCGTCCAAGTCGCATGTCACGCGAACGTCGATGACCCCCGTCGCCCTGAGCTCAAAGAACCTTGACTCGTTCCTTCCAGACATAAGGCAGCCCACCTGACTACACGCGTTCTGCGTTGCCATTGCGAACACTCTCTCCATGCGCTTTTCGACCGAGTCTGAGGATGTCGGCAATCATCGAGACATCACCATCTCAACGTAGTCAGGGGCGAGGGCCAGGCCGTAGCGCCGAAAAAGGTAGACATCCTGCGAGTCCCACGCTCACCTCTCGACGCAGTATGCCTTCATGCGCACGTTCACATAAGCAGCTTGGACGGGGCCATATACATGGCCGTCATGCCGGGAGACCTCAAGGGACGTCATGTACTTAAGAATTCTTCTCCTTCCAGGCTTCCTCGCGGCGCGGGAAGTCCGGAGAGCGCTTGTCGTACGATGCGGCGAGTCTCGGATTAGCCATGACAACCTCGAATCATGCTGGGGGAGCGTACTTCTATGGTATTAGGTAGGTCGGACACAAATTCATCCGTTAGTAGCCCGGAGAATGGTACAGATTTGCACCATCACCTGCGGACACGCCGAGTCGTGACGTCGCTCACCATCCATGACGTCGTTTTGACGTCATCACGAACGGCTTTTCCTCATGCAACCACGCGCCAACCTTGCTGACGTTCGTCAAGTGTTGCCACGTTCTCGCTCGTCCAACCTGTCCGCACAAAACTGTTCGATTGTTGGCAACAGTCAGCATTCGAGAGCAGGAATGGGCTGGTCAGAGGCCACGCGTACCTGCCTTACCCAAGCGCTGGCAACTCCATCTCGCGTTTGGCTAACAGGCACACGAGCCCCCTCAGCGCATCAAAAAGGCGCCCCGGGACCACGTCCGGAGCGCCTGGAGAATAGCACAATTCTGTAGCCGTGCTATTCCCACTCGATCAGAGAGGCGTGGCAGTGGCGGCCGGTGGCGGTTCGGGATGCTCTGGCGTATCCCCTGTCTCCACCATGGTTTCGACTATCCTCCATGCGGACGTCAAAGCGACGTCACGGGTGCCGCCGTGGTACTCATGACGTCACCCGACTGAATTTCCACTGGTGGCGAGGCTGAAAGACCTCATGCGTGTCTTGCGGCATACCTGAGGCGCTTAGCCCTCTCCTGGCACTCCGGGCAGCAGTACTTGGTGTCCAGGCGCCTCCCCATCTCCCTGGGGGTGAACAGCCGGTTGCATTCCGGGTTCGCACACACCCTGTATGCCTCGTTATTGAGGAGTCCTCGAGCAAGCTGGGCGAACACCGCGGTTATGAGGTCGCTCACGTTGGAGTGGGAGTCCTTTCCCTTGTCGTCGATTGTTACCAGCTCAATGCTCGGGAAGAGGTTCGGAAGGAAGTGGGCGACGTATTCCGAGGAGATCTTTGCCAGGGCCGCCTCTCGCTTGGTCATGGTGGGAAGGTCGTCACGGAGAACCCGTGTGGTGTTCCGGATGGCCGCCTGGGCATCAAGTACCGCGAATATCGCCTCCTGAAAAGATACGGCACCCAGCTTTATGAGCTCTCGGTCGTAGACGTACTCCTGGTCAGGGACGGAGTCGTACAGCTCTGCGGACGCCAAGATGCCCTCCAGCTGGTGACGGTAGTAGCCTGCGTTCGCTCCCGAGAAGACGTTGTGGTCAGGCTCGGGCCTGAGTGACTCTCGCATTCCCGTCCCAGATGGCTTTTGCTCTCGTGCCCCCTTCACGATGCCATACCTGCGTTGGAACGCGAGAAACTCCTGTATGTTCGAAGGATTGAGCCTAAGGAACTCGTGGCAGTAGAAACCCTCTGGGAGCTCGATGGTCTCGTGTCCTCGCTCCTCGTCGATGAGGTTTAGGTTGAGGCAGAAGTAGCAGGCCTTCAGGTCCTCCTCCGTCGGCATCACCTTTTTCCTAGGACCAAACTCGTCGAAGAAGTCCATCGTGCCCTTGCCTCCCGTCCATACCGGAGGTGTCGGAACACGAATGCCCGTCGTCACCGGGATCGACGAGAACATGAACTTGACGTCAGCCTTGATGGGTTCGTCAAGCGGGTCACGCTCAGCTTCTTCGCACATCGACGCTCCTAACTATATCAGGTAACTAGTTCCTAGTATCTTCTAGTAATAGCCTCCAAGTCAAACGGGAATGGTCCCGCGATCCGAAGATTGGAGGCTTACCGTGAAAGAGAACATACGCAAGGGCTGCAGGGACGTCTGGAATGCCTTCATGGTTGATGGCGCCATGTTCTGCGACGGGGACATCCCCCTCTGCCCGACTACCGCCACCACGCTTCCACGCGACATGGTCACATGGGGGGAGGCGAAGGCAATCTACGACCAGTGCATGGCGACCGGGGACGTCGACTTCCATTTCGATGCGTTCGTCTGTTTCTTCCTCGATGACTGGAAGTTTGATGGCAGGGACGGCATCTGGTTCGATTACAGGCGCACTGAGCAGGTCCTGCGCCACTTCGCCGGGGTCATCACGCCCGACTTCTCCACCAGTCAGGATTTCCCTAAGCCCTGGAAGACCTTCAACACCTATCGCATGAGGGCATATGGCTACTGGCTCGGCAGGCTCGGTTATCAGGTCATCAACAACATAAGGTGGGGCACTGCCGAGACGTATGCGTACTGCTTCGAGGGCATCCCGAAGCACTCCGTCGTCTGCATCGGCACCGTGGCGAGCGGCCTCAGGCTCGTCAGGAATCGTCTTCTGTTCGAAGCAGGCTTGAGGGAGATGATCCGTGTCCTGGAGCCCCACACCGTCATCGTTTACGGCTCCGCCAACTACCCTCCCCTCCGCCTCCTCCACGATGCGGGCGTCCGCGTCGTCCAGTTCGACAGCGCGACCAACAGGCGCTTCAGCAAGATCGGTGTCGCCGATGAGTAAGCCCTCTTCCGGCCACTACGTCGGCACTTACGGCAGCAGGAAGCCGACCACCCCAACAGCACCGAAACGGCCGACGAGGCGGCCGCAGAGTTTACCGGCCACCGACATTCGATTCAGCCAGACATCCGTCAACGGCAGCCAGGAGATCATCGACAGCATGAAGAGGGACGGTTGGAAGGGCAATCCCATCGACGTCGTGACTATGGACGACGGTGGCATGACGACGCTCGACAACACCCGCGTCGTAGCCGCTCGTGCCGCCGGCATCGACGTTCGAGCCATCGTTCACAGCTACGACGAACCGCTCCCCGACGCAGATACAGTCCAGCGTTTTACCACCAAGAAGGGCGTGCCGAGAACTTGGGGTGAGGCGGTCGAGCTCCGCGTCGGGAAGCAGAGTGGCCGCTTCCGCAGGAATCATCCGAGGGGCTCCTATATTATTGACAAGGTCCGTTAGGAGGACAACATGGAACTATACGACGCGACAGAGCTCTACGAGGGCTTCGAGTACCCGGCGGGCATCCACAAGGTCGTCGAGCTCGGGCTCGTCGACCTCGACTGGTGGTGGATCCTCGAAGCCGCCTTCGCGGGCGACTACGCACGTGGCATGGCAAGGCGCTACCCCGAGCGCAAGCTCATCCCCTTCGCCAAGCGCTCCGACAGCGACGACGTCGCCTGCTTCGAGATGGACAAGCCCGGGAAGGTCGAGATCATCCACGACTTCGCAGACCCCGGCTGGGAACAGCGCGAGGAGTACGACGACTTCTGGTCATGGTTCGAGGCCGCCGTTTCCGATATGGTCGCGCGCGAGCGCGAGGAGGAGGCCGAGGGTGAACTCTAGGCTCGCCCAGATAAGCAGGGAGGTGTCGTACGCCCTCAGGCACGCACCGCAGGAGTACGGCCTAAAGCTCGACGGGAAGGGCTTCGTCCCCGTCGAGGCCCTCCTCGGCGCCCTCAACGCACGGCACCCCGCGCGACGCGCCGTCGTTCGTGAGGACCTGGAAGAGATCATTGCAATCTCGGACAAGAAGCGCCACGAGATAGTAGGCGACCGCATCCGCGCGCTCTACGGACACTCAGTACGCGATAAAATCGAGCGCGTCCCCTCGGCTCCGCCTGAGGCTCTCTACCACGGAACCAGCCACAAGGCGCTCGAATCCATCCTCGATGGTGGCCTCCTGCCCATGGGGCGTCAGATGGTGCACCTCTCCGCTGACGTCGAGATGGCCGAACAGGTCGGAAGGCGCAGGGACGGACATCCCGTGATCCTGCAGGTGGACGCCAGTGCGGCACATTCCGATGGCCTCGAGTTCTTCGAGGGCAACGATCGTGTGTGGCTTGCCGCGAACATCCCCGCGCAATACCTGTCGGTCCTGTATTCATAGCTAGCCACCGAAATGAACAAGCGCTATTTCTTCAACATCTCAATCCGCGGCATGGTCTCATACTGTGTCTTGTGCCTCGAGAGCTACGTCTTGGAGGCCTACGCCGACCACGACTTCGCTTCCGTCCTGCGCCTCGCATAGGACATCATCGGGCCTGAGGGGTACATCGACCAGAGTGCCGACCGCTTCATGGAGGCCATCCCCGAGTACCTCTTCAAGTTCGACGACTACGACGAGGCCGAGCTCGAGTACCTCACGAGGGAGGAGTTCAACGAGCTCAGGGGGCTGCTGGACCCCGACGACCAAACGCTTGACCTCCTCATGCATCGCATCAACGACGTCGCGATGTGCTACGCCTACGTGGCAGTGGCCAACCCGCCGAGGGATGCGCTCGACCTCGTGCATGACGCAATCGACGCGCTCCGCGTGCACGGCATCGCCCTGCCAGACTTCAAGCTCGTGAGGGACCTTTCATTCAACGAGTACGACGGCTGGGGAGCGCACGTCAGCCCTGAGAGGCTGTCTCGTATCCTTTAGGCTCTTGGCACTCGGATACCTAGGCGGCAACGGCGAGGAGCGGAAACGGCGCCTGGGCTCGTACTACTCCATCGTGCAGCGGCGCGTGAACGAGATGCTGATATGAGGTCGAGGCTGCAGTGGCTCGGCGAGCAGGTCGAGTGGTTTCTCGGAATCCTGGGGTGTCTGTTCCCGCCGGTCGTTTTGCTGCCGCTCATACCGATCTTCGAGCTCTACGACGATGTGCGTAGGGCATACGAGGATAGGTAACGCGGAAGGCCGGTCAGCGGACCTGGGCCACGCCGAGCCGCTCGCGAGCCTCACGCATCTGCTCCGCCTCCGCCTGGCTGAACTCGAACTCGGCCTCGCTCCAGTCCCACATGGCCTGCAGAAGCGGCCTGAAGCTCTCGCCCCGGCGCGTCAGCCGGTACTCGACGCGCGGGGGCACCTCCTGGTAGTCCACGCGCTCCAAAAAGTCGTCTGACACGAGCTCCTTGAGCTGGCGCGACAGCGTTGACTCCGACACGCCCCGCAAGCACCTGCGCAGCTCGCCGAAGTGCCGCACGTCCTCGAGCGCAACGTAGAACAGGATTTCTATCTTCCACTTACCGCCGACCACGCGCTGAAGAGACGAGATGGCTGGGCACCAGCTGACATTTCGACGTTCGCCCATGGCGCGCTCCTTGATGTAGGTTGCAGTACTCCAAATAATGTCAGTACTTCTCAATTCGAACCGATAGGCAGACAGTATACCCGAAAGCAAAATGGCGCAACCAACCGCGAGCGAGGAGGAAAACATGAAGGTCACCTACTGGTCGGATTACGCGTGCCCGTACTGCTACATCGGAGAGACGCGGCTCGGGAAGGCCATCGCCTCCCTCGGGCTCGAAGGCGAGGTGGAGGTGGAGATGCGGGCGTTCGAGCTGAACCCGGATGCTCCCCACGAGGTGGTCGGCCCCACACTCGACCGCTTCGCCGCGAAGTACGGCCTTTCCAAGGAGGAGGCGCAGGCGCGCATCGAGGGCATCAGCCAGATGGGCCGCAGCGAGGGCATCGAGTTCAACTACGCCACCACATTGAACACCAACATGCTCGACGCGCACCGCCTGACCAAGCTGGCGCACAGCCTAGGCAACACGCGCTTCGAGGGGCTGTGCTACGAGGCGTACTTTGTTAAGAACGAGGTCATGGCTGACCACGGGGTGCTGCGCAAGCTGGCCGCCGAGGCGGGGCTTCCCGAGGCCGACGTGGAGCGTGTGTTGGCGTCAGACGAGTACGAGGACGAGGTTCGCGCCGACGAGCGCGACGCCTACGCGATGGGCGTGCACGCCGTACCGTTCTTCGTCGTGGACAGCAAGTACGCAATATCGGGCTGCTATCCGACCGAGGAGATGGCGCGCGTGCTCGAGAGGGCGCACGGCGAGTCGCTGGCGGAAGGCGCCGCGCAGGGCATGGCATGCGGCCCAGAAGGATGCTCGCTCTGATGGCAGTCGAGGTCTACCCGCTGCTGGCGAGGGGCGTCTTCGCCACCTTCGGCTACTTCGTGATCGACGGCGAGACGGGTCGCGGCGTGCTCGTCGACCCGGGCACCCAGCCAGGTCTCTTCCTGTCTGCCGCGCGCGAACGCGGCTGGAAGATCGACGCGATCCTGCTCACGCACGGGCACTTCGACCACATGGGCGCCGCCGGCGAACTTCGCGACGCTTGGAGCGCGCCGGTGAGGGCGCACGAGCTGGCGGACCGGTACCTGCTCGACCCGCGGCTGAACCTCTCGGCAGGGCATGGGGCACCAATCACGCTGGCCGGAGCGTCGAAGCTCTCGGGCGGCGACCGCATCCCCGTCGGCGGCATCGCAGGCGCGCTCGAGGTGCTGCACGTCCCCGGCCACACAGACGACTCGTGCGCGTTCTGGTGCGAGCAGGGAGGCTTCGCGCTCGTCGGAGACACCGTCTACGAGGGCGGTCCTGGTCTGACCGTGTTCCCGACAGGTGATGGACCCAGGCTGCGCGAGAGCATACGCAAAAGCATTCTCGCGTTGCCTCCCGACACCATGCTGCTGTCGGGGCACTCGCGGCCGATGACTGTGGCGATGCTCGCCGCTTCGATGCGATGAAGATGGCGGAAGGCCGCCTATCGAGCGATAGACGGCCTTCTTCCTTGCTATGTGGGCTCGGAACTAGCTGAGCGGCTCCAGCTCGCGGTAGAGCGGGTCTCCGTCGCCCACGAGCACATCCCACCACCACTGGGGGCTCTCGACGCCGGAGTTGCAGAGCATGTCCAGTAGCTTGACTCGGAACTCGGGCGGTAGCTCTGGAAGTCCTCGCGCATCGCGTCGAGCACAGCCCCGCTTGTGCTCATCATGTCGTTGCAAATCTCCTTCTTCTCTTCCAGGCTGTAGCTCTCCGGCGAGTACAGGCAGAGGTCCGCCCGGAAGTAGGCCATGTCCTCGGCTTAGGTGAGTTCGGCCATCTTGGTTTCGTTCATCGTGAGTTCCTTTCATCAAATGTTGTTCTAAAACAAGAACACCCCTGCGAGATCCCATGGACAAATCATCCCGCTAGGAGTGCTATTTTTCGTGAAAGAGTGGTGTGCCGAAAATCTCGACACACCACTATTGAACTGCGAAAACGTTGTTTTTTGGGGTAAACCGTGAAAGAGTGTTTTGCCCTCAGTTTTATGAGGCTTCGGTAGTTTGTGTGACAAGGGGCTAGCCTAGGCAGCAACGCTCTTCGCTCCCTTCACGCCCTTCTTCCTCGCCTTCACCGGGCGACCCGGGAGCTGGGGCTGGCAGTCGCCGCAC
>NZ_JAZGJQ010000018.1:0-3420 GCF_036408855.1 Olsenella absiana
GGGAGGCGCGGCATAGGGAAGGGGGCCCCGGCGCCTGACTCCAGGCTCCGGGACCCCCTCCAGGACCAAACGCCCGCCGCCGGCCGGCGACGCCCTGCTCTCCCACGGGCTATCCCCGCAGTACCATCGGCGCTCGGGGGCTTAACTTCCGGGTTCGGAATGGGACCGGGTGTGCCACCCCTGCCACGGTCGCCGGCCTGCGCCGGGCGTTCAGGGTCCTGCAAATCCCTGGGGGCGCGTGCCCTCAGGGCCGCACAGCGCGGCGCACAAGACGGGTCCCCGGCAAGGTCGCTCCCCGGGCCCAGCGGCCCGTGGGGGAAGAAGAGCTCGACCGATTAGTACCGCTCGGCTGAGCGCCTCGCGGCGCTTGCACCTGCGGCCTATCGACCTCGTGGTCTACGAGGGGTCTTACCAGAAGGAGAACTCATCTCGGGACGGGCTTCCCGCTTAGATGCCTTCAGCGGTTATCCCGACCGGACTCAGCTACCGGGCAGTGCTCTTGGTGAACAACCCGTGCACCGGAGGTCCGTCCACCCCGGTCCTCTCGTACTAGGGGCAGCCTCCCTCAGTTCTCCTGCGCCCGCGGAGGATAGGGACCGAACTGTCTCACGACGTTCTGAACCCAGCTCGCGTACCGCTTTGAATGGCGAACGGCCATACCCTTGGGACCTGCTCCAGCCCCAGGATGCGATGAGCCGACATCGAGGTGCCAAACCTTCCCGTCGATGTGGACTCTTGGGGAAGATCAGCCTGTTATCCCCGGAGTACCTTTTATCCGTTGAGCGACGGCCATTCCACTCTGGGCCGCCGGATCACTAGAGCCTGGTTTCCCACCTGCTCGGCTTGTGGGCCTCGCAGTCAAGCCTGCTTGTGCTCTTGCACTCAGGGGGACGGTTGCCGACCGTCCTGAGCAGACCTTGCGCGCGCCTCCGTTACTCTTTGGGAGGCGACCGCCCCAGTCAAACTACCCACCAGACACGGTCCCCCTCCCGGATCACGGCGAGGGGTTAGGATGCCAGAGCGTCGAGGGTGGTATTCCAAGGGCGACTCCGCCGGGACTGGCGTCCCGGCTTCAGCGTCTCCCACCTATCCTCTACACGACGGACCGGCAGCCAATGTCTAGCTGCAGTAAAGGTTCACGGGGTCTTTCCGTCCTTCCGCGGGTAAGTCGCATCTTCACGACTAGTGCAATTTCACCGGGCCTATGGTTGAGACAGCGTCCAAATCGTTACGCCTTTCGTGCAGGTCGGAACTTACCCGACAAGGAATTTCGCTACCTTAGGACCGTTATAGTTACGGCCGCCGTTTACCGGGGCTTGGATTCGCCGCTTCGCCGAAGCTGACGGCTCCTCGTGACCTTCCGGCACCGGGCAGGCGTCAGACCCTATACGTCGTCTTACGACTTCAGCAGAGTCCTGTGTTTTTGGTAAACAGTCGTTTGGACCAATCGTCTGCGGCCGGCCTGGGCTCGGGGGGCGTGGCCCCTCCACCCCGGCCGGCACCCCTTCTCCCGAAGTTACGGGGTGATTTTGCCGAGTTCCTTAACCATAGTTCTCCCGATCGCCTTGGTATTCTCTACCCACCCACCTGTGTCGGTTTGCGGTACGGGCTCCTCGCGGCTCCCTAGGGGGTTTTCTTGGGAGCATGGGCTCACTCACTTCGCTCAAGGCTTCGTCCGCCGCCTCAGGCCTGGGCGGGCGCGCTTCGCTGCCCGCCGCCCTACGCGGCATCACGGGGACGTCCAGAACCCCGCTGAGCTACCCTTCTCCGTCGCCCCATCGGTGGTGGCGCCGCTTCGGAGGTGCAGGAATGTCTGCCTGCTGTGCGTCGGCTACGCCTTCCGGCCTCGCCTTAGCTCCCGACTGACCCTGGGAGGATTAGCCTCGCCCAGGAAACCTCGGGTTTACGGCGGGGGCGTTTCCCACGCCCCTCTCGTTACTCATGCCAGCATTCTCACTTCCGGCCGGTCCACCGGCAGTCGCCTGCCGGCTTCGCCCCGGACGGAAAGCTCCCCTACCGCCGGACTCGCGTCCGGCCCGCCGCTTCGGTGCCGTGCTTAGCCCCGTATATTGTCGGCGCATGTCCACTCGACCAGTGAGCTGTTACGCACTCTTTGAATGGGTGGCTGCTTCTGAGCCAACATCCTGGTTGTCTGGGCAGACGCACATCCTTTGCCACTCGGCACGGACTTGGGGACCTTAGCGGGCGGTCTGGGCTGTTTCCCTCTCGAACACACAGCTTAGCCCACATGTTCTGACTCCCGGGCTCTGGGCCCGCGGCATTCGGAGTTTGGTTGGTCTTGGTAGGCGGTGAGGCCCCCGCGACCATCCAGTGCTCTACCTCCGCGGGTAAACGCCCGGGGCTAGCCCTAAAGCTATTTCGGGGAGAACGAGATATCTCCGGGTTTGATTAGCCTTTCACTCCTATCCGCAGGTCATCCCCCCAGTTTTCAACCTAGGTGGGTTCGGCCCTCCACGGGGTCTTACCCCCGCTTCAGCCTGCCCGTGGATAGATCACCCGGCTTCGCGTCTACGGCGCGCGACTCGTCGCCCGGTTGGGACTCGCTGTCGCTGCGGCTCGCTTCCTTGCTTAACCTCGCCGCGCACCGTAACTCGCTGGCTCATTCTACAAAAGGCACGCCGTCACGGGCTCACGCCCGCTCCGACTGCTTGTAGGCACACGGTTTCAGGTGCTGTTTCACTCCCCTCCCGGGGTGCTTTTCACCTTTCCCTCACGGTACTGGTCCACTATCGGTCACAGGAGAGTATTTAGGCTTGGAGGGTGGTCCCCCCTGCTTCCCACCGGGTTTCACGTGTCCGGCGGTACTCGGGTACCGGCTCGGCAGGCGGCGCGGATTCGCGTACGGGGCTGTAACCCTGTGCCGCCGGCCCTCCCAGGCCGTTCCGCTTCCGCTCCGCTTTCTCACTGCCGTGTCGGCCGGCCCCACGACCCCGGCGGCGCCTTGGCGCCGCCGGTTTGGCCTGCTCCCCGTTCGCTCGCCGCTACTAGGGGAATCTCGTTTGATTTCTCTTCCTCCGGGTACTTAGATGTTTCAGTTCCCCGGGTTGCCCCCTGCCGCCCTATGTGTTCGGGCGGAGGTGACGGGGCATGGGCCCCGCCGGGTTCTCCCATTCGGACATCCGCGGGTCGAGCGGGCATGTGCCCCTAACCGCGGCTTATCGCAGCTTGTCGCGTCCTTCTTCGGCTTCCTGTGCCAAGGCATCCACCGTGTGCCCTTGGTATCTTCTTCTCCTACTGGAGACTCGCTTGAGTAATCTCGGGTAAAGACGGGCGCCTCGCGGCGCCCCTGTCTTGAGATGCGATCTTGTTAGAGATCTGTCTTTGTGTTTCCACGCTATGCGGCTCTCAAGGTACGCCGAGGGCGAGCCCTCGAGACCGGACGCTGCGCGCCCCGGGGGG
>NZ_JAZGJQ010000018.1:3520-5521 GCF_036408855.1 Olsenella absiana
GGGGGGCGCGGCGAGGGCAGGCTTCCGAGCGCGGGCGCGGTTGCGCCGCGCGGTCGCGGCCTCTCGGCCGCGGGCCCCTCCCTAGAAAGGAGGTGATCCAGCCGCACGTTCCCGTACGGCTACCTTGTTACGACTTCACCCCCCTTACCCTCCACACCTTCGGCGCCTCCCCCCCTCGCGGGTTGGGCCGACGACTTCGGGTGCAGACGACTCGGGTGGTGTGACGGGCGGTGTGTACAAGGCCCGGGAACGCATTCACCGCGGCGTGCTGATCCGCGATTACTAGCAACTCCGACTTCGTGGAGGCGGGTTGCAGCCTCCAGTCCGAACTGGGGCCGGCTTTGGGGATTCGCTCCCGCTCGCGCGGTGGCAGCCCGTTGTGCCGGCCATTGTAGCACGTGTGCAGCCCAGGGCATAAGGGGCATGATGACTTGACGTCGTCCCCGCCTTCCTCCGGCTTGACGCCGGCGGTCTCGCATGGGTGCCCGGCCGGACCGCTGGCAACATGCGACGGGGGTTGCGCTCGTTGCGGGACTTAACCCAACATCTCACGACACGAGCTGACGACAGCCATGCACCACCTGTCCAGGCTCCTCTCGGCCACGGCGTCTCCGCCGCTTCACCTGGGTGTCAAGCCCTGGTAAGGTTCTTCGCGTTGCATCGAATTAAGCCACATGCTCCGCTGCTTGTGCGGGCCCCCGTCAATTCCTTTGAGTTTTAGCCTTGCGGCCGTACTCCCCAGGCGGGACACTTAATGCGTTGGCTGCGGCACGGGGGGCATCTCCCCCCACACCTAGTGTCCATCGTTTACGGCTAGGACTACCAGGGTATCTAATCCTGTTCGCTCCCCTAGCTTTCGCGCCTCAGCGTCAGTCGTGGCCCAGAAGGCCGCCTTCGCCACCGGTGTTCTTCCGAATATCTGCGCATTCCACCGCTACACTCGGAATTCCGCCTTCCCCTGCCAGACTCAAGCCCGCCGGTATCGGGAGCGTGCGGGGGTTGAGCCCCCGGATTTTACTCCCGACCAAGCGGGCCGCCTACGCGCGCTTTACGCCCAATGAATCCGGATAACGCTCGCCCCCTACGTATTACCGCGGCTGCTGGCACGTAGTTAGCCGGGGCTTCTTCTGCAGGTACCGTCACCTCGCGGCCTCGTCCCTGCTGAAAGCGGTTTACGACCCGAAGGCCTTCGTCCCGCACGCGGCGTCGCTGCATCAGGCTTCCGCCCATTGTGCAAGATTCCCCACTGCTGCCTCCCGTAGGAGTCTGGGCCGTGTCTCAGTCCCAATCTGGCCGGTCGGTCTCTCAACCCGGCTACCCATCATCGCCTTGGTGGGCCGTTGCCCCGCCAACTAGCTAACAGGCCGCGGGCCCATCCCTCGCCGTCTGGGCTTTCCCGCCCCCTCCATGCGAGGGGGGCGGAGTATCCGGTATTACCCACGGTTTCCCGAGGCTGTCCCGGTGCGAGGGGCAGGTTGCCCACGTGTTACTCAGCCGTTCGCCACTCTATTCGCGCCCCGAAGGGCGCCTTAACCGTTCGACTTGCATGTGTTAGGCGCGCCGCCAGCGTTCATCCTGAGCCAGGATCGAACTCTCCGTTCGGGGCCGGACTCGCCGGCCCTCCTTGAAAAAAAGTCTCTCTTCGCTCGGGGCTCCCCCCGCGCGCGATCCCGCTCTCCCGCTGATCTCGGATTCAACTCATCAAGGAACAGACGGGCACAGAACCTCATCCTGTGCCTTCTCTGTCTTCCTGTGCATTTCGCTTGTCTGTCTTCGCCGATCTCATCGATCGCAGTATCCGGTTTTCAAGGTTCGCCGCGGCCCGTGCGGCCGCGCGAGGAACCAATATACGCCGCCCGGGGGCCGCGGGCGGCCTCTTCGCCGCGCTCCACGGAACCTCCACGGGAGGCGCGGCATAGGGAAGGGGGCCCCGGCGCCTGACTCCAGGCTCCGGGACCCCCTCCAGGACCAAACGCCCGCCGCCGGCCGGCGACGCCCTGC
>NZ_JAZGJQ010000019.1:0-1488 GCF_036408855.1 Olsenella absiana
GGTAGTGTCGGGGATGTTGGTGTAACGGCCTCATTGCTCTGAGGGGCGGACGCCGTCCTGGACCTGAGATCAGTTGCCTATCCTATGCCGCCTCCAGCTCGTCGGCAAGCTCCAAGCTCGCCTCAATGGCTTTCTTGGCGATGAGACGCAGCTCCTCTTCCTGTTCAGGGGTTGGTGGCTGCGGTTTCTGCTTTGCTCTCTTCTCGTCGTATAGCTCGGCGATCTTTGACTCTGCGAAGTAGCGCTTGTCGCTCCACAGCTCGTCTTCCTCGCACATCACGGCCCCTGCCAGGCGCTCCAGAGAGCGAACTGACGGGAATACCTGCACGACCCTTGAGCGGCGCTTGATCTCGCGGTTGGTGCGCTCCTCCACGTTGTTGGTCCTGAGCCTCTTCCAGTGGGAACAGGGGAAGTCCAGGTAGGCCAAGGCATCCACCTCGGCCTCTTCCATGATGGCGGCTGCCTTGGGACAGCACTCCTCGAGCATCTCGCATGCCAGGTGGTAGGCACAACGCACCACACCCGCGTCCTTGGCCCGGAAGACGGGGGCGACGATCTTGGCGACCCGCCTCTTCAGCTGCCACGTCTTGGCCTCGCGGACGCAGTCGCGCGTGAGGTGCACGACGCACCTCTGCCAGGCGGCTCCCTGGAACTCCTCGGCTATGGCGCGCTTGAGGCCCTCGTGGGCGTCCGAGACGACGAGCTCGGCCCCGTGGACGCCACGCTTCCTGATCGTGGCGAGGAAGCCCTTCCAGGAGTCGTAGGACTCGGTGTCCACGACCGATATCCCCAGCACGCGCCTCCAGCCCTCTTCGTCTGAGCCGATGGCCGTGACGACGGCGGTTGAGGCAACACGCCCGTCCCTTCTGCACTTCACGTAGGTGGCGTCGAGCCAGAGGTAGGGCATTCTGATGGCCGAGAGGTCGCGGGAGAGCAGCTCGTCCACGTCGGCGTCCAGGCTCTGGGCAATGGCGCTCACCTGGTCCTTGGAGAGCCTGTCGACGCCCAGCTTCTCGGCTATCTTCTGGACCTTTCTGGTGCTGGTGCCCGTGGCGTACATCTCGGCCACGGCGGCCACGAGCGCTCGGTCGACCCTCTGGTAGCGCTCTATCACGTCCTCGGGGAAGAAGCTGCCGCTTCTCAGCTTGGGAACCTTGAGCGTGAGCGTGCCCACGCAGGTCTTGAGCTTGCGCTCGCGGTAGCCGTTCCTCGTGTTCTTCTGCGCCGCGCACATCTGGTCCGCCTCGGCGTCCATGATCTCGTTCACCACCGACTCGGCGAGCTGCCTGATCAGCTCTTGCAGGTTGATGCAGCCGTCCTCGAAGCGCGGCATGCGCATCGCGGCCATCGCCGCCTCTGATATGATTTCCATGCGGTCGTCGTCCTTTCCTCGAACCTGACTTGTCGCGATTTCAGATTCTAGGACGGCGGCCGCTTCCTTTCAGCCCGCCTGGTTTAGGCGCTTACACCAACTTTTACGACACGATC
>NZ_JAZGJQ010000002.1:0-346554 GCF_036408855.1 Olsenella absiana
GCCGATGACCTCGCGGTAGCCGTCCTCGTTCACGCCGATCGCGATGAGCACCGCGACGCTCTCGTAGGCCCCTCCCCAGTTCTTCTTGAGGTAGGTGCCGTCGACGTAGACGTAGGGGTAGGCACAGGTCAGCGGCCTGGTCCTCCACTCCTCGACCTTCGCGAATGCCTTCTGGTTGAGGTTGGAGACGGTGCCCTTGGACACGGACGAGCCCCAGAGGATCTCGCTCACGTCCTCGATCCTGCGCGTGGAGACGCCGGCCAGGTACATCTCCATCATGGCCTCCTCCACCGAGCTCTCGCGCCTACGGTAGCGCTCGATGATCTGGGTCGTGAAGGTCGCGCCCCTGAGCTTGGGGACGCTCAGCTCGAGCTCCCCGGCACCCGTGACCAGCCGGCGCCTGTAGTGGCCGCTGCGGTAGGCCTGGCGCTCGTCGGTGCGCTCGTAGCGCCCGGCGTTCACGAGCTGGTCGGCCTCCTCGTCGAGCAGCGCGTTGATGGTCTCCTGGACGGTGGAGAGCACCAGCTTCCCGACGTAGCCCTTTATAGCCTCGTCGTCGAATGATACGATTTCATGTGGCATGGCCCCGCTCCTTCGGCAGTTGGTTTTGTTTGGCGACTTACCATCCTACCGTCAGCGGGGCCATGTCCCTGTCGCGGGACTGGGTCTATTCGGTTCTCAACATTTGCGAAAGAAACTGTACGTCATCCCCGGAGGCCGCGGCGCAGGGCGCAGAGCTCCCTGACCGGGCGCTGGCGCACGCGTCCGCCCTCGGAGGTGACCTCGCGCGGGAGAGTGAGGCAGTGCTGCCAGCCGTCCGCGACGGTGGGGTTCACGTAGCCCTCCTCGTCCGGCATGCCCATCCAGCCGACGAGGATCTGCCGGCCGTCGTCGGCGAGGAAGGTCTGCGGGGCGTAGAAGTCGAAGCCGGCGTCCCAGAGCGAGAAGGCGCCGAGCTCGCAGGAGGACGCGACGTCTCCCGCAAGCTCGAAGAAGCCGGACTGGTAGACGTTGCGGCGCCCCCAGTCGCCGCCGGAGAGCCCCTGCGGCGAGACCGAGAGCAGCCGGGCGACGCCGTCCGGGCGCACGGGGTCTGCGAGCTCGAGGTAGTCGGGGCACTCCCACATGTAGCCGAAGGGCCGCTCCGTGGTGACGCGGTTCACGAGCCGCCAGCGCTCGAGGTCGGGCGAGGAGAACACAAGCACCTCGCCCACGTCGTCTGCGCGGCGGGCCCCCTGGACCATGAGGTAGGAGTCGCCGCGGCGCCAGACCTTGGGGTCGCGCACGTGCTCGGTGTCGTCGGCCGGGTAGTCCGCGTTGCCCATGACCGCGTGGCGGCGGGAGAGGGTCACGCCGTCCGCGCAGGTGGCGCGCACCGTGTTGGCCTCACGGCCGGAGGTCACGTAGTCGTAGGACTCGTCGTCGATCAGCTTCACGTTGCCCGTGTAGAAGACCTCCATGGCGTCGTCCTCGACGAGGGCGCAGCCCGAGTAGGCGCCCGAGACGTCAAAGGGCTGGTCGGGGAAGACGGCGACGCCGAGGTAGTCCCACGAGAGGAGGTCTCGGCTCACGCTGTGCCCCCACATCCTGGCGCCGGAGCCGTCCGCCGAGAAGGGCGCGTACTGGAAGAAGGCGTGGTAGGCGCCGCGGTACTGGCAGAGCCCGTTGGGGTCGTTGAGCCAGCCCACCGGGGGCATGAGGTGGAGGCGCTGGGCGAAGCGCCCCGGGCGGGCGCCCGCCTCCGCGATCCTGCGGAGCCTGTCGAGGTCTCGGGCGAGCGGGGTGGTCATGGCGGCCTCCTTCGGGCGCGCGGGCGCGGCCCGCCCCCCTCGGGCAGGCGCTCGGACACCCCCATATTAGGGTCCGCCATCCCATGCGTGGCGCCTCTTGCTGAAATCGCGCGAAACTGCGGCGACGGAAAGTTACCCTAGGGGAAGCGCGCCCGGAGTGAGGTGGCAGACGGAGGGAAGGACCTCCTCGGGGCGCACGCGGAAGGGCACATCGCATGGACATCAACACCATCGCCGCCATGGCGGGGGTCTCGCGCGCGACCGTGTCGCGCTTCCTGAACGACGGCTACGTCTCGGACGAGAAGCGCAGGCGCATCGCGGAGGTCATCGAGGAGACGGGCTACGTCCCCTCCCGCCAGGCGCAGACGCTGCGCACCGGCAAGACCGGGGTCGTCGGCGTCATCATCCCCAAGATCAACTCCGCCTCCATCTCCCGCATGGTGACGGGCCTCTCGGACGTGCTGGAGAAGGCGCGCTACCAGATCCTGCTCGCCAACACGGCAAACGAGGCGATGAGCGAGGTCGACTACCTCAAGCTCTTCGCCGACGGCGGCTCCGTGGACGGGATCATCCTCGTGGCGACCGTCCTCACCCCCGAGCATCTGAGGACGCTCGGGGCCCTCTCGCTTCCGCACGTCGTCCTGGGGCAGCGGGTCGAGGGGCACCGCTGCGTCTACCACGACGACTTCCACGCCGTGCGCGACATCACCCTCCACGCCCTCGCGAACGGGAGCAGGCCCGCCTACCTCGGCGTCATGGAGGAGGACGTGGCCGCCGGGCACGACCGCCACGAGGGGTTCCTCTCGGCCTGCGCCGAGCGCGGTGCCACGCCCCTCGGCGAGGAGCTGCCGCGCTCGGAGTTCACGATCGAGGGGGGCTACCTCGCATGCGAGCGGCTCATCGACGCCCACCCCGAGGTGGACACCGTCGTGTGCGCCACGGACCGCATCGCCGCCGGCGCTATGGCGTGCCTTCGGGAGTACGGCCGCGAGGTGCCGGCCGACGTGCAGGTGACGGGCCTCGGCGACTCCGACATCGCGCAGGTCATGACCCCCACGCTGACCACGCTGCACTACCACTTCCGCACGAGCGGCGCGGAGGCGGCCAGGATGCTCCTGGACGCCATGGGCAAGGCGGAGGACCGCGCGCAGCGGGTGTGCATGAGCTACGAGATCTTCTCGAGGAACTCGACCCGCCGGAAGGCGTAGGGCCGAGGAGGCGCCGGCCACGTGCCACCGGGCCGCGCGGGGGCGCCGGGCCCAGCGGGGGCGCCGGGTCCGGCGGCAGGACACCCCTGCCGTTCGGCGGGCCGTTCGTCTTCTTTACCGCTGAAGCCTCCACCGCCCGTGGTTTTATCATAACCGTCCGCCTTTTCGGTCCGCCTCCGTTCGTCCGTAGACACCCTGGCATCTGACAATGGGATGAGAACGATTTCACACGGGCTCGGCACCGTGCGGCGCGCCCGTGTCCCGCCCCGCTCCTTTCTGCGTGGCGGCCCGGCACCGGTCCACAGAGGAGGACTCATGGCACTCGACCACAGGCAGGCCGCCCAGGAGATCCTGGAGGCAGTCGGCGGGCCCGGCAACATCGTTTCCGCGGCCCACTGCGCGACGCGCCTCCGCCTGGTCATCGCCGACAACTCCAAGATCGACAAGGACAAGGTCGAGAACGCCGCCGGCGCCAAGGGCAACTTCGAGGCCTCCGGCCAGCTGCAGATCATATACGGCACCGGCACGGTCAACAAGGTGTACGACGAGTTCATCAAGCTCGCGGGCGTCTCGGCCGCCTCGAAGGACGACGTCAAGCAGGCCGCGGCGCAGAAGGCCAACCCCTTCCAGCGCGCCATCAAGGCGCTCGGCGACGTCTTCGTCCCCATCATCCCCGCCATCGTCGCCTCCGGCCTGCTCATGGGCCTCACCGAGGGCATCAACAACGCCATGGGCGGCGCCCTCTCGACCGACGGCTGGTGGATCCTCGTCCACGCGTTCTCCAACGCCTCCTTCGTCTTCCTGCAGATCCTCATCGGCTTCTCCGCCGCACGCGTCTTCGGCGGCAACGAGTACCTCGGCGGCGTCATCGGCATGATCGCCAACCACACCGCCCTCATCAACGCCTGGAGCATCCCGGGCGCGATCGAGAAGTTCGGTGGCTCCGCCTACCAGGTCGTCGGCTCCCAGGCTGCGGCGACGTGGCTCTCCGCCCAGACCGGCTCGGCGGTCACGGCGGCCGAGGCCACGTCGGACGCCATCATGGCGGCCGGCGGCATCCCGCAGGTCACGCTCTTCGGCGCCTACAACGTCACGCTCCAGGGCTACCAGGGTCACGTCATCCCCATCGTGATCGCCGTGTTCGTCATGTGCCTGATCGAGAAGTGGCTGCACAAGCACGTGCCAGACATGTTCGACCTCTTCGTCACGCCGCTCGTCACCGTCCTCGTCACCGGCACGCTGCTCCTGACCGTCATCGGCCCCGTCTTCTCGTTGGTGGAGAACGGCGTCATGTACGGCTTCCAGTGGCTGCTCTCCATCCCGTTCGGCCTGGGCGGCGCCCTGGTCGGCGCGATCTACCCGGCCACGGTCGTCCTCGGCGTGCACCACATGTTCAACGCCCTCGAGGCCACCCTCATCGCCAACACCGGCGTGGACAACTTCAACCCGATCATCTCCTGCTGCAACGTGGCGCAGGGCGCGGCCTGCCTGGCGGTCTTCGTGAAGACCAAGAGGATGAAGATGAAGGAGCTCGCGCTGCCCTCTGGCATCTCCGGCTTCCTCGGCATCACCGAGCCGGCGATCTACGGCGTCAACCTGCCCAACATGAAGCCCTTCGTCGCGGCCATGGTGGGCGCGGCGGTCGGCGGCGCCCTGAGCTCGCTGTTCGGTGTCGTCTCCATCGCCTACGGCATCACGGGCCTCTTCGGCTTCCTGATCACCACCGGCTACACCCTCCAGTACGCCATCTGCATCCTCGTCTCCGCCGGCGTCGCCTTCGGCCTCACCACCGTCCTATACCGCGACGACGCGGAGAGGGCCACCCCCGCGGAGACCACCCAGGTCGTGGCCGAGACCCAGGCGACCGCCAACCAGGCCGGCGCCATCGCCGAGGCCGCCAACGACACCGAGCCCGTCCAGGTGGTCGCGGAGACGCTCGCCTCCCCCATGAGCGGCACCGCCATCGCCCTGTCCTCCGTCCCCGACCCCGTCTTCGCCTCCGAGGCGATGGGCAAGGGCGAGGCCGTCGAGCCGACCGAGGGCAAGGTGCTCTCCCCCGTGGACGGCACCGTCACCGTGCTGGCCGAGACCGGTCACGCCATCGGCCTGCTTTCCGACGGCGGCGCCGAGGTCCTGATCCACGTCGGCATCGACACTGTGGAGCTCAGGGGCGCGCCGTTCTCCGCACACTGCAAGCTCGGCGACAAGGTCAGGAAGGGCGACCTGCTGATAGACGTCGACCTCGCGGCGGTCGAGGCCGCGGGCAAGCAGACCACCACGATGGTCGTCGTCACCAACACGGACGCCTACTCCTCGGTCACGGGCGCAGACGGCCCCGTCACGGCCGGCGACCCCCTGGTCGAGCTCAAGTAGGGGGCAGGCGGCACGGCTCAGGCCACGACAGACCCAGGACGCGCGGGCGGCGAGAAGGAAGGGCTTCTCGCCGCCCGTCCTTATCCGCCGGCACGCTCCCGAGCCCTCGCCGCCCTTGCGGCGAGGGCCGTCCCGGGGCATCATGGGCGCGGCGACGACGAGGGACGGGGGCAGGCGTGACGGAGGCTTGGCGCGAGGCGGGGACGGTTGCGGGCGGCGAGGCGCCGGAGGGCGCCGGTCCGGCGGGCGCGCCCGCCCGCGGCACAGCGGCCGCCGGGGGTGCCGCAGCCGTCGGCAGCCCGCTCGTCGCGCGGCCGCTCGCGCTCCCCCGGTGCGGCCTCACCCTCCGCAACCGCCTCGTGATGGTGCCCGTGGCGACGGCCAAGGCCGACGCGGCGGGCCGGGTGACCGAGACCCTCTGCGAGCACTACACGACGCGAGCGCGCGGTCGGCACCTGGGGCTCGTCGAGTGCGAGCACCACTTCGTCTCGCCCGAGGGCAGGGCGAACCCGCACCAGGCCTCGATATCGCGCGACTCCGACGTTGAGGGGCTGAGGCGCGAGGCGGCGGCCCTCCACGACTGCGACACCCCCGTCCTCGTGCAGCTGAGCCATGCGGGGTCGGCCGCCTCGAGCGCGCTCACGGGCATGCGCCCCATCGCGCCGAGCGAGCGGCTTGCCCCCGGGGCCAAGGTGGGCCACGAGCTGCCGCGCGTCATGGACGCGGACGACATCGGGCGCGTGGTGGAGGCCTTTGCGCGGGCGGCGAGGAGGGCCAGGCTCGCCGGCTTCGACGGCGTCGAGGTCCACGCCGCGCATGGCTACCTGCTCGACCAGTTCTTCTCGCCCCTCACCAACCTGCGCGAGGACGCCTACGGCGGGGACGTGTTCGGCAGGCTGAGGATCACCCTCGAGGTGGTGGACGCCGTGCGCTCCGAGCTCGACGGGCGCATGGCGCTCTCCGTGCGGCTCGGCGGCTGCGACTACCGCCCCGGCGGAAACGAGATAGAGGACGGCGTCGAGGCCGCGCGGCTGCTCGAGGGGGCCGGCTGCGACCTTGTCTCCGTCTCGGGCGGCATGAACTACTACACGAGGATAGACACGTTGGAGCCAGGCTACTTCTCGGACCTCTCCACGCCGGTACGAGCGGCCGTGGGCGTCCCCGTGATCCTCGCCGGGGGCGTCCGGAGGATCGGCGACGCAGAGCGCCTCCTCGCGGACGGCGCCTGCGACCTCGTCGGGGTCGGGCGGGCGATCCTCAACAACGAGCGCTGGGCGGACGTGCAGTGGCGGCGGCTCGAGCGGGCGCACCAGGACGCCGGCCGCCGGCGCTAGCGACGCCAGGCGGCGGAGGGGCGCTCGCCGGCGGCAGGCTAGCGCGGCGGTATGCTGGGGTGAAGACGAACGCGACAAGGGCCCCGAGGGCCCGGACGGGAGGACGGCATGGACAAGGACTACCTCGACCTCGCACGCAGGCGCTTCTCGGTGAGGAGGTTCGACCAGCGCCCCGTGGAGCCTAAGAAGCTGGAGAAGGTCCTGGAGGCCGGGCGCATCGCGCCCTCAGCCTGCAACAACCAGCCGGTCGTGGTCTACGTGGTGCAGTCGCCGGAGGCGCTCGCGCGCCTGCGCGGGGCGACGCGCATGGCCTTCGACGCCCCCGTGGTGCTCGCTGTGTGCTGCGACCTGTCACGGGTCTACCACAACAGGCACGAGACCCTGTACGAGGACTACACCACGCGAGAGATGGACGCCTCGATCGCCTGCGACCAGATGATGATGGAGGCGACCGACCTGGGGCTGGGGACCCTCTGGGCCCGCGGCTACGACACGCGCGAAGTTGCCGACGCCCTGGGGACGCCAGAGGGCATCGTGCCCGTGTGCCTGCTCGACCTCGGCTACCCCGCAGAGGGTGCAGTCCCCAGCCGTCACCACGAGGACCGAAGGCCCCTGGAGCAGATGGTCGTGAGGATCTAGCGGCGCGCCGCCCCCGGGGCGCCGCCGGCAACGAGCAGGTAGGCGTCGGCCACAATCCGCGCGTGGTCGAAGGCGAAGCCCCCGCCCCGCACGGCGCGCGCCTGCGGCCTGCCCGTGACCGGGGTGCGCCCGACTTCGAACTCGCTGGTCAGGACCGTGTCGCCCGCCGTGCAGGCGATCCGGCCGCGACCCGCCCCGAGGGAGGCCTCGACCGAGAACCACCGCGCGTCCGCCGCGTCGTCGCCGGCGCGTGCGATCCTGCCATCGGCGTCCAGGGCGACGAAGGCCTCGGAGACGACCCAGCCGCGCGGGTCGCGTCCGGGGTCGCTGTAGAGGCCGACGGGCTCGAGCGCAAGCCCGCTGACGCCCGTCTCCTCGACGAGCTCGCGCGCCGAGGCCTCCCGCGCGGTCTCGCCGGGGCTCACGAACCCGCCGGGGAGCGCCCAGCGCCCCAGGTAGGGGTGGCCGCCGCGCCTGACGAGCAAGATCTCGAGCGCGCCCTCCGGGGTGCGCCTGAACACGCAGTTGTCCGCCGTGAGCGACGGGCGCGGGTAGTCCTTGGGGGTGTAGCGCGCGAGGAACTCCTCCTCGGTGAGACCGTTCTTGTCGACCAGCGGCTCCGTCATGGGCCTGCCTCCCTACCTGATGCATACGCCTGTCTCCCTACAGCCGGCGCCCGTCCTCGTCGTAGAAGCGCGCGGCGTTCGCGGCTGACGGCCCCCAGTCCTGCAGCTCGGGGCTCGGCATCCTGCCACCCCCGAGGACGTGGAGGTGCAGGTGGCGGACCGTCTGGCCGCCGTCCACGCCGGTGTTGACCTGGAGGCGGTAGCCCCGCTCGAGGCCCTTCTCGCGCGCCAGGTCCGCCGCGACCCTGAGGCAGCGGCCGAGGACCTGCTCGGGCACGTCGTCGTCCAGGCCGTCGTAGTGCTGCTTGGGGACGACGAGCACGTGGACGGGCATGAAGGGGTGGATGTCCTCGAACGCGACGACGAGGTCGTCCTCGTAGAGGACCGTCGCGGGCGACTCGTGTCGCGCGATCCTGCAGAAGACGCAGCTCTCCTTTTGCATGGTTTTCTCCTGACTCCCGGACGGGGGACGCGCCCGCGCCTTCGGTATGCGGGGCGGCTCGGAACTCGCCCCATCGTAGCAGCCCGCGGCTGCGGGCGGGCGCTGCGCGTCGGGGCGGCCCGCGGCGGGCTGCCTGCGCATTGGGTAGAGGATGCGCCGCCGGGCGGACAGGCGGGCGCGTCCCGCTAGAATAGACAGTCCGGCGCGTCCCAGCTGCCGGGACCTGGCCCCGCGCAACCCGTGCGGGGGTGCACCGAAAGGCAGCCACATGGCAGAAGCAGACCCCACCCACACCCAGACCGCCGCGGACGAGGACGCCGCAGGCGCCGCACAGCCCGCGGCGGACACCGCCGACGAGGGCCCCAACGGCCCCGGCTCGCTCGGGCGACTCGCGCCCGACTGGTCCGAGGTCGACCCCCACGAGCCGCTCGAGGACTCCCTCGAGCGCTTCCTCGGCTGGTGCGAGTCGCGCGGCATCGAGCTGTGGGACCACCAGGAGGAGGCCCTTCTCGACATAGCCGCCGGCGACAACGTGATCCTCGGCACGCCGACCGGCTCCGGCAAGAGCATGGTCGCGCTCGGCATGTGCTTCATGGCGATGTGCGCCGGCGAGCGCAGCTACTACACCGCGCCCATAAAGGCGCTGGTGAGCGAGAAGTTCTTCAACCTCGTCGACCTTCTCGGCGCTGACAACGTCGGCATGATCACCGGCGACGTGGTCATCAACGCGGAGGCACCCGTCGTCTGCTGCACGGCGGAGATCCTGGCCCAGGACGCGCTGCGCTTCGGCGAGGACGCCGACATCGGCTTCGTCGCGATGGACGAGTTCCACTTCTACGCCGACCGCGACCGCGGCTGGGCCTGGCAGGTGCCCCTGCTCACCCTCCCCCACGTGCACTTCCTCCTGATGAGCGCCACCCTGGGCGACACCTCCGCCATCGCCGCCTCGCTCGAGGAGCACACCGGCCGCGACGTGGACACCGTCGCCGACGCGCCGCGCCCCGTGCCGCTCAGCTACAAGTTCGTCGACACCCCGCTCGAGGCGACCGTGGAGCTGGCCCTCAAGAGCGGCGACGCCCCCATCTACGTGGTGCACTTCGCGCAGGACGCCGCCCTCAAGAGCGCCACGAGCCTGGCGAGCTACGGCGTCTCGGAGCGCGAGCAGCGCGACGCCATCAAGGAGGCCATCAAGGGCACCCGCTTCACCACGGACTTCGGCAAGACCCTGCGCCGGCTCCTGCTGCAGGGCGTCGGCGTCCACCACGCCGGCATGCTGCCGCGCTACCGCCTCCTCGTGGAGAAGCTCGCCCAGCAGGGGCTCCTCCCCGTCATCTGCGGCACGGACACCCTCGGCGTGGGGATCAACGTGCCCATCCACACCGTCCTTCTCACCCAGCTGACCAAGTTCGACGGCCGCCGCATGCGCCGGCTCAACGCGCGCGAGTTCCACCAGATCGCGGGCCGCGCGGGCCGGGCGGGCTTCGACACCGAGGGCGTGGTCATCGCCGAGGCGACCGAGTACGACATCGACAAGGCCCGCGCGCTGCGCAAGGCCGGCGGCGACGCCAAGCGCGCCCGCAGCATCAAGACGAAGAAGCCGCGAGAGGGCTTCGTCGGCTGGAACGAGCAGACCTTCGAGCGGCTGATCGCCGCCGACCCCGAGCCGCTCAAGGCTCACCTGCGCATCACGCACTCCATGGTCCTCGCCGAGGTCGAGCAGGGCGGCGACGCCCTGGCCCGCGTCCACCGGCTCGTGGCGGACTCGGCCCAGCCCCCGGAGGAGAAGGCCCAGCTCGACCAGCGCACCGACGAGGTCTTCGCGACCCTGCTCGACGCCGGCGTCGTGGTGCGCGAGACGGGCGAGGACGGCGTCGACTCCTATGCGCTCACGGTCGAGATGCCGGAGGACTTCGCGCTCGACCAGCCCCTCTCGCCCTTCCTCCTCGCCGCCATCGAGCTGCTCGACCCGGAGAGCGAGACCTACGCGCTCGACCTCATCTCCATGGTCGAGTCGACGCTCGAGGACCCGCGCCAGATCCTGCAGGCGCAGGAGCGCCAGGCACGCGACGAGGCCATGGCGCAGATGAAGGCCGACGGCGTCGACTACGACGAGCGCATCGAGCGCATCCAGGAGGTCACCTACCCCAAGCCGCTCGAGGAGCTGCTCTCAGCCGCCTTCGAGCGCTACTGCGAGGAGGTGCCGTGGGCCGCCGACTACGCGCTGTCGCCCAAGAGCGTCCTGCGCGACATGGTCGAGGGGGCCTCGGACTTCAAGGGCTACATCGCGCGCTACAACGCCTCGCGCTCCGAGGGGCTCCTGCTGCGCTACCTCTCCGACGCCTACCGCGTGCTGGACCGCACGATCCCGGCCGAGAAGCGCGACGAGCGCCTGGACGACATCGTGCGCTGGCTGCGCCTCGTCGTGCGCACCGTCGACTCCTCGCTGGTCGACGAGTGGGAGGGCGCGACGAGCGAGGACGCGGGCGCGACGCTCACGGCGCCGGAGGCGGCCGACGAGGTCGTGCACGACCGGCGCGCGCTCACGCTGCTCGTGCGCAACGCGCTCTTCTCGCGCGTGGTGCTGGCGGCGCGTGGCAAGGTCGACCGCCTGGGCGAGATGGACGGCGAGTGGGGCTGGCGCGCGCCGAGGTGGAAGGCCGCGCTCGACTCGTACTACCAGGAGCACGACGAGATCCTGCTCGACGGCGACGCCCGCAGCGCGCGGTTCTTCTCCATCGACGAGAAGGACGAGCGCGCCGGGCACGTCTGGCACGTCTGCCAGATCTTCCACGACGCGGACGGCGACGGCGACTTCCTGATCATGGCCGACGTACTGCTCGACGAGACCCAGGAGGACGGCGAGGCCGTCTTCGACGACTACCGCGTCGGGTTCTTCGAGGACGTCGCGGAGTAGGGGCGCGAGGGGGCCCGATCGCAGCCGTGCGCAATTCGGGTCATCCGTCGCCCGAAGCGAGGCGTCCCCGACCGGCTGCGCTACGATAGATAACCACGTTTTTCGACGTCGCACGGCGCGCATGCGGCACGCCCCCGGCGCCCCCGGCGCGCATGCGGGCCGCCCCCGGCGCCCCCGGCGCGGCGGCACGCCCGGCGCACACCGCACACGTCCCATCCGGGAGGATGCATGGCAGAGACCGACCCGATATTCCAGCAGGAGCAGGCGCACCTGAGCGAGATCTACGAGCAGATCCGCCAGATTCGCGACGAGCTGGCGCTCAAGCTCGAGACCACGCACAAGCAGGCCGCCCAGGACCTGCGCGACATGTCCGAGGAGGTCACGACCGACTTCACCAGCGCGGACGAGACCATGGAGACGCTCGCGGCCATCGAGACGCTCAACTCGGTCATCGACGCCTACAACCAGGCGCACGACTTCGACGTCGACCGCCTCCGCCGCACCATCGCCCTTCTCCGCCAGCCGTACTTCGCCAAGGTCCGGCTCAAGATGCGGCCCAACCGCCCGGCGCGCGACGTCTACATCGGCTCGGTGGGCCTGACGGACAAGGACCGCCGCCCGCTGATCGTGGACTGGCGCTCCCCCATCGCGGAGACCTACTACAACCAGGAGAGCGGCCCCACGACCTACCTGGTCGACGGCAAGGTGCGCCACGTCGACCTCGAGCTGCGCCGCCAGTTCGACATAACCGCCGACCAGCTCAACTCCTACTTCGACACCACCGTCGCGATCGAGGACTCGCTCCTGCTCTCCGCCCTCAGGCGCCACCACACCGAGAAGCTCCGCGACATCACGGCCACCATCCAGCGAGAGCAGAACGAGGTCGTGCGCCATGCGGACGTGCCGGTCCTTCTCGTGAACGGCATCGCGGGCTCCGGCAAGACCTCCGTGCTGCTCCAGCGCATCGCGTACCTGTTCTACAACGAGCGCGAGAGCCTCTCGCCCGAGCAGGTCTACCTCTTCACGCCCAACGACGTGTTCAAGCGCTACATCGACACCGTCCTGCCGAGCCTGGGCGAGTCCAACCCGCAGACCTTCACCTGGCGCGAGTTCGTGGCGTCGCTCGGCCTCAAGGACCGCGCGGACGGCGCCGCGGGCTCGAGCGACCGGCTCCGCCAGCTCGACGCCGGCGTGGGCGCGCTCGCGCTCGAGCCGGAGGACTTCCGCGAGGTCTCGGCCGACGGCGAGGTGCTGCTCCAGGCGTCGCAGGTGGCGAGCGCGGCCGAGAAGTTCGCGCGCTTCCCGGTGGGTCCGCGCCTGGTCGCCCTCACCAAGGACGAGCTGCACGTCCGTCTCGACCGCAAGCTCGGCCGCCTCGCGCACGACGAGGACGTCCAGGCGGAGATGCTCGGCCTGGACGTGGACGAGCAGCTCAGGATCTTCGGCGAGGTCGCCAACCCCGTCGACGACGCGGAGACCCTCGAGCTGACCAGGCGCTACGTGGAGGACCGCTACGCCTCGGCGCACGACGCGATCGAGCGCGTCGACTGGCTGAGGGTCGACCGCATCGGCTCGCGCCTGCTCGACGGCAGGACGCTGACCGCGGCCGAGTGGCTCTACCTCAAGCTCGCCATCACCGGCGACTCGGCGCCCGCCGCCCGCTACGTGATGGTCGACGAGGTCCAGGACTACACGGAGACGCAGCTCATGGTGCTCGCCCGCTACTTCTCGCGCGCGCACTTCCTGCTCCTGGGCGACGAGAACCAGGCCATCCGCGAGGGCACGGCGACCTTCCCGCAGATCCGCGCGATCTTCGAGCGCACCCACGGCGAGGTCGACTCCTGCGAGCTGCTGACGAGCTACCGCTCCAGCCCCGAGATCACGGCCCTGTTCATGGGCCTGGTCGAGAAGGACGCGCGCTCGCGGGCCAGCTCCGTGCACCGCGCCGGCGTCGCGCCCGAGGTCCTCGCCTGCGACTCGCGCGAGGGCTACCTCGACGCGCTGCGCGACGTGGTGGCGCGCGCCCACGGAGAGGAGGGGCTGTGCGCCCTCGTCGCGCAGGACGGCTCGCGCGTGCACTGGCTCTCGCGCCAGCTCGGCGACTCCGTCCGCGTGCTGCACGCCGACGACATCCTGCCCGAGCGGGGCGTGGTCCTGCTCGACCTCGCCCTCGCCAAGGGCCTCGAGTTCGACCACGTGGTCATCCCCGACGCCCAGGCGGAGGTCTACCCCGACACGCCGCTCGCGCGCCGCCGGCTCTACACCGCGCTCAGCCGCGCGATGCACAAGGTCACGATCGTCTCGCAGGGCGAGCTGAGCCCGCTCGTGACGTCCGCGCTCGCCGCCGCGAAGGCGTCCGCGACCGCAGACCCCGGCAGCGCGGCCGGCGCCGGCCCCGCCCCCGCGGCCGACGACTCCGTCCCCGCGGCCGACGCCTCCATGACAGCCGGCGGCGACCCCGCCCCCGAAGCCTAACCCCAGGAGGACCCATGTCACTGCACTACGAGAAGGCGCACTTCGAGGCCTCGTACGGCACGATCGCGCAGCTGCCCGAGAGCAACATGCCGGAGGTCTGCTTCGTCGGCCGCTCCAACGTAGGCAAGTCGTCGCTGATGAACAAGCTCTTCAACCACAAGGGGCTCGCCAAGGTCTCGTCGCAGCCGGGCAAGACCGCCAACGTCAACTTCTTCGAGGCCGACGGCGTGCACTTCGTGGACCTGCCGGGCTACGGCTTCGCGAGGGTCTCTGGCGCGGAGAAGCAGCGCTGGGCAGACCTCATCTGGGGCTACTTCGAGAGCGAGCGCAGCCACAACCTGGTGATCTCCCTCGTCGACATCCGCCACGACGCGCAGAAGCTCGACCTCGAGATGCTCTCCTACCTCAACCAGAGCGGGCTCCCCTTCATCGTGGCGCTCACCAAGGCCGACAAGATCGCGAAGACCAAGCAAGCCCAGCAGCGCGCGACGCTCGCGCGCCAGCTCGGCGTGGACCCCATGGCCTGCGTCATCACCTCCTCTCAGACCGGCCAGGGCATGAAGGAGCTCAAGCGCTTCATCGAGAACGCCTGCCTGTAGCGCCAGACGGCGCCGGACAACGGAGAGGGCTCGCCATGGGGCTCATCAGGAGGATCTTGTCGCACCACGGACCTCGCCGGGGCTACGCGACCGGCGAGGTGGGCATCTCGACCGGCGTCAACGTGCGGGAGCTCGGCGGATTCGAGACGCCGAGCGGCAGGACCCTCGACCACCGGCTGCTGCGCTCCGGCACCACGAGCCACATCAGCAAGGCAGACGCCCGCACGCTGTGGGACTACGGCGTCCGAAGCGTGCTCGACCTGCGCGGCGCCGAGGAGGTCGAGGCCGACCCGGAGCGCCTCTGCCAGCTGCTCGACGTCGACTACGAGAACGTGCCCTTCTTCGACTACGACCTCTCCGCCCAGGAGCTGTCCGCAGGCGACGGTGCCGGCGGCTACCTGGCGGACGGCTACTTCAAGATGCTCGCCAACAAGGACGCGGTGCGCCGGATCTTCTCCTTCCTGGGCGGCGCCGAGCGAGGCACCTGCACGCTCTTCCACTGCGGCGCCGGCAGCGACCGGACCGGCATCCTCTCCATGCTCCTCCTCGGCCTGGCCGGCGTGGACCGCAAGGCCATCATCGCCGACTACGCCTACTCCTTCGGATACATCCCCGAAGTCAACGCCGCGATCTTCGAGACCCGCGACGCGAGGCACACCATCCGGCCCGAGCTCGCCATGCGCATCGAGGCGATCTCGGTGGTCTTAGACCGCCTCATCGAGCGCTACGGCACCTTCCGCTGCTACCTCGCCGCCTGCGGCGTCCCGGAGGAGGAGGTCGAGGCCGTGCGCCAGCGCCTCGTCGGCGAGCACGTCATTCGCGGCTTCACCGGCGAGAGCCTCTCCGACCGCGACGCCAGCAACGACGAGAAGCGCGACTTCTACGTGCGCGCCTACAACAACCCGGACAAGATGACGGTCGACCTGTACTACTTCGCCGGCCGCGCGCGCGACCTCACGGCGAAGGCCGACCAGAACCAGCACGACCGCTCGTTCCACGACCACGACTACGTGGTGCTCGACGAGTCGGACGACGAGCGGGGCAAGGTCTTCGCGCCGGTGGCGGGCGAGGTGGTGACCATCGCCCAGGACATCAACTGCAACTGCGCCGAGGACGGCATCTACGGCGTGGGGATCGCCATCGTTCCGCAGGGCAACATGGTCTTCGCCCCGGCGACCTGCCGCGTCACGGCGCAGCTGCCCAGCCGCAACGCGCTCGGGCTTCTCACCCAGGACGGCGTCGAGATGCTGCTCGCCGTGGGGTCGAGCGTGGAGCGCTACCGAGGAAGCGGCTTTCGCCAGCACGCCTGGCAGAACGATACGGTGCGACGGGGCACGCCGCTCATCTCCTGGAACGCGAGCAAGCTCGCAAGCGCCGGCGAGCGCAACATCGTGACGCTCACCATCACCAACGCCGACGACCTCGCGGAGGTTTCCTTCACCGAGGCGCAGTCCGTCGCGGCCGGCGACGTCATCGCGACGGTCCGCTGGTAGCTGGGCCGGGCGCCGACGCGCCACGGGACGGAGGCGGCGCCAGCGCCGACGCGGGCGACGCGGCGCACGCGCCGGCCGACGAAACGACGGGGCGCCCGGACCGGCACGAGCCGGGTCCGGGCGCCCCCCGTTCGAGAGGGGCCGTGACGGGGCCCCGGCGCAATTCTCGGAACGGACATGTGCATCTTCGCGACTTAGGGACGGGTCGCGGGCCGGTCCCGAGCGGGTTCGCGGGCAGGGCCGGCACGGAGGGGCCGGGCGCCCCGCGCGATCCTGGGAAAACGCGAGCCGCGGGGCGTACGCCGCCCCCCGGGGCGCGCCGCAATCCGTCCCCAAGTCGGAAAAGCGCACGGACTGGCGCAGGGCCCGCGGCGCAGGGCCCGCGGCGCCGGGCCCCGCCGGGCCGCCGCGGCGCAGGGCCCCGCCAGGCCGCCACGGGGCCGGGTCCGCCGGCGCCGGAGCCCGCCCCGGCGCGCCAGCCGCCTAGAGCAGCCCCTCCAGCTCGTCCACGAGCTTCGAGAACTGGGCCAGCGCCGCGTCGACCACGTCGCCCGAGGCCATGTCCACCCCAGCCCCGCGCAGCAGCTCGATCGGCGTCTTGGAGCAGCCGCCCGAGAGGAAGCCCAGGTAGTCGTCGACGGCGGGCTTGCCCTCGCGCAGGATGCGGTCGGAGAGCGCGACCGCCGCAGCGAAGCTCGTGGCGTACACGTAGACGTAGTAGTCGTAGTAGAAGTGCGGGATGCGCGCCCACTCGAGCGCGATCTCGTCGTCGGACTCGATCGCGGGCCCGTAGTAGGCGTCGTTGAGCGCACGGTAGCGCTCGGAGAGCGCCTCGGCCCCCACGCCCTCGCCCGCCGCGCAGGCCTCGTTGGCGTCACGCTCGAACTCGGCGAACATCGTCTGGCGGTACAGCGTGGTGCGGAACTGCTCGCAGAAGTGGTTCACCAGGTAGGCGCGCCTCTCCTTGGGCGAGTGCTCGATGAGGTAGCGCAGCAGCAGGCACTCGTTGGTGGTCGACGCCACCTCGGCGACGAACATGGGGTACTCCGCGTAGCGTCCCGGCTGGGCCTTGTTGGAGAGCCAGGTCTGCATGGAGTGGCCCATCTCGTGCGCCAGGGTGAACACGTCGTCCAGCTCTCCCTGGAAGTTGAGGAGGATGAACGGCTTCATGCCGTGCCCGTCGGCCGAGTAGGCGCCGCTCATCTTGCCCGGCGTCTCGAAGACGTCGATCCAGCGGTCGCCGAGCGCATGGCGCACGACGCCCACGTACTCCTCGCCCAGTGGCGCGAGCGCCTCGAGGATGAGCTCTCCGGCCTGCTCGAAGGTGTAGGTCTCCTCAGGCGCCTCGACGATGGGCACGTAGATGTCCCAGTAGCGCAGCCTGTCCAGCCCGAGCACGCGCCGGCGCAGGTCGAGGTAGCGGTGCATCGGCTCGAAGTTGCGGTGCACCGAGGCGATGAGGTTCTGGTAGACCTCGACCGGCACCTCAGTCGGAGCGAGCGACGCCTCGAGCGACGACGCGTAGTGGCGCGCGCGGGAGAAGAACGCGAGCTGGCGCATCTGCGCGGCGAGCAGCGCCGCGGAGGTGTTGCGCACGCGCCCGTAGGTGCCGTAGACGCTGTGGTAGGCGCTCTCGCGCAGCGCGCGGTCGCCCGAGCGCTCGAGCGCGACGAAGCTGCCGTGGGTCACCGGGTGCTTCTCGCCCGCGGAGTCGGTCGCGTCCGGGAAGGTGAGGTCGGCGTTGTTGAGCATGGTGAACGCCAGGCCCGGCTGGGCCGCCATCTCGCCCGCCTGGGCGAGAAGGGCCTCCTCCTCCGGCGCGAGGGTGTGGTCGCGCAGGGCGCGGACGCGGTCGAGCGCGAGCTTGTAGAGCGCGAGGCCGTCGACGGAGGCGTACCAGCCGTCGAGCCGCTCGTCGGGGAGGGCGAGGATCGCGGGCGAGAACCACGCCGAGGCCGACTCGACGCGCGTGAGCAGAGACGTCACCTGCGCCTGCATGTCCTGGCACCTGCTGACGCGGGCGTCCTCGTCGGCGCGGCGACCGGCGTAGCAGGCGAGCCGCTCCAGCGCGAGGGTCGCGTCGTCGTCGAAGCGCAGGTAGGCGAGAAGGTCCTCGCCCGTGGAGCAGGCCCTCCCCTCCCAGGAGGCGTACTCCCCCACCAGCGACTCCGCCGCCTTGAGGGCGGAGGAGAACTCCTCGTCGCTCGCGAAGAGCGACGAGAGGTCCCACTTGTACTCGTCGGGGATCTCGTCCCTGTTCGCATAGGTCTTGACGGCGTCTGACATGCCAGTTCCCTTCTCTCGTGGACGAACCTCTCGTGGCTTGGGCGCGACAAGGACCTCGCGGTCCGCAGGCGCGCGGTTGCATGCGGCCAGGCGCGCGGCCCTCACCCGGCACGCGCCGCCACCCAGGGCAAGCCCTCACCGCAAGCTTCCAGGCGCGCGGCCCTCACCACAAACGAGGCGCGCCTGTCGGCGCGCCCCTTCGACACTTCCTTCCTATGGTACGGCCCCGGCAGTCCCTGCGCCACCTCGGCCCGCTCGAGCGCGCATGGGCCCCGCCCCATGCGAGCCGCAGCCGCGCAGCCGCGCTACCTGAGGGCGCGGGTGGCGTTCAGCACTGCGAGCACCATCACGCCCACGTCGGCGAAGACGGCGAGCCACATCGACGCGAGCCCAAAGAAGGCGAGCACGAGGACGGCCACCTTGACCGCGATCGCGAAGACCGTGTTCTGTCGCGCGATGCGCAGGGTGCGGCGGGCGACGCGGATCGCGACGGCGATCTTGGAGGGCTCGTCGTCCATGAGCACCACGTCCGCGGCGTCGATGGCGGCGTCGGAGCCGAGCGCACCCATCGCGATGCCGATGTCGGCGCGGGCCAGCACCGGCGCGTCGTTGATGCCGTCACCGACGAAGGCGAGCGTCTCGCCCTCGCCCTTCTCGGAGATGAGGCGTTCGACCTCGGAGACCTTGTCCTGGGGGAGAAGTTCGGCGTGCACCTCGTCGATGCCGAGCTCGGAGGCGACCGACTCGGCGACGGAGGCGCGGTCGCCCGTCAGCATGACCGTGCGGCGGACCCCCTCGGCCTTGATGTCGGCGACGGCCTTCCTGGCGTCGGGCTTGGGCTCGTCGGCGATCACGACGTAGCCGAGGTAGGCGTCGTCGGAGGCGACGTGGACGATGGTGCCTCGCTCGTGCGCGCTGGCGCACGCGACGCCGCGCTCCTGCATCAGGAGCTCGTTGCCCACGGCCACGACATGCCCGTTCACGGTCCCGACGACGCCCTTGCCGGCGACCTCGTGCACGTCTGCGACCTCGCAGCCGTCGTCGAGGCAGGAGAAGGCCTCGCGCAGCGCCGTCGCGATCGGGTGGTTCGAGAAGCTCTCGACATGAGCGGCGAAGTGGAGGAGCTCGTCGCTGGCTCCGGCGGGCGCGGCGGCGCCGGCGGGCGCGGCGGCGCTGGCGCCGGCGGGCGCGGCGGTTGCTGGCGCGACGTCCTTCTCGCCCGCCTGCGCGGCGCTCACGACGGAGACGACCTTGAACTCGCCCTTGGTGAGCGTGCCGGTCTTGTCGAACACGACCACGCCGGCCTTCGCGAGGGCCTCGAGGTAGTTGGAGCCCTTGACCAGGATGCCGCGGCGGGAGGCGCCGCCGAGGCCGCCGAAGAACGTGAGGGGCACGCTGATCACGAGCGCGCAGGGGCACGAGACCACGAGGAAGGTCAGCGCGCGGGCGAGCCACGTGGGGAAGCTCGCCGCGAAGTCACCCGAGACCAGGGGCGGGACGAGCGCCGTGGCCACGGCGGCGAAGACGACCACCGGCGTGTAGACGCGGGCGAAGCGCGTGATGAAGGCCTCGGAGCGCGACTTGCTCTCGCTGGCGTTCTCCACGAGGTCGAGCACCTTGGAGGCGGTCGATTCGCCAAACGACTTGGTCACGCGCGCCCGGACCACGCCGGAGACGTTGACGCAGCCGGAGAGCAGCTCGTCGCCGACGCCGGCCGGGCGCGGCATGGACTCGCCCGTGAGCGCCATGGTGTCGAGGCTCGTCTCGCCCTCGAGCACCACGCCGTCGAGCGGCACGCGCTCGCCGGGCCTGACCACGATGGTCTCGCCCACCCGGACGTCCGCGGGGCTGACGACCTTCTCCGCCCCGTCGCGCACGACGGTCGCGACGTCGGGGCGGATGTCCATGAGGTGCGAGATGGAGCGCTCGCTCCGGTCCTCGGCGATGTCCTCGAAGAGCTCGCCGACCTGGAAGAAGAGCATCACGAAGACGGCCTCGGCGAACTCCGGGTCCGACCCGGGCAGAAAGCCGATCGCGAGGGCGCCGATGGTGGCGATCGCCATCAGGAAGTCCTCGTCGAACGGGTCGCCCTCGCGGACGCCCTCCCACGCCTCGGCGAGCACGTCGTAGCCGGCGACGAGGTAGGGCACGAGGTAGGCAAGCAGGTAGCCCCACATGGGCAGCTCGACCGTGCGCTGGACGACGACGGCGACCACGAGCAGCACGGCCGACGCGACGATGCGCGCGAGCTTCGTCCGGTTCTCTTCCTCTTCCATGGCGCCTCTCCTTCTGGTTTGCGGGCGACCTCCGCGGGTCCGGGCGGCCCCGGGCGGGTCCGGGCGGCCCCCTGGTCTCATTGGTGAACTTATGAGCATCTGTTCATACGTTGCGATAAAGGATAAGGACCTGCAAGCCCGCTGTCAATGGGCGACCAGCGTCCTGCGAGGAATTCGCGGTGACCGCACGGACGCTGCTACGAGCGCGGGTCCTTCTCCGCCTGCGCGAGGTTGCCGCAAGACGCCGGCACGACGCAGTCGTAGCGCACGGCCTTTCCGGCCAGCGAGTAGCTAGGCCTCACGCCCGCGAGCCACGGGCCCTTGGCCGGCCGCTTGACCACGACCTTGCGCGGGCGCGCGGCCAGCGCGGCGCCCATGAGCCCGGCCTCGTCGGAGCACGGCCGCTCCAGTCGCTGCAGGAGCTGCAGCTTCTTCTTCACGAGCGCGCTCTTCTGCCTGCCGGGGAACATCGGATCGAGAAAGACCACGTCAGGCGCCTGCTCGAGCGTCGCGAGCTCGGCCACGCTGTCGGCGCGGACGAGGCGCATGCGCGAGGCGGCCTGCGCAAGGCCCGGGTCCGCGGCGGCGCGCTCGAGCGCGTCGGCCAGGAGCGCGGCAATCACGGGGTCGCGCTCGCAGAGGGTGACCGAGAAGCCCGCGGAGGCCAGCAGGAAGGAGTCCTCCCCCAGGCCGGCCGTGGCGTCGAAGACGGTCGGGTGCGCGACGCCCTTGACCCTCGCCGCGCGGACGAGAAGCTCGTGGGCCAGGTTCTGAGGACGCAGGCGCCTGCGCATGGCGGAGAAGTCACCCGTGAGCTCGAGGCCGTCATCGCTCACGAGGGCGAGGCCGGACTCGCGTCGCACGAGCCAGAGGCCCTCGCCCACGCACTCCCCCGCCGCGGCGGAGCCGGGGCCGGGGGCACCCGTGGCAGCGTCGCCCGCTGCGGCGGGCTGGTACCTCTCCGACATCGCCCTCCCCTCCTCACACGTGGCGGGACGGCGCCGCGCCGCCCTCGTCCTGCGACCAAGTCTATTTCAACGGGTGGTCCGATGCGAGCGCGACAGCCGCGCACCGCGGCCCACGCGCTAAGGTGGCATCGTGGAAGCGGCCCCGCCGGACCCATGGCGGCGCGATCAACCTGGAGGAGGCGGCCTTGGGGGCCTGGCGTGCGATCGGGGACTACATCGGGCACCACATGATGTGGATCTCGCCCGCCTGCGTGCTGGTGGCCTGCCTCTTCCCCGACAAGGTCTCGCTCCTGCACCCGGCCGTGACGCCGCTCTTCGCGTTCGTTTCCTTCCAGGGCGCGCTCTCCAACACCCTCGGGAGTTCGAGGGACGCGCTCGCCCGCCCGCTGCCCATCCTGGTGACGCTCGCGCTCTCCATCGCCGCCCTGCCCGCGCTCGCCTTCGCCCTCGCAAGCCTGCTGTTCGGGTTCGACCAGCAGATCGTCTGCGGGATCTTGCTCGAGTACTCCGTCCCCGTCGCCGCACTGACGGTCATGTGGTGCGGCATCGGCGGCGGCAACCAGGCCCTGAGCCTGGTGATCCTCCTCGCGAGCTCGCTGCTCTCGCCCGTCACGCTGCCGCTCACCCTGAAGCTCCTGATGGGTCAGACGATCCAGGTGGACCTCACGTCGATGATGCTGAACCTGCTCCTGACCGTCGCCATCCCGGTCGTCGTGGGCACGCTCACAAACGACCTCTCGCACGGCAGCGCCAAGCGCCGCCTCGCGCCCCCGCTCGCCCCGGCCGCCCGCATCGCCATGGTCGCCATCATCACGACGAACGCGTCGGGAATCGCTCCCTACCTGCGCGGACTCACGCCCGTCCTCGTCGCGGTCATGGCCTTCATCGCGCTCTTCTCGGCGACCGCGTACCTGTGGGGCCTCGTCGCAGCACGCCTCCTGCGACAGCCGCGCGACGTCACCGTCTCCATGACCTTCGGCTCGGGCATGCGCAACATCTCGGCGGGCGCCGTCATCGCGGCCAACTACTTCCCGCCCGAGGTCATGTTCCCCGTCGTCATCGGCACGCTGTTCCAGCAGGTCCTGGCCGCGACCTACGACCGCGTGCTCGCCCGCGCCCTGCCGAGGCAAGGGGCGGGCGTCTAGGCGCCGGTAGGCGAGAAGGGCGCGCGGCCCGAGGCCGCACGCCCGCGCTCAGTACCCGAGGCCCTCCGCAGTCCCGTCGCCGCCGTCGCCGCCGTCGCCGCCGTCGCCGGCGTCGTCCCGCTCGAGCGCGTCCATCTCGTCCTCGAGCTCGTCGTCCACGTCGGCCGAGCGGATCCCCGCGCGCTGCATCTCGTAGAAGCGGTGGTTGGACTCCTCGCTCGCCTTCCGCTCGCTCCATACGTCGCGCTCGAAGGTGATGGCGAGCAGCTCGTCGGCGATGTCCTCCATCCGGGTCGGACGGACCTCGCGCAGGTAGGCGCTCATGCGGCGCAGGGACCCCTCGCCGCGCAGCTCGCGGGCGAGGACCCCGGCGAGCTCCGCGGGCAGCCCCAGGCCGACCACGGCGCGCTCGAGCTCGGCGCGGGCGCGCACGAGGTCTGCGCGCGGGTCCGCGGCGCCGCCGGACCCCGCGACCCCGCCCGCGGCGCTAGCAGGCATCGAGCGCCTGCGCGAGGTCGGCGATGATGTCTTCCTTGTCCTCGAGCCCGCAGGAGATCCTGACCAGGCCGGCGGGCACGCCCGCGGCCGCCAGCTCCTCGTCGCTCATCTGCCGGTGCGTGCTGCTCGCCGGGTTGAGGCAGCAGGTGCGCGAGTCCGCCACGTGCGTCTCGATCGAGGCGAGCCTGAGCGCGCGCATGAACCGCGAGGCCGTCTCGCGCCCGCCGGTGAGCTCGCAGGAGACCACGCCGCAGCCGCCCTTGGGCATGAGCCTGCGCGCGAGCTCGTGGTAGGGGCTGCTCGCAAGCCCGGGGTAGGCGACCTTCTCCACCTTGGGGTGCGCCTCGAGGAACTCCGCGACCGCCTGGCCGTTCTCCACGTGGCGCGCCATGCGCACGTGGAGCGACTCGAGCCCGAGGTTGAGCAGGTAGGCGCTCTGCGGCGACTGCGTGGAGCCGAAGTCGCGCATGAGCTGGGAGGTCGCCTTGGTGATGAAGGCGCCGCCCTGCCCGAACCTCTCTGCATAGACGATGCCGTGGTAGCTCTCGTCCGGCGTGGTCAGCCCGGGGAACCTGTCCGCGTGCGCCATCCAGTCGAAGTTGCCGGAGTCCACGATCGCGCCGCCGACCGCCGAGGCATGACCGTCCATGTACTTGGTCGTGGAGTGCGTCACGATGTCGGCGCCCCACTCGAAGGGACGCAGGTTGATCGGCGTGGGGAAGGTGTTGTCCACGATCAGCGGGACGCCGTGCGCGTGGGCGGCGCGGGCGAAGCGCTCGATGTCGAGCACCGTGAGCGCGGGGTTGGCGATCGACTCGCCGAACATGACCTTGGTGTTGGGCCTGAAGGCCGCGTCGAGCTCGTCGTCGGTGGCGTCGGGCGAGACGAACGTGGACTCGATGCCCATCTTGGCCATGGTCACCTTGATCAGGTTGTAGGTGCCGCCATAGATGGAGCTCGAAGCCACGACGTGGTCGCCCGCCTGGCAGACGTTGAAGAGGGCGAAGAAGTTGGCCGCCTGCCCGGAGCTGGTCAGCATGCCGGCCGTGCCGCCCTCCAGGGCGCAGATCTTAGCGGCCACGTGGTCGCAGGTGGGGTTCTGCAGCCGCGAGTAGAAGTAGCCCTCCGCCTCGAGGTCGAAGAGCCTGCCCATGTCCTCGCTCGTGTCGTACTTGAAGGTCGTGGACTGGACGATCGGGACCTGGCGCGGGCCGCCGTTCTCGGGCTCGTAGCCCGCCTGGACGCATTTGGTTCCCAGACCGCAGGATTCGGGCGTGGACATGGTGCCTCCCCTTCTCGTGGCCCGCAGGCGGGCCCGGCGTGTCAGTCCACCCGAGTGTAGCCCACGCGCGCCCGGCGCCGCCCTCTGCGTCCGTCAGCGTCCACGGAGAAGGACGTGGGGCCGCTACAGCTCCGCCAGCCGGTCCGCGAGCCAGTTCGAGAGCTTCGTGCCGCCGGAGCGGTTGAGGTGCATCCCGCCGTCGCGCGTGTCCTGGGACCAGTCGACGCCGACCGAGGGGTCGACGTTGGCGTCCAGGTAGGCGAGGCCGTGCTCGGAGGCCCAGGCCGCGACGAGGTCGTGCTTGGACTGGCTCCACTCGCTCGCGTTGGGGGTCGAGACGAGCACCAGGGTCGCGCCGTGCTCCTCGCAGACGCGCTGGATCCAGCCGAGGTAGGCCCTCGACCAGAACGGGATCTCCCCCGGCTGGGCGTTGGTCGCCATGTAGTCCGCGTTGGTGCACGCCACCACGTCGTCGGAGGGGTAGTAGCCCAGGTCCTCGGTGAGCGCCGAGCCGTCCTGCCCGAGCCCGCCCGTGGCGAGCAGCTTCCAGTTGCTGTGGTCGCGCAGGACGGGCAGGGCCGTCTGCAGCATGCTCTTCACGGCCTTGTCCGTCTCGGTCTCGGTGAAGAGCTCGTTGACCTCGAGCACCACGTAGCGCGGGCTCTGGTGGCCCCACACGTCGCGCACGAGCTCCCAGGAGGTCTCGACGGACTGGTTGGGGCTGCCGGCGTTGTAGGAGGAGATGCCCGTCCGCTCGCCCATGACCTTGGGCGATATGTCGTACATGGCGCTCGAGTCGCCCACGACGAGGGCGTCGATCGAGTCCTCGTCCATCTTGGCGTAGTTGTACATGAAGGGGTAGAGCACGCCCTTGGTCGCGCTCGGGTCGCGCGTCTGGAGCAACCGGCCGAGCCCCAGCAGGGCCGCCAACGCGACGAGGAGGGCGCAGCAGACGCGCAGCGCGCCGCGGCCGAGCCCGCGCCGTCCGTCCCCTCCGGCAGCGGGCGCCCCCGTCGCCGCAGCGCCCGTCGCCCCCGCAGCGCCCTGCGCCGCCGACGCGCCCTCGGCCTCGCCTGCGGGCCTCACCTTTCCGTCCATGTCATCGCCTCCGAAGGCGCTAGAAGCCTGCATAGATCGAGGCCACCGGGGAGTAGCCCACCCCGTAGGCGCCGAAGACCACCACGGCGCACAGAAGCCCCACGCCCGCGGCCCACCTGAGGGGGATCCCGTGGTCGAGCACGAGACCGCTCACGCCGCCGGGCCGCCGCTGGAGCACGTCGAAGGCGAGCATGACGGCCGCGCCGGCGAGCGCGACCCCAAGGTCGAGGAGGTCGCAGCCGTGGGCGAAGAGCTCGCCCGAGGCCAGGGGCCCCAGACCCGCGCCGGCGAAGACCGACGCCACCATCTGCCCGAAGTCCGCGAGCGTGTCCGCGCGAAACAGCGTCATGCCCACGACGACCAGAAGGCACGTGCGCGCCACGGCGACCCCGCGCCAGAGGGGCGCCCTCCGGTCCTGACCGAGCGCCGACGCGAGCCGTGCGAAGACCGGCTCGAGCAGCATGCCGAGGAAGACCAGGGCGAAGTAGTACAAGCCGTAGACCAGGTACTTCCAGGAGGCGCCGTGCCAGATGCCGCAGGCGCTCCACACGGCGAGGAGGGCGAGCAGCGTCGAGGCGACCCTGGCCGCGTTGCCCTTCAGGTGCGCGTGCGCCCACGTGGTGACGCGCCGCGTCGCGCCCGAGAGCGAGACCGGGAAGAAGACGTACTCCTTGAGCCAGGCGCCCAGGGTCATGTGCCAGCGGCGCCAGAACTCGTTCACGTCGTGCGAGAAGAACGGCTGGCGGAAGTTGGACGCCAGCGAGACGCCCATGAGCTCGGCCGAGCCCCGCGCCACGTCGACCACGCCCGAGAAGTCCGCGTAGAGCTGCACCGTGTAGAGCACGGCGGCGAGCACCACGACGAGCCCCTGGTAGGAGGCGTGGTTGGCGAAGACCTCCCCGACGAGCGGGTTCAGGCGGTCGGCGACCACGAGCTTCTTGAAGAGGCCCCAGAGGATGAGGTAGGTCGCGCGGGTGAGCGCCCTGCCGCGGGCGACCCGGCCCGCGCGCAGCTGCGGCGCGAGCGCGTCGAAGGTGCCGATCGGGCCCTCGGTCAGGTGCGGGAAGAAGGCCACGAAGGTCGCGACCGTGCCGAGGTTGCGGCAGGCCTCGTACTTGCCGCGGTAGACGTCGATCACGTAGCCCATGCACATGAGGGTGTAGAAGGAGATGCCGAGCGGCATCGCCACCGCGCTCGCGCCCCCGAAGAGGGGCTGCATCCCCAGGGCGCCGCGGAGGGCGTCGAGGGAGCTCGCGAGCATGCCGCCGTACTTGAGGGCGACAAGGACCGCGAGGTCGGCGAGGACCCCGACGAGCATGACGCGCCTGGCGCGGCGCTTGGTCGCCCGCCGGCGCTCCCGGGCCTGCCGGCGCGTCTCGTCCGCGGGCGCCGCCTGCTCCCCTCTGCGGAAGACCCCCTGGACCCAGAGCGCGCTCCCGTAGGTGACGAGGGTGGCGAGCGCCACGTAGAGCACGAGCCATCCGCTCGAGAGCCACAGGAAGCAGTAGCTCGCCGCCAGGACGACCGCCCAGCGCGCCCGACGGGGGCAGAGCGCGTAGGCGAGGACGGTCGCGGGCAGGAAGGCGAGCAGGTAGGACCAGGAGGAGAGCGACACGGGAGCCCCCTAGGCGAGCTTGCCGTCGACGAAGTCGGCGATCGCCTGCACGGAGGAGAAGTTCTCCGGGACCATGTCGAGCGGCGTCACCTCGATGTCGAAGGCGTCCTCGAGCTCGTTGACCAGCATGATCGAGACCATCGAGTCGATCACGCCGGCCTTGACCAGGTCGGGCGTCCCCTCGACGTCCACGCCCGGCACGAGCCTCTCGAGAATCTCCTTGACCTGCTGCTTGGTGTCCTCCATGGTGCCTCTCCCTCCTCGGCCCCGCGGGGCCCGCCGCCTCCCGGCGGCCATCGACGTGCGACTGTTGCTCGAAGCTACTGACTTGCCGCCGGCAGGCTGCGGCCGCCCCCTACGCCGAGGCGCCCAGCGCCGCCAGCGCGTGCCGGTCGATCTTGCCGTTGCGGTTGAGCGGCATGGTGCGGACCGTCTCTATCCTGTCCGGCACCATGTAGTGCGGCAGGCGGGCGCGCAGCGCCTTGGCCACCCGGTCCCGGTCGAGCTTGCGGCCGGTGCAGAAGAGCACGATCTGGTCGCGCGCGGCCTCGAAGACGGCGGCGCAGGAGCCCACGCCCTCCACCGCCACGGCGGCGGCCTCGACCTCGCCGAGCTCGATGCGGTAGCCGCTGCGCTTGATCTGCGTGTCCTTGCGGCTCACGTAGCGCAGGTTGCCGTCCTCGCCCATGCGGACGATGTCGCCCGTGCGGTAGACCAACCCGCGGGCGGGGTCGAGCGGGTCGGGCACGAAGGCCTGCATCGTGCGGCGGGCGTCGCCCAGGTAGCCCTTGGCCACGAAGGGGCCACCCACGTAGAGCTCGCCCTCCTCGCCCACCTTCGCCTGCCGGCCGTCCTCGGTGAGGACGTAGGCGCGCAGCCCCTCGCAGGGCCTGCCGATCGGCAGCGGCTCGTCGTCGGCGAGGCGGCGGTCCACCTTGTAGTAGGTGCAGATGTCGGTCGTCTCGGTGGGGCCGAAGAGGTCGGCGAAGCGCGCCTCGGGCAGGTGGTCCATCCAGTAGTTGAGGGTCGGCGTCGGCATGACCTCGCCGGCGAACATGACCTTGCGGACGAACTCGAGCGGCGCCACCGAGAGCACGTCCCAGCGCGAGAAGATCTGGAGGGCCGTGGGCACCCAGTACAGGGTGTTCACGCGGCGCTCGTTCAGGAACTCGACCAGGCGCACGGGGAACGAGAAGAGCGCGCGCGGGACGATCTGCATCGTGGCGCCCTGGCGCACGCAGGCGAACAGGTCCGAGACGGACATGCTGAAGTAGAACGGCGTCTGGCTGCCGAACACGGTGGACTCGTCGATCCCGAAGGTGTCCGCGAACCACGAGACGTAGGAGGCGACGTTGGCGTGCGTCACCATGACGCCCTTGGGCGTGCCCGTGGAGCCGGAGGTGTAGAGCACGTAGAGCAGGTCCTCGGGGCTCGAGGCGAGCCGCACGTCGGCGAGGAGCTCGTCGTCGGGCTCGAGCGAGGCGGCGGCGCGGACGTCCAGGCAGCGGCCCGGCAGCAGGCCCTCCCCGAGCTCGCGGGTCTCGTCGCAGCAGAGGAGCTGCGCCGGGCGCATCGAGGCCACGATCTTGGCGAGGCGCTCGCGCGGCGAACCCGAGTCGAGCACGACGTAGGGACCGCCGCTGTAGGCGACGCCGAACATGGCGAGGGGCTGCAGCACGCCGCGCGGAAGGAGGATCGCGACCGGCTCGCGGACCGCGCCGGCGCGGGCGAGCCCCGTCGCCACGGAGCGGGCGCCGCGCTCGAGCCTCGCGTAGGTGAGCTCGGAGGCGTCGTCCGCGAAGGCGACCTTGTCCGGATGCGCCGCCGCCGAGGCCTCGAGCCACTCGAGGACGTTCGCCACCTGCTGGTTCTTCTCGTCTGACATGTCAGTTCCTTCCTTCTGTGGACGACGTCCGACCATCGGGGGCGCGAAGCGAGAACTCGAGGACGGAGGTGTAGGTTCCGGGTGCGCCGTCGCGGGCGTCCCCCCGCTCGACGCGGTAGCTGCCGCCCATCTGGGACATGAGGGCGCGGACGTTCTCGAGGCCGATGCGGGTGCTCTCGCGCGCCTCGGGGGCGGGCTCGACCTCGTTGGTGATCCTGAGGCCGCAGACGTCGGCCGGCGCGAGCGCAGCCACGCGCCCGTCCTCGCAGCGGCGCGCGTCGCGGTAGGCGAGGATGGTGACCTCGGAGTGGCGGGCCGCGTACTTGTAGATGTTGGAGAGCAGGTTGTCGAGGACGCGCGCGAGCGCGCTCTCGTCGACGGGGCGCTCCACGTCCTCGAGCGAGCCCTCCAGGACGACGTCGAAGCCGGCGGCCTCGAGGGAGGACGAGAACTCCGCGAGGAGGTCGCCCATCACGAGGCCCAGCGGTCCGCGCGCGTCCTTCTCGCCCGGCGCCTCGTCCTCCACCAGGAAGTGGTGGAAGAGGGAGTCCGAGAGGGTCTTGATCTGCATGCTGCGACCGTAGATCTTGTCGAGGTACTCCCCGAGCTGCGCCTCGTCGGCGTACTTGCCGTCCTTGAGGATCTGCACGTAGAGCAGAAGCGACGTGAGGGGCGTGCGCAGGTCGTGTGACATGGTGGTGACGAGGTCGCGGTTGGCCTGCTTGGCGCTCTTCTCCGACTCGATCTGCTCGGAGAACGAGACGCGCATCTGGTCCATCTGGGAGGCGAGGCTCGCGAGCTCGTCGTCGCCCCGCACCTCCACGGGGGTCTCGAGGTCGCCCGCGCCCATGGCCATGACGGCGCTCTCGAGGCGCCTCACGTAGGCGACGCGGCGCGTGACCCCCCAGAGGAAGAGGACGAAGAAGAGAAGCGTGGCGGCCATGGCGCAGGCGGCCCTCAGGCCGACGAGGAACGCGAAGCTGAAAGACCCGAAGAGGTAGACGGTCACGGGCGTGCCGTCTGCGAGTTCGAGGCCGAAGACGCGCATGCCGTCGTAGGCGGGAAGCTCCTCGGAGTCGAGGCTGGGGAGCTGGCTGCCGTCGAGCATGAAGTCGGAAGCGTAGACGAAGCCCTCGTCGCTGAAAACCTCGATCTCCACGTCGCGGTGCTCGTGCACCCAGGTCGCGAGCCTCCCCGAGCTCGCCTCGGTCACGTCGTTGGCGACCATGAAGTCGCCGAGGCTGCGGGCGCTCTCGTCGTAGCGCCTGTTGATGTAGGAGCTCATCGCGCCCGTGTCCCTGCTCACGACGTGCGCGGCCCAGGAGAGGGCGAAGAAGGCCCCGATGGCGGCCAGGGCGCTCGCGATGACCAGCTTGACCAGACGGACGCGCAGCGAACCGCCGAAGAGGAGGCGGCGCAGCCTACTCAAAGCGGTACCCCCTCCCCCAGACCGTCTTGACGTGGACGGGCTGCTTGGGGTCGCGCTCGATCTTGTTGCGCAGGTGCGAGACGTGCACCATGATCGTGGCGTTCGCCGAGTGCTCGTAGGGCAGGCCCCACACCGTCTCGTAGATCTGGCGGGCGGAGTGGGTCGTGCCGGGCGCCTCGGCGAGCAGGCGCAGGATCCCGAACTCGGTGTCGGTCAGGCTGACGGGGCTCCCGCCGAGCTTGACCACGCCCGACTCGAGCCCGACCTCGAGGTCGCCACTCACCACGTCGCAGCCCTTGGGCCGGAAGTCGTCGTCGGGCTTGCCCTGGTAGAGGTGGTAGCGGCGGATGAGCGCCTTCACGCGGGCGAGCAGCTCCGTGTAGGAGAAGGGCTTGCAGAGGTAGTCGTCGCCGCCGGAGAGCAGGCCCGTCGCCTTGTCGGACTCCTTGGTCTTCGCGGAGAGGAACAGGATCGGCACCATGGACTGGCGCCGGCGGATCTCCTTGCAGGTGTCTATCCCGGACATGCCGGGCATCATCACGTCGAGGATGACGAGGTCGCAGTCGTCCGTGAGCAGGGCCAGCCCCTCGGCGCCGTCCGCGGCGCCCGAGACCTCGTAGCCCTCGCCCTCGAGAAGGACCGTGACGCCCTCACGGATGTCCTGGTCGTCCTCGATGATCAGTATCTTGGAACCCGCCATGCCCTCTCACCTCCCGCCGGCCGCGCGGGGTGGCGCCCCGCGCGGCCTGAATCCTTCGACCACATCCTACGCGGGCGCCCCGCGCGGGCGACCGGCGGCTTCCTTATGAAGTCTTAAGGGGCGGGGCGCCTCCTTAAGAGAAGGGCCCGCCCGCAGCGGCTTGCTGCGGACGGGCCCGGACAATCCGATGGCGGGTGCTGCCGAGGGCTCGAGGCTAGGCGCCCACCGCGGCCTTGCCGGCCTTGGCGGCGCGCTCGGCCTGGTCGACCCTCGCCTGGGAGACGTGCTCGCGGCCCATCTCGCTCCACTCGGGCTCCTCGTCGGGCATGGAGCCGGCCTCGGTGCGCACGAGCTCCTTGAGGCAGTTGTAGGCGACGATGACGCCGAGGACCGTGAGCAGCACGGCGAAGACGAGCTGGAGGCCCTTGGTGGCGACGACGGCGAAGGTGAGCCCGCCGGCGAGCGCGGTGACGCAGCCCCAGATGCTCATGGCCAGAGAGGTGAAGGTGCACACGAGCAGGAAGGCCACGGGAGCGTAGAGCATCCAGCCCTTGCGGCCGGTGGCCTTGCAGAAGACGGCCAGCGTGATCATGGTCATGCCGCCGAGCAGCTGGTTGGAGGCGCCGAAGAGCGGCCAGATGTTGAGGTAGCCGCCGTAGCAGAGGGCCCAACCGAGGGCGAGGGTGGCCGCGGTCGCGACCCAGGTGTTGGTGACGACGCCCAGGGCGCCGGAGCGCTTCTCGCTGCTCTCCGCCGCGTCGTTGGTGCGGTAGAAGAACTCCTGGAAGGAGGTGCGGCCGATGCGGGCGACGGCGTCGAGCGAGGTCAGCGCCAGGGCGGAGACGTTCATGGTCATGAAGACGGTGGCGAAGGTGTTGTCGATGCCGAAGCTCTCCATGCCGCGGGCGACGCCTGCCGCGAAGATCTGGAACGGAGTCGAGGCGACGCCGGCGTTGAGGGCTCCCGTGCCGGCGGTGTTCATGTCGGAGAACATGATGCCGGCGACGACGATGGCGAGCACGCCGACGAAGCTCTCGAGGACCATGGCGCCGTAGCCGACGCTCAGGGCGTCAGCCTCGTTGGAGAGCTGCTTGGAGGAGGTGCCGGAGGAGACCAGGCTGTGGAAGCCGGAGAGGGCGCCGCAGGCGACGGAGACGAACAGCACCGGGAAGAGGTAGTTGCCCTTGGCGGCGAGCGCGCTCATCTGCTCGGAGGAGGCGACCATCGGGGCGCTCATGGTCGCGCGGCCGGTCGCGCCGAGGACGACGACGCCGAGGACGGCGCAGGCGATCATGGCGACCATCATGATGGCGGTCAGGAAGTCGCGCGGCTGCTTGAGGGTCTGGATGGGCATGGTGCTCGCGAAGACGAGGTAGAGCATCACGACGGCGACCCAGGCGCCGGTGGAGAGGTAGAGCGGGAACCTCATGCCGAGCGCGAACATGACGCCGATCATGAGGACGGCGAGCACGAACTTGGGCACGCCGGCCAGCTGGAACCTGCGGTCGAGCCAGCCGAAGGCGATGGCGAAGAAGGTGAAGAGGATGGAGATGGTGTCCGCGCAGCCGGCGGCGTAGGACTTGCCCGCGTCGAGCGCGCCGTCCACGTAGGTGGCGCCGAAGGTGCCGGCCACCATCGAAGTGAAGGCCGCGACGACGACGCAGCAGAACAGGAAGCTGAAGAGCAGGAAGAGGCGGCGCCCGGTCCTGCCGATGTACTTCTCGATCAGCTGGCCCAGGGACTTGCCGTTGTTCTTGACCGAGGCGTAGAGCGCGCCGAAGTCATGCACGGCGCCGAAGAAGATGCCGCCGACGAGGACCCACAGCAGCACCGGTAGCCAGCCGAACATCATGGCCACGATGGTGCCCGTCACCGGGCCCGCGCCACAGATGGATGAGAACTGGTGCGCGAAGACGGAGAAGCGCGAGGCGGGGGTGAAGTCCTTGCCGTCCTCCATGCGCACGGCGGGCGTCAGCGCTTCGCGGTCGACGCCCCAGGAGCCAGCCAGCCAACGGCCGTAGCCCACGTAGCCAATGACCAGGGCCACCGCCGCGATAACGATGACTGTCAATCCATTCATGTTACTAACCTCCCCTGCGGGGCTCTGACGACCCCCTCGCGGGCGCCGCGTCATGCGCAGGGGGCCTCTCCCCCAAACGCGCAATCGCCGCACGCGGACGTTCCACGTGCGTCGGCCGAAATCCTAGTCACTGGGACTTCAGGCACCCTTCATGCGGCGGAGAAAGAAACTGATACGAAATGTTCGGTTATCACAGATGTAAAGTACCGAATCGCGGACGGCGTCCTTCTCGTGGCGAACGGCAGGCGAGAAGGTCGTGCGGCCCGGGCGCGGGTGCGCCCTACTCGTGGGGCGCGACGAACTTCTCGAGGTAGACCATGTCGTACCAGGTGCCGAACTTGCGCGCGCACTTCTCGAACCTGCCGACGAGGCGGTAGCCGAGCGCCTCGTGGAAGGCCGCGCTCGCGTTGGTGAGGTGGGCGTCGGGCGCGCTCGCGTAGGCGACGCAGGCGTAGAGGTTGCAGATGCCCGCCGCGGCGCAGCGGCGCTCGAGCTCGTCGTAGAGCGCGCGGCCCACGCCGTGGCCGCGCTCGTCCGCGGCGACGTAGATCGAGGTCTCGGCGCTCGTGCGGTAGGCCTCGCGCTCGTGGAAGGGGCCGACGTAGGCGTAGCCCACGGGCAACGGCGCGCCCCCCGGCTCGGGCGCGCGCTCGGCCACGAGGTAGGGGTAGCGCTCGAGCGTCGAGGCGATCCTCCGGCGGAACTCCTCCTCCGAGGGCGGCACGAGCTCGAAGGAGATGGCCGTCTCGCGCACGTAGGGCGCGTAGATGGCGAGGAGCGCGGGCGCGTCCTCGGGCGTGGCCTCCCTGATCAGGAGCCCCTCTCGCTTCGCCTGCCCCATGGCTAGCCCCAGGGGCCCGCCGTCGGCACGACGCCCAGGCCCTTCGCCACGATGGTGATGAAGTCCTGCACGTTGGTGACGATGGCCGTCGCGGAGAGCGACCCTCTGTCCTGCAGCTTGTTGACCACGAACTCCGCGGCGTCGACCGCGTAGAGGTAGAGCGGGCGGACGGTGCCGTCCTCCGTCACGCGGAACGAGGGGGTGAGGTTGCCCGTCGCGATGGTGTGTAGCATCGTCGCGAGGCAGATGACGGTCGTGGCGCTGCGCACGAGCTCGCGCATGCGGTCCTGCGCCTCGTACACGTTGCCCACTACCTCGGGCAGCGGGCCGTCGTCGCGGATGGAGCCGGCCAGGACGTAGGGAACGTGCGACTTCTCCAGCTGGTACATGATGCCGTTGTCCACGTGGTACTCGTCGACGAACGCGGCGATCGAGCCGCAGCGGCGCACGCGGTTGATCACGTCGAGGTGGTTGTGGTGGCCGCTCGGCATGCAGCGCTGCGTGTAGATGTCCTGGCCGAGCGCCGTGTGCAGGTGGGCGGCCTCCAGGTCGTGGGTGGCCAGCGCGTTGCCCGCGAGCACCCCGTCCACGTAGCCGGCCTCGATCATGGCCTGCATGAAGCGGCGCGCGTCGTAGTCGAAGGCGAAGGCGGGGCCCATCACCCACAGCACGTTGCCGTGCTCGCGCTCGTGGCGCAAAAGCTCGATCAGCCTGTCGTAGTCGCGCGCGAAGGAGGTCTCGCGGCTCCTGCCCTGGCGGAAGACGAACTCGCCGCCGCCGGCGTCGCGCGCGCCGCCCTCCTCGTCGAAGCCGTGCGTGTGCACGAGCACGCCCTCGCTGCCGTCCTCGCTGCGGCCGAGCACGATCCTGTCGCCCCTCCGGAGCGCGCGGTTGGCCTCGACGTCGAAGGAGGGCGCCCCGTCCGGGCCCTCGCGCACGATCACGGAGGCGTCCATGCGCGTCTCGGCAACAAGGTGCCAGCTCCCGTGCAGCTTCACGTACTCGGGGTACATCGACGTGCTGTGGAAGCCCTCGGGGGCCACGCCGTCCTGCTCGACCACGGCGAGGCGCGCGTCGGGCGCCGACGCGAGCGCGGGCGCCGAGAAGTCGGGCTCGTGGTAGGCGGGGAGCCTGAAGGGGGCGCGCCCCGGGCAGGGCTCTTGCGGGCGGATGCTCTTGTCGGCCGTCATGGGGCCTCCTGGGTGGACGGGAAGGGTGGTCGAGAAGAACCTTAGGCCCTCGGGCCCCGTCGTGCGGAAGCCGTCAACACGCTGTAACGTGCGCGGGCGCGCGGGGCGCGCAAGCCCGCCGGCCCGAGGCCCCGGGCCGGCTTGCGCCCCGGGCTCCCGCCGGCCGGCGCCCTACGCCTCCGTCGAACCGGGCTCGGCGCAGTCGGGCGCGGCGACGGCCTCGCCGGAGCCCGCCTGCCGTGCCGCCCGGGCGGCGCGCGCGTCAAGGTAGTGGTCGAACTGCAGCTTCACGAAGGCGCCAACGGGGACGGCCACGAGCATGCCGAGGACGCCACCGATCGTGCCGCCCGCGATCAGGGAGGCGATGACCAGCAGCGGGTGCACTTTGATGGTCGTGCCCAGGAGCTTGGGGTTCACGACGTTGGAGTCGACGACGAGGATGACGGCGAGCAGCACGCCGCCCACCACGAGCCTGTGCAGGTCGCCCGCGGCGAGGCAGGAGACGGCCAGCGTGCCGTAGCCCACGAAGCCCGTGAGGTAGGGGATCAGGTTGCCCAGGCCGGTGAGGATGCCGATCATGGCGCCGTAGGGCACGCCCGCCACGGTGAGGGCGACGCTCGCCTCGATGCCCACCAGGACGGCGTCGAGGAACTGCCCGCGCAGGTACCCGGAGAAGACCTCCTGGGCCTCCCCCGCCATGCGCCTGGCGACCGCCCGGCCCTTCTCGCCCACCAACACGCGGAAGGCGCGCTTCCAGTAGGCGCCGATGTTCTCGCCGTCGACGAGGAAGTACACCGCGAAGATGACCGAGAAGAGCGCGGTGGAGAGGGCCTCCGGCGCGCCGGAGAGCATCCTGGCGACGCGCGACGTGACGCTGTCCAGCGAGATGCCGGCCTTGGCGAGCTGCTCGACCGCCATGTCCGCGAAGTCCCGGTAGCGGCTGGTCAGCTCGGTGTAGACGTAGTTGAGGTCCTCCAGGCGCACCTCCTGGATCTGCCTCAGGAGCGCGCTCAGGGTGGCGAACATGAGCACGACCACCACCGCGAGCACCATGACGACGGTGAGGGCCACGGCGAGGTCGCGCCTCACCGCCCTGCTCCTGAAGGGCAGGTGCCGCTCGACCATGCCCACCACGGGGCTCAGGAGGTAGGCGACGAGCAGGCCGAGGCACAGCGGCCGCATGATCGAGCCGACGACGTCGAGCAGGACCCTCCAGAAGGCGCCGGAGTGGTAGAGCAGCAGGCCGGCGAGCAGGGTGAGGAGGGCCGCGCAGACGCCGTAGGCGGCGACCTTGAGGTAGCGCCGGTCCACGGCGTCCCGGAGGCTTCGCATGAAGACCGCTTTCTCCCGAATTCGTACCCTGCATTATCCACAGGCACCTGGGGTAGAGTAGGAGGGTCCCGCGCGCACACAAGGAGTTCACGTCACGCGACGCCGGACCGAGGGCGCCCACGCGACGCGCCCGGCGCGGCCGCCGCCCGCCAGGGCACGCCGCCCCCACCCAATCCCCGGACCCAGGAGAACCCCGTGGAAAAGGCACTCCAGATCTTCAGGCGCGACCTCAGGCGCATCCTCAGGAACCCGGTGGCCGTCGTCGTCACCCTCGGCGTCTGCGTCATCCCGTCGCTCTACGCCTGGCTCAACGTCCTCGCCAACTGGGACCCCTACAAGAACACCCAGGGCGTCTCGGTCGCCGTGGCCAACAACGACCGGGGCGCCGAGGTCGCCGGGATGGGCTTCGTGGACGCCGGCGACATGGTCGTCCAGGAGCTCGGCGAGAACGACCAGCTCGACTGGCAGTTCGTGGACGAGAGCGAGGCGGTCGACGGCGTGACCTCGGGCCGCTACTTCGCCGCCATCGTACTCCCCGAGACCTTCACCCAGGAGCTCTCCGGCGTGCTTTCGGGCGACGTCTCCTCGCCGAAGGTCACCTACTACGTAAACGAGAAGCTCAACCCCATCGCCCCCAAGGTCACCGACACGGGCGCCAACACGATCGAGTCCAAGATCGACGAGACCTTCGTCGCCACGGCGAGCAAGGTCGTGATCGAGAAGATGCAGGGCGCCGGCGACCAGGTCAGCGCCAGCGCGAACGAGGCCGCGGAGGGGGCGGGGAGCCGCCTGCGCGAGGCGTCAGGCACCCTCTCCGACCTCGAGGAGAAGATCGCGGGCGCGCGGGAGACCATCTCCTCGGCGCGCACCACCGCGTCCTCGGCGGCGGGAACCCTCGACTCCCTCGCCGGAGCCGCCGACGGCGCCAGCACCACCCTCGCCGAGGCGACCGACGAGCTCGCGAGCGCCCGGAGCGGCAGGGCGGGGCTCGCGCGGAGCCTCTCGACCACCCTCGCCGAGGCGTCGTCGCTGGCGACGGGGGTCTCCGGCAGGACCAACGCCGCCATCGGCACCGTCTCCGGCCGCGTGGCCGCGGCCCAGTCCACCGTCGACGGCTACCTCGCGCAGGCGCGCGGGCTGAACGAGGAGAACAAGGCCCTTCTCGACCAGCTCGAAGAGATCACGCCCTCCGTGGGCGAGTCACTGCGGCCGAGGTGGGACGCCCTGCTCGAGGAGCTCAGGGGCCGGCAGGAGGCCGACGAGCGGCTCGTGGCGAGCCTCCAGACGGCCTCCGACGGCCTCAAGGCGGACGCCGCCGCGGTCTCGGGCCTCTCCTCCACCATCGACGGCGCCGTCGGCACCACGTCCTCCTCCGTGCTCGACGCCCAGGTCGCGCTGACCTCCACCGCCCTGCCCGCGCTCGACGGGGCGCTCGACTCCCTCTCCTCGGCGGCGGGCGGCCTCACAGGCGGCCTCGGGGGCGTGCGCCCCACCATCGAGCAGGCCGAGGCGGTCCTCGCGCAGCTCGACGGCACGCTCGCCGACGCCGACGAGGCGCTCAGCCTCACCCAGGACGAGCTCGCGAGCGTCCGCGAGGCGCTCGACGGCGTCGCGACCGACGTGGCGGCCGTCCAGTCCTCCGAGGCCCTCGCGAGGATCGACGAGCTCGGCCGGACGGACGCCTCCGCCGTCGCCGCGTTCATGTCCTCCCCCGTCACGATCGACGAGCGGCCCGTCTTCCCCGTCGCCAACTACGGCTCCGGCGTGGCGCCCTTCTACACCAACCTCGCGCTGTGGGTGGGCGGCTTCGTGCTGGTCGCCATCTACAAGGTGGAGGTCGACGGCGAGGGCGTGGGGCGCTTCAAGCCGTGGCAGGGCTACTTCGGCCGATGGCTGCTCTTCGTCGCCCTCGGCGAGCTGCAGGGGCTCATCTGCTGCCTGGGCGACCTGGCCCTCGGCATCCAGTGCGTGAGCCCGGCGCTCTTCGTGCTCGCGGGGCTCGTCGAGTCCTTCGTCTACGTGAACCTGATCTACGCCTTCTCGGTCGCGTTCAAGCACGTGGGAAAGGCGCTCTGCGTCCTCCTCGTCATCCTGCAGATCCCCGGCTCGGCGGGCACCTACCCCATCGAGATGATGCCCGGCTTCTTCCAGGCCATCCACCCGTGGCTGCCCTTCACCTACGGCATCGACGCCATGCGCGAGGCCGTCGCCGGCGCGTACGGCTCCTACTTCGCGACCAACCTCCTCATGCTGCTCCTCTTCCTCGTGCCGGCGCTGGTCGTCGGGGTCGCCCTCAGGCGCCCCCTCATCAACGTGAACGTCCTCTTCGACCGCCGCCTGGCCGACACCGACCTCATGATCTGCGAGCGCTACGGCACCGAGGTCGAGCACTACCGCCTCGCCCTGTTCGCCCGCACCCTCATGCACTCCGAGGAGTACCGCCGGCGCCTCGCCCGCTCGCTCGAGCGCTTCGGCCGCCGCTACCCCCAGATCCAGCGGCGCGGCTTCGTCAGCCTCCTCGCGCTGCCGATCGGCCTCGCGGTGGCGATGTTCGTCTCGCCGCAGCCCGCCAAGCTGCCGCTCTTCGTGCTCTGGATCGTCACGATCGTGGCCCTGTGCGCGCTGCTCATCGTGACCGAGTACCTCCACGACTCGCTCGAGAGGCGCATGGCCGTGGCGAGCCTCACCACCGACGAGGTCTTCTCCCTCCTCGGCAGGGAGCTCGACGGGCAGGAGGGCGCCTTCGCGGACGGGCCCACGGCGGCGGGGGCCGACGCCACGGTCGCCTGCCGCTACGAGGACGAGGGGGACGCCGGCGCGGACGGGGCGGCCGGGAGGGGAGGTGACGCGCGATGAGGAAGGTCTGGCGCATCTTCTGCCTGGACGCCCGCAACGCCACGCGCAACGTGATCGCGCTCGTGGTCTGCGTCGGCCTGGTCGTCATCCCCTCCCTCTACGCCTGGTTCAACATCGCCGGCAGCTGGGACCCCTACGGCAACACCAAGGGCCTGCGCGTCGCCGTGGCCAACGACGACGAGGGCTACACCTCCAAGAGCCTGCCCATGACCCTCAACCTCGGCGAGGACGTCGCCGCGAAGCTGCGCACGAGCGACAAGATCGGCTACGAGGTCACCTCGCGCGAGGAGGCCGAGGAGGGCGTGCGCTCCGGGAGGTACTACGCGGCGATCCTGATCCCGGAGGACTTCACCTCCTCCCTGCTCTCGGTCGCCTCCGAAGACGTCCACCCCGCCACCCTCACCTACGAGACGAACGAGAAGCGCAACGCCATCGCGCCGATCGTGACGGACAAGGCCGTGGCGTCCGTGCAGTCCGACATCCGCGAGACCTTCACCGAGACCGTGGGCGAGGTCGGCGCGAGCACGCTGGCCAACCTCCAGAACTACCTCAATGACGACGAGGTGCTCGACCTCGCCGCCTCCCTCGAGCGCTCGGTCGACTCCGGCGCGGCCGAGCTGCGCGCGGTCTCCGGGCACGTCTCGGCCTACGCCCGCCTCGTCTCCTCCGCCGCCGACCTCGTCGAGAGCTCAAGCGACCTCGTCGGGGCCACCGGCGAGGCAGCGGACACCCCCACGAGGGCGCTCTCGGAGAGCGCGGAGGGCGTCCGGGGCGCCGGCGACGCCCTGGACGGCTCGGCCGCCGCGATCGCGTCCGCGCTCGACTCGGGCGCGACCAGCCTCGACTCCCTCGACGCCGCGATCGACCGGGCCTTCGACGCCGCCGCGACCTCGGCCTCCCACGGCTCGGACGAGCTCTCCTCCCTCGCGGGGCGCGTCGACGCCGAGCGCGCCGCCTACGCCGGCCTCGCCGAGTCCCTGGGCGAGGTCGCCAAGGAGCTCGACCCGCCCGCGCGGCGCCTCGCCGAGGGCGCCGCCGCCCAGGCCGACGCCATCGCCACCAGGCTCTCCTCCCTGCGCGACCGGCTCCTCTCCGCCAAGGACGCCATCGACGGCGGCGTGGCGGACGTCTCCCAGGACCGCGACGCCGCGCACGAGCTGGTCTCGCAGGGGCGCGAGGGCGTCGACGGGCTCAGGCGGTCCTACCGCACGGACCTCAGGCCCTCGGTGGACGCCCTGGCGGACAAGGTCGACGCCGCCGCGGCCGACGCCGCGGGCATCTCCGACGAGCTCGCCTCCACCACGGCCTCCCTGGGGGAGACCTCCGACAGGGCGGCCTCCGACCTGCGCGGGCTCGAGGAGTCGCTCACCGGCGTCGCCGCCAAGGTGTCGCAGACGGCCGACGGCCTCGACGGCCTCTCGGTCTCGCTCAAGGACGCGGCCGGCTCGGGCGACGCCGGGCAGGTGCGCCAGATCCTGTCGGCCGGTCCGCGCGACCTCGCGGAGTTTCTCGCCTCGCCGGTCTCGCTCGACCGCGTCGCCATCTACCCCGTCGCCAACAACGGCTCCGCGATGGCGGGCTTCTACACCACGCTCTCGCTGTGGGTCGGCGCCATCGTCCTGGTGGCCATGCTGCGCGTCGACGTCTCCGACCGCGAGGCCGCGGCAGTGGGCGGGGCGGCCCCGCGCCACCGCTACCTGGGGCGCCTCGGCGTCTTCTGCGTCCTCGGGCTCCTGCAGGCGGCGCTCGTCTCCCTCGGCGACCTCTTCTACCTGGGAATCCAGTGCGAACACCCGCTCGCCTTCGTCGCCACCTGCCTCGTCGCCTCCCTCGTGTTCGTGAACGTCATGTACGCGCTCACGGTGAGCTTCGGCGACGTGGGCAAGGCGGTCTGCGTCTTCCTGCTGGTCATCCAGGTGGCCGGCTCGGGCGGCACCTTCCCCGTGGAGATGCTGCCGGCCCCCTTCCAGGCCGCCTACCCCTACCTGCCCTTCGTCCACGCCATCTCCGCGATGCACGAGTGCGTCGCCGGCTTCTACGGCAACGTCTGGGCCACGGAGCTCGCGGGGCTCTGCGGCTTCCTCGCCCCTTCGCTCGTGCTCGGGCTCGCCCTGCGCAAGCCCGTCGTGCGCCTCAACCGCTGGGTCGCCGAGCGGCTCGAGAGCACGCGGGTCATGTAGGGGCCGGAGGCGTCAGCGCTCGATGCCGCCCAGGGCGATCCGCACGGCCCGGTCCTCGTCGTCCGTGACCACGAAGAGCTCCGGGTCGAGCGGCGAGATGCAGCCGGACTCCACGACCTCCCCCTCGAGCCAGCCCATGAGCCCGCCCCAGTAGGAGGTGCCGAAGAAGACCACGGGCGTGCGGGCGATCTTGTGCGTCTGGACGAGGGTGAGCAGCTCGAAGGCCTCGTCGAGGGTGCCGAACCCACCCGGGAAGACGATGGCGGCCGACGAGTACTTGACGAACATGGTCTTTCGCACGAAGAAGTAGCGGAAGTTCATGCCCAGGTTCACGTAGTCGTTGACGCCAGGCTCGGCGGGCAGCTCGATGCCCAGCCCCACGGACTTGCCGCCGACCTGCGAGGCGCCGAAGTTGGCGGCCTCCATGATGCCGGGGCCGCCGCCGGTGATCACGGCCACGCCCTCGCCCGCGATCCTCCTCGCCACGCGGCAGGCCGCGTGGTACATGGGGTCTGACCTCGGGGTCCGCGCCGACCCGAAGACCGCGACCGCCGGCCCCAGCTCGGCGAGCGCGCCGAAGCCGTCCACGAACTCCGCCTGGATGCGCAGGACGCGCCAGGGGTCCATGTGGAGCCAATCCGTGCCACCCTCGTTGGAGAGCAGGTGGCTCGCCGTCGTGGTGCTGGGGACCATGGGCCCGCGCATGATGACGGGGCCGCGGTGGTAGGCGCCGCGCGCCGGCTCCTCCGCCGGCGCGTCGGGCAGGGCCCCCGGGCCCTCCTCCCCCTCCGCAAGGCCGCCCTCGTCCGCGCGCCTCTCGTCTGCGTTCATCGCATCCCCTCTCCTCGGCCTACGTCCGGAAGGCAAGTCTGCCACCCTTCCGTAAGCGCCCCGACTCCCCCGCGTACGGTCTGCATCTCGTACGTCCTGCATGACACCACGGCAGACGGGCGAGCGGCGGGGTTTCTCGGTGGGCGCACGTGTACGGGCGCGGCGGGCGGCTACAATGGCACTGATTCTGTCGCATTTGTCCGATCCGGCCGCACCCGCGGCCCGAGAGAGAGGAACCAGCATGGAGAAGCGCTCCGTCACCACATTCGCCGGAAAGCCCGTCACCCTGCTCGGCCACGAGGTCAAGGTCGGCGACAAGGCGCCCGCCTTCACCTGCGTCAAGCAGGACCTCACGCCCTTCTCGCTCGCCGACGTCGAGGGCAAGGTCAAGCTCGTGAGCGTCGTGCCCTCTGTCGACACCGGCGTCTGCGAGCTGCAGACCGTCCGCTTCAACCAGGAGGCCGGCAAGCTCGCCGACACCGCGGTAATCACCATCAGCTGCGACCTGCCGTTCGCCCAGGGCCGCTTCTGCGCGGCCAAGGGCATCGACAACGCCGTCGTCGTCTCCGACTACAACGGCCACCACTTCGGCCTGGCCTACGGCTTCCTCATCGAGGAGCTCATGCTGCTGAACCGCGGCATCGTGGTCATCGACAAGGACGACGTGGTCCGCTACGTCGAGTACGTTGCCGAGAACACCGAGCACCCCGACTACGACAAGGCCCTCGAGGCCGCCCGTGCGCTGCTCTAGGCACCGGGACGAGAGGGATGCGGGCGCCCGGGGCGAGAAGGACCTGCGCCCCGGGCGCCCCTACGTGCGCGACGCGACCCCGGGCGCGCGGGCCGCGCTCGCGGCCCCGCAGACGCCCGTCGCGCTGGCGCTCCTCTCCCTCGCCACCGGCCTTCTCGTCGGCCTCGTCGCCTGGGGCGCGCTCACGCTGTCGGATCGGCTGATCGAGCTCGTCTGGGGCCTCGCCGGCGGCCGGGGGGCAGACCCCGCCCTCGGGGCCTCCTGCGCCCCCCGGTGGTTCCCCCTGCCCGCCTGCGTCGCGGGCGGCCTCGTCATCGGCCTGTGGACGAGGCGCACGCACGTGGCGCCCGAGTCGCTCGAGACGGTCATGGCCACGCTCAGGCGGACCGGCTCGTACCGCCTCGAGCACCCGAGCGCGTCCGTCGTGAGCTTCCTGCTGCCCCTCGCCTTCGGCGGCTCGGTGGGCCCCGAGGCGGGACTCACCGGCCTGATCGCCTCCGGCTGCTGCTGGATCCGGGACACCCTCAAGCGCGCGGGCCTGAGGGTCGGCGCCGTCGCGGACGTCACGGTCTCGGCCTCGCTCTCCGCAATCTTCGGGGCGCCCTTCGCAGGGCTGCTCGCCGAGGCCGAGGGCGACGCGGGCGCCCCGGACGTGGACGCCTACGAGATGCGCCGTCCGGTCAAGGCCCTCCTCTACCTCACGGCGGCGCTCGGCGCCCTCGCCGGCGTCAGGCTGCTCTCCGCCCTCGTCGGCGGCGCCTCCGGGCTCCCCCGCTTCGCCGCCTCAGAGGCGGACCTCGCCGACCTCGCCTGGTTCCTCCCCTGCGCCGGCATGGGCTACGCCCTCGCACTCGTCTCGCGCGTCTCCCAGAGGGCGTTCTGCGCCCTCTCCCGCCGCGTCGGCGACGGCGAGGCCGCCCTCCTCGCCAAGCCGGTGGCAGCGGGCGCCGTCCTGGGCGCAACGGCGGTCCTCCTTCCCGACGTGCTCTTCTCCGGCGAGGGGGCCACGCGCGCGCTGATCCGCGACTGGGCGGTAACGGCGCCGTCGGCGATGCTCGCATGCGGCCTCGCGAAGAGCGCCCTCACGCAGATGTGCATCGCCCTGGGCTGGCGCGGCGGCCACTTCTTCCCCGACATCTTCGCCGGCGCGGCCTGCGGCATGGGGCTCGCCGTCATCACGGGCGCAGACCCCACCTTCGCCGCCGCCGTCACGGCCTCCACCTTCGTGGCCGCCACGACCAAGAGGCCCCTGCTCACCGTCGGTCTCCTGCTCCTGTGCTTCCCCGCAGGCGACATCCTGTGGAGCGCCGCGGCAGCCGCGCTCGCCTACGTCCTCCCCCTGCCGGCGGCGCCTGCCTCGGGCGAGGGGGACGCGGGTGACCAGGGCGAGAGGGGTGCTGCCGCCCGGGGCGAGAAGGACGCTCCGCCGCACCGCCCAGACGCGTCCCGCCTGCGCTAAAGTGTTGGCATCAGATACGAGGCCTCAGGCGGCACGCGACGACGAGGAGCCCACTTTGGCGGCATCGGGAGACGCACGGGGGACCACGTCCGAGGGAGGCGCGGAGGCGACCCCCACAGGGCGGGACGCGGTCCAGAGGGACGGCACCCAGCTCCTGCCGGAGGGGTCCAAGCGCCAGCGGGGCGTCCTCCGCTTCGCCAACGCGGTCTCGTGGATGCGCCTCGTCACAGTCGTGCCCGCCACGGCGCTGCTCCTCATGTCCGTGAGCTTCTCGCTCGTCACGGTCGCAGACCTCCTCCGGACGCTGGCGGGCCTCCTCGCCGGCCATTCCGACCTCGTCAACCTCTCGGTCGAGTTCGTCGAGTACACGGACTTCTTCCTGCTCTCGACCGTCCTCTACATGACCTCGCTCGGCCTCTTCTCGCTCTTCGTGACCGACCGCACGCCGCTGCCCCCTTGGCTCTCCTTCCACGACTTCGACGACATCAAGGAGCGGATCGCGCGCGTCGTCGTGGTCATGCTCGTCGTGTTCTTCTTCGGCGAGGTCCTGCGCGGCAAGGCCGGGGAGAGCCTCCTCGTGCTCGGCGTCTCGATCTCGCTGGTCATCGTCGCCATGTCCGTCTTCCTGCGCTGCACCGTGCCGCCCAGGCGCTAGTCCCGCGCCGGCTCGGGCCGGCTCCCCGCGCCCACCCAGCACGTCCGCAACGCCCCATCCACGACCCCGGAGGTTCCCATGAGCTGGAACGCGCGCGTCCTCGTCGGCCAGTCGGGCGGCCCCACCGCCGCCATCAACGCGAGCCTCGCGGGGGTGGTTCAGACCGCCCGCGCGCTCGGCGCCGAGGCCTGGGGCATGCGCCACGGCGTCCAGGGCCTCCTCGCCGACGACGTCGTCGACCTCGCACGGACGCTCCCGGACGCGGCGAGCCTCGAGCTCCTCCGCCAGACGCCGGCGAGCTACCTGGGGAGCTGCCGCTACAAGCTCCCGGACGCCGACGCCGACCCCGCCACCTACGAGCGCCTCTTCCGTACCCTCGAGGCGCGCCGCGTGGACGCGGTCCTCTACATCGGCGGCAACGACTCCATGGACACGATCGCCAAGCTCTCCGCCTGGGGGGCGCGCGCAGGAAGCCCCGTCCGCTTCGTCGGCGTGCCCAAGACCATCGACAACGACCTCGAGGGCACCGACCACACGCCGGGCTTCGGCTCGGCCGCCAAGTTCGTCGCGACCTCGGTGGCCGAGCTCGGCCGCGACGCCTCCGTCTACGACCTCCCCAACGTCCTCGTGGTCGAGGTCATGGGCCGCGGCGCCGGCTGGCTGGCCGGCGCCTCCTGCCTCGCGCGCCAAGACGGCCTGGGCCACCCCGACCTCATCCTCCTGCCCGAGGCCCCCGTCTCGGAGGACGCGCTGGTCGAGGCCGTGCGGGGGCTGCTCGCCCGCAAGCGCTGCGTGGTCGTCGCCGCGAGCGAGGGCGCGCGCCGCCCGGACGGCTCCCTCATGTGCGAGCCCCCGACGGGCGCCGTGAGGACCGACGCCTTCGGCCACGCGGCGGCGCTCTCCGGCACCGGCCGCCACCTCGCCCAGCTCCTCGGCGAGCGCCTGGGCGTCAAGACCCGCGCCGTCGAGCTCTCGACCCTGCAGCGCTGCGCGAGCCACCTCGCGAGCGCGTGCGACCTCGCGGAGGCCGCCGCCCTGGGCGGCGTCGCCGTGCGCGCGGCGGCCGCGGGCGAGACGGGCGTCATGCCCGCGATCCGCCGCGAGGGGAACTCTCCCTACCTCGTCTCCTACGGCCTCGCGGACGTCTCCGCCGTCGCCAACGCGGAGCGCCGCGTGCCCGCGGCGTGGATCCGCGAGGACGGCATGGACGTGACCAGCGACTTCGCGGACTACGTGCGCCCCCTCGTCACGGGCGAGGTCGCGCCCCTGTTCGTGGACGGCCTCCCGCTGCACGTGGAGCCGCTGGCCTAGCCGGCGCCCGGCCGCGAGCGCCGGCCGCGAGCGCTACCATGTGAGCGACGGCGCCCGCCGGCGCGGCCGCCGGACCGGCAACCCACACCCGAGAGTCTGGAGCCCCATGATCCGTCTCGCCCTCTCAGACATGGACAACACCCTCGTGCCCTTCGGCCGAAAGGCGGCCTCCCCGAGGACGGTCGCGGCGATCAGGGCCTGCCAGGAGCAGGGCGTAGACTTCGGCCCCGCGAGCGGCCGCGACCGCGGCGAGATCGCGAGCTTCTTCGACGGCGACAAGAGCCTGTTCAACACCGGCGTCCTCGTGAACGGCCAGAAGGTCTACTACCTCGGCGAGGTCGTGTACGAGAAGACCCTCCCGCGCGACCAGCTCCGCGAGGTCGAGCGCGTCGTCGCGCCCCTCAGGGGCTGCGCCCTCATCACCTACCGCGACAACGCCTTCGGCGACTGGGTCGGCGACACGCGCGACGCCCTGGGCGAGATGTACGAGCGCGCCTTCATCTGCGGCGGCAGCCACCACCGCACCCTGCCCGACTACCCCGTCATCAAGGCCGGCATCATCGTGATGGACGACGACCTGCTCCCGCGCCTGGCGGAGCGCCTCTCCGCGCTCTGCCCCGACCTCGTCTTCCCCAACACGGTCGTGCACTGGCTCGACGTCTCCCCCAAGGGCTGGGGCAAGGCCGAGGGCGTCGCGATCCTCCAGCGCGTGCTGGGCCTCGGCGACGAGGAGGTCTGCGTCTTCGGCGACGCCGACAACGACCTCGGCATGCTCGAGCGCTTCCCCAACTCCTGCGCCGTGGCCAACGCCAACGCCAACGCCTCCGCGGCGGCCCGCTGGCACGTGGGCGCGAGCGCCGAGGACGGCGTCGCCGTCGCCCTGGAGCAGATCGCGGACGCCGCGCGGCGCCACAACGAGACGGGCGAGGACGCCCTGCCCGCCTTCATGCGCGCGTAGCGCGCGGCCGCTATCATGTGGCCTACGGGTATGTGGCCTACGGGTAGCCGGGACGACAACCCCGGCCGGACGTCGAAGGGAGAGCGGCCCATGGCAGGAGACGACGCGAGGCGCGCTAGCGCGTGTCCGGACGAGAAGGACGGCGTTGCCGTCGCGACACCAGAGGGTACGGGCGAGAAGGACGGCGCCACCGGCGCGGCGGCCGGCGCCGCGGGCGCGCAGGCCGAAGTCGTGACGGGGCACCAGGGCTTCTCCGCCCTGGCGGGGCGCATGGCGGCCCTGGCCGACACCTCCCTCGACCTCGAGCGCGACCGCGCGGCCTCCCTGGGCAGGACCTCCACGACGCTGCTCCTGTGCATACCGCTGCTCGCCGCCGTCGAGGTGGCTCGCCTCTTCACGGGCTCGGGCTCCTACATCCTGGGCATGGCGCCCTTCGCCGCCGCCTACCTCGTGGCGCTGCTGCTCCTCGTCGCGAGCTTCATCCTCGTGGCCGCCTCCAGGCTGAGGCCCGGCGACTCGGGCACCCCCGACCCCAAGATGCTCGCCCGCAGGCTCGACGGGCTCGACGGCGCCCCCGCGACCGGGCCCGCAGGCGGGCGCGCGACGGCCCCGGACGAGGACGTCCGTGCCGCCAAGCTCTACTGCGAGTCGCTCCAGGGCGCCTACGAGGCGCTCCGCAAGACCAACCAGGACGTCTCCGCGACGCTCAAGACGTCGCTCGGGCTCCTGATCGGCTCCATCGGCATCTGCGCCCTGCTCGCGATCGCGAGCTTCGTGTTCTCCCTGGTCGTCTACGGCATACCCCTTCTCTAGGGGTCGCCGCGCGCTTCGAGGGGCGCCCCGCGCGCCCAGTTAGGAGCCTGGTATGAAGATCGAGCAGTCCAAGGCGGTGCGCCTCGTCGGCGGCGTCATCGCCATCCTGCTGGGCGCGGCCGTCCTCTCCAACCCCTACGGGTCCATGCTGACCGTCACCAAGCTGCTGGGATGGGCCGTCCTCGTGTTCGGCGTCGTCTCGCTCGCCGCGGCCTTCGCGAACCTCGAGGCGATCCTCTCCCAGGCCGAGCTCTACGTCGGCATCCCCTGCACCCTGCTCGGCCTGGCGATCGTGACTCAGCCCGGCTTCTTCGTGGCCTGGGTCTTCCTGCTCCTGGGCGTCTTCGTGATGGTGGCGGGCCTCAACTCGCTCTTCGCCGCCAACGCCTCGCGGGCGCTGGGGCTGCCCGGCGCGAGCCTGGGCCTCGCGGGCGCCGTCGCGACCGTCGTCTTCGGCGCCCTCGTGATGCTCGCGCCCCGCGCGATGGCGAGCTTCTCGATGGTCGTCTGCGGCGTGGCCCTCGTCTTCGCGGGCGTTGTGAGCGCGGCCGGCGCCCTGGGCGACCTCCGCGGACGCTAGCGCGGTCACCCGACGAGCGCCTCAGGCCGCGGGCTCCGGCGCCGGAGCGCCCAAGGCGCCCGAAGCCACCGGTCTCCGTACGGGCAGGGGCCGGCCGCGGCGCTAGCCGCGGCCGGCCCCCCCTTCTCCCAGGTCCTTCTCCCCCACGCCTAGCGGGCGATCTCCCGCACGGCGGCGACGGCGGCGTCGACCTCCTCCTCCGTGCTGTACCAGGAGAAGCTGAAGCGCACGACGCCCTGCTCGACCGTCCCCAGCGCGCGGTGCATCCTCGGCGCGCAGTGGGCACCTGGCCTGGTGGCGATGCCGTAGCGCTCGCCGAGCTCGTCGGCCACCGCCGAGGAGCTGTAGTCGCGCACGTTGAGCGACACGATCGCACAGCGCTCCGCCGCGTCGAAGTCGCCGTAGACCGTGACGCCGTCGATGGCGCGGACCTGCTCGTAGAAGCTCCTCATGAGCCCCTCCTCGTGGTCCCCGATGGCCTTCACGCCGACTCGCTCGATGAAGTCGAGCGCCGCGGAGAGCCCGGCGATGCCGTGGCTGTTGAGCGTGCCCGCCTCGAGGCGCGTCGGATACTCCTCGGGCTGGGTCTCCGAGTAGGAGTGGACGCCCGTGCCGCCCACCTTGAACGGGCGGATCTCCACGCCCTCGGCGACGCAGAGGCCGCCCGTGCCCTGGGGCCCCATGAGGCCCTTGTGGCCGGTGAAGCAGACGACGTCCGCGCCGGTGCCCTCGAGGCTGACCTCGTGGCTGCCCGCGGTCTGCGACGCGTCGACGACCACGAGGGCGCCGGCGGCGTGCGCGATGTCGACGACGCGGGCGACGTCGACCATGTTGCCCGTCACGTTCGAGCCGTGGGTCACCGCCACCAGCCTCGTGCCCGGGGTGACGAGGCGCTCGAGGTCCTCGTAGTCGAGGTTGCCCCGCTCGTCGGCGCGCGCGAAGGCGAGGTCCGCCCCGCGCTCGTCGCGCAGGCGGTAGAGCGGCCTCAGCACGGAGTTATGCTCGAGGTCGGTGCCCACCACCCGCGCGCCCGCGTCGACGAGGCCCATGATCGCCACGTTGAGCGCCTCGGTGGAGTTGCTCGCGAAGGCCACGTGGTCCGGGCGCGGGCAGCCGAGGAGCCGGGCGAGCTGCTCCCTGGCGACGTAGTCGACCCGGGAGGCGGCCAGCGACGCCTTGGTCGCCCCGCGCGAGGCGTTGCCCATCGTCTGGAGCGCCCGCGCGACGGCCTCCGCCACCTCGGGCGGCTTGCGCATGGTCGTCGCGGCGTTGTCTAGGTAGATCATCGCTTCTCCTCCCTAAGAGAAAGGGAGGGCGAGCAGGCCTCGCCCTCCCGTGGGTTCTCGCGCGGACGCGCCGCCCGGGCCGCACCCGGCTGCGCACCGCCAAGGGGCCGTCCGCTACGGCCTGATGACCACGGAGGCCTCGAGCTGCTTGCCGGCGATGGCGTACATGTTGGTGACCTCGCCGACCGCGAGCTTCTCGGTCAGTCCGTAGTAGTTGAGGCAGATGCCGCAGGACTGGATCTCGACCCCGGCGGCGGCGAGCTGCTTGAGGTCGTCGAGCGCGGGCGAGCCCTCGCAGGTCATGCGGACGCCGCTGTTGTAGAACAGGATGGTGGACGGCAGGACGTCCTCCTGCGTCAGGGAGTAGATGAAGTTCTTGAGCAGGCTGTGGCCCAGCTCCTCCTCGCCCGTGCCCATCATGTCGGAGGAGATCACGACGACGGCCTTCCTCTTGGAGGGGTCGGCGAAGTCGGCGTCGGACTCGCTCGCGGGGGCCTCGGAGCCGCTGACGGTCAGGGTCGCCTCGAAGTTGCCGTCCTCGAGCTGCTTGGACTCAAAGCCGTAGCCCTTGTCGGACGCGAGCTTGGAGAGGTTCTTGACCGCGATCTCGTTGTCGACGAGGGTCTTCACGACGCCGGCACCCTCAAGGCCCTTGATGGCCTTGACGGTCTTCACGACGGGCGTGGGGCATGCCAGCCCGATCGCGTCCACCTCGACGGCCTTCTCGCTCATGTACGTTCTCCCTTCTAGCTGAAGTTTGGCTTTACCAGCACACGGACGCCGTCGACCATCTTGGAGATGTGGCAGGCGTCGAAGTACTCGAGGTAGAGCTGGGCGTACTTGCGCGAGACGCCCAGCTTGGTGCGGAAGTCGCCGATGGCGACGGTGCTCGACTCGGCGAACATGCCCATGAAGGTCGAGAGGGCCTTGGCGTAGGCGCTGCGGTGCACCGAGGTCGTGGGCGAGAGCGCCACGAGCGTTCCCCGCTTGAGCATGTGGGCCATGACCTCGTTGAAGGTGCCGTGCCTGTCCTGGAAGGCCTGGGTGACCTCCTCGTTGGTGGGCGGCTCGAGGTCGGCCTTGAGGTAGAACTCGTCAAGCTGGTCGAGCATCTTGCGCTGTACGTCCGTGAAGGTGGGCTCGAAGCCCGGGATGCGCACGATGCCGCCGGACTGCTCGATGACCCCGTGGGCCTGGAGCCAGTCGATGAGCGCGTTGGCGAGCGACTGGCTCTTGGGGTAGATCCTCTGGCGCAGCTCGCCGAGGCTCATGCCGTCGTCCAGGGTGTGGGTCCTGTGGTAGTTGCCGACCAGCTTGGCCGTGGCGGCGGAGAGCTCCTGCAGGGCCTCCTCGCTCACGTAGCCCTGGCCGATCCGCTCGATGGAGCCCTGCTCCACGAACTTGTCGAGGGTGGTCTGGACGCTGCCTTCCGACATGCCGGCGAGCGAGGCCACCTCCGCGACCGAGAGCGGGTGGATGCCCGCGTCGAGCACGATCTGGCGGGCGCGGTCCTCCGGAGCCCACGCGAGGTGGGCGAGGTGGGCGAGGACGCGCTGGTCGTTGCGACGCAGCTTGCGGCTGGTCGGCTCGAGGATCTCGCCGCCACCGACGGTCACCACGGGCGAGAAGAACCGGACGATGAACTTGTCCTGGTTCCTCATCGTCAGCTCCTTGTTGAGGGTGAGCTGGGCGAAGCAGCTGTCGCCGGCCTCGAGCACGTCGCGGTCGAGCAGGCGGACCTTCGCCATGAGCTCCTGCGTGCCGTGGTAGAAGTGCAGCTGGGAGGAGTTGCGCACGTCGTAGGGGCTGTCGGGCAGGAGGTTGAGCCTGACCGCGACCTGGCTCGCCTGCAGCATCGACTCCGGGGCGGCCACGGTGCAGCCGCGACGGATGACGGAGGTGTCCACGCCCGTAAGGTTGACGGCGACGCGCATGCCGGCGTAGACCTCCGGCTGGGCGACGTTGTGGGTCTGGAGTCCCCTCACCTTGGCGGTGAGCTCCTGGGGGTAGACGTCGGCGACGTCGCCCATGCGCAGCGTCCCGTCCACGAGGGTGCCGGTCACGATGGTGCCGAAGCCCTTCTTGGTGAAGACGCGATCCACCGGGAGGCGGAAGGGGTTGTCGGTGCGCTTGAGGTCCGCGTGCTCCACGATCTTCACGATCTCGCGCTTGAGCAGCTCGATGTTCTCGCCCGTCTCGGCGGACACGGGGATGACGGGGGCGTTCTCGAGGAAGGTGCCCTTGACGCGCTCGCGGGTGTCCTCGGTCACGACCTGCAGCCAGTCGTCGTCCACGAGGTCCTTCTTGGTGAGGACGATGATGCCGCTCTTGACGTCGAGCAGCTGGAGGATGTCGAGGTGCTCCTGCGTCTGAGGCATGAAGCCCTCGTCGGCCGCGACGACGAGCAGGACCACGTCGATGCCCGTGGCGCCGACGATCATGTTGCGCACGAGCTTCTCGTGGCCCGGCACGTCGACGATGCTGGCGTCCTGGCCGTTGGGAAGCTCGAGCTGCGCGAAGCCGAGGTCGAGCGTGATCCCGCGGCGCTGCTCCTCCTCGAGGCGGTCCGTGTTGACGCCCGTCAGGGCGCGCGTGAGCCAGGTCTTGCCGTGGTCTACGTGGCCAGCGGTTCCGATGACGACGTGCTTCATCGCTCAGCACCTCCCGCGGGCGGCTCCTCGCCGCCGGCCTGCGCGATCTCGGCGAGGGCGGCGCAGACGCGCTCGACGTCGCCGTCCATGATGGTGCGGGCGGAGAGGAGCACCTGCTCCTTGCTCACGCGCGCGACGATCGGCGTGGGCGCCTCGCGGAGGCGTCGCTCCAGCTCGGCGGGGGCAAGGCCCGCCACGGTCACGCTCACGGCGTAGCCGTCGAGAAGGACGTCGGGCAGCGAGCCGCCGCCGGGCTCGTCCTTCACGGCGACGACCTCGTGCTCGACGCCACCGATGGCGGCGATGGCCTCGTCGAGGGCCTCGGCGCGACCCCTGAGCTCGTCGGCGGTCATGGATAGCATCCGCACGACGGGTACCTCGCGGCGCGCGAGCCTGGGATCGCGGCAGAGCTGCATGGTCATCTCGAGAGCGGCTAGCGAGAGCTTGTCGATGCGGAGCATGCGGGTGAGCTGGTTGGCTCGGATGCGCTCGATGAGGTCGCGCCTGCCCACCAGGATGCCGCCCTGCGCGGAGCCCGCGAGCTTGTCGCCCGAGAAGCACACGACGTCCGCGCCGTCCCTGAGGACGCCACGGATGGTCTCCTGGTTGTCGAGGCCGGCGACCTCGTTGGGGAAGAGGGGCGCTGAGCCCATGTCGTACAGGACGAGGGCCCCGGAGTCGCGCGCGAGGTCGGAGAGCTGCGCCACGGAGACGGACTCCGTGAAGCCGATCATCGCGAAGTTGGAGGGATGGACCTTGAGGAGGGCGGAGGCGCCCTGTTCGCCGATGGCGCGGGCGTAGTCCGCCTCGTGGGTCTTGTTGGTGGTGCCGACCTCGATCAGGCGGGCGCCGCTCTGCACCATGATCTCGGGCACGCGGAAGGAGCCGCCGATCTCGACCTGCTCGCCGCGCGAGACCGCGACGCCCTGGCCCTTGCAGAGCGTGTTGAGCATCAGGAAGACGGCGCCGGCGTTGTTGTTCACGACCATGGCCGCCTCGGCGCCCGTGATCTCGCAGATGATGCGCTCGACGTGGTTGTAACGCGAGCCGCGCTCGCCGCGCTCCAGGTTGTACTCGAGGTTGCAGTAGCCGGCGGCGACCTCGGCCACGTGCTCGGCCACGGCCTCGCCGAGCGGCGAGCGCCCGAGGTTGGTGTGCAGGACCACGCCGGTCGCGTTGATGACGGGGCGCAGGCTGTAGGCGCCGCGGTTCTCGAGCGTACGGGCCACGGCCTCCGCGACCTTCTCGGGCGGGTCGATCTCTGCGAGCTCGCCGGCGAGCACGCCCTCGCGCAGGGACTGGAGGTGGCTGCGGGCGGCGTCCTTGATCTGGTCGTGCGTGAAGTCCGCCTCAAGTCGCACGAGCGGCTCCTCCGCAAGCAGGACGTCCACCTTGGGGATTTGCATCAGAAGCCTTTGATCCATCCGAACCTCCAGACAAGCGCAACTAAAAAAAGCGGTACCCAAATATACTATTTGGGTACCGCTGAGGCTTTGGCGGGAGCAGGTGGGAATCGAACCCACCCGAGCAGCTACAACTGCTCACACTGGTTTTGAAGACCAGGAGGCACACCAGTTACCCTTCTACCCCCAAAATGCTCTCCCCCTCCGAACCCAGAGAGCGGCGACGTGCTTTTACACACCGGCACCGACGCTGGCTATACTACCCCAGGAGGTGGAGCACCTGAAATCCGAGAACGATTATATTAAACGCGATGACTATTGCAAGCCCCCAATCACGTCAGCGGCGATCCGGTCCCACGACATCGCGCTCACGTCGCAGTCGGGTGCAGGCATCGCCAGGGCCTCCACGAGGGCGCGGGCGACGCGCTCCGAGAAGGCCGGCAGCTCGGCCGCAACCGGCTCGTCGACCCCCGCCATCCGGGGCGGCTCGACCCAGACTATCGGGGCGCCGGGCACGTGGCTCGCGTACCAGGGACGCAGGCCCGGGAGGTCGCTCACCACGTCCTTGCAACCGCAGGCGAGCGCCTCCCCCACCACGAGCGGCAGCCCCTCGTAGAAGGAGGGCAGCACGTAGACCTCGGCAGCGCGGTACTCGTCGGCCAGTCGGTCCTGGGGCAGCTTGCCGAGGAACTCGATCGGCCAGCGGCAGGCCCGGGCCCGCGAGACGATGGCCTCGAAGTCCTCGCGGTCGGCGCCGGCGGCACCCGCCATCCTGACCTCCAGGCCGCGGACGCCCTCCGGCAGCATCTCGGGCGAGATGAGGTCGAGCGCCTCGACGAGGCTCATCACGCCCTTCTTGCTCCAGATCTTGCCCGCGTAGCAGATGCGCCCGCGCCGGCGTGCAGGCGTTCCGGCGCCGCCGCGCGAGAAGAGGCGGGTGTTGATGCCAGCGCCCACGACGTGGATGCGCCTCGGATCCACGCCGAGCTCGTCCGAGATGCGGGCCGCCTGCGCCTCGTGCAGGGCGAAGACGGCGTCGAGCGCACGGACGTCCCGGCAGATCCGCTCGCGCTCGAAGGGGATCTGCGCGAGCTGGCGCAGGCCCGTCGAGTGGCATACGGCCCCGACCGGCAGGTCGGGCGCGCACTCGCGCACGAGCGCCGTGACGAGGTAGAGATGGTGGCAGACCACGACGTCGGGGGCGAACTCCTCGAGCGCCTGGCGGATGCGCGCCGTGAAGGCGCGCTCGAGCAGCCCGGCCATCTCCGGCGTGAGGTCGCGGTAGCGGGTCGCCGGGTAGGGCATCACGTCGGACATCCCGCAGACGTGGAAGGGGAGCTCCGGCGTGTCGAACCTCACGGGGTAGACGCGCGCGGCAGAGGGCAGGGTCGGCGTCCCGTCCTCGGCCCCGAGGCCGCAGACGACGGCGGCCTCGTGCCCCATCGCGATCTCGCTCCTCACCGTCTCGGCGAGGTAGATGCCGCTGCCGGTGGTGTCGGGCTTCTGCGCCGAGACGTTGAGGACGCGCATGGGTCTCCCCTTCCTGGCCCGCCTTCCGGGCCTAGACGATGCGGACGAAGCAGTCCCGCTTCTCCTCGAACTCGCCGACCACGTTGGAGTCGATGCCCTCAGCGGAGAGCACGTCCTGGAACTCGTCGGCCTCGTCGGGGCCGATCGCGAACATGAGGCCACCCGAGGACTGCGGGTCGAACAGCACGTCGGCCGCCACCTGGGGCAGCGCCTCGGAGACCCTCACGCGGTCCGAGAAGTAGTCGTGGTTGCGGTAGGTGCCGGCCGGGATGATGCCCATGCGTGCGAACTCCTCGACGTCGTCCATCAGGGGCACGTCCTCATAGCGGAGGACGGCCGTGAGGCCCGCGCCCTCGGCCATCTCGCAGAGGTGGCCGGCCAGGCCGAAGCCCGTGATGTCGGTGCAGGCGTGCACGTCGAAGTGGTGGCCCACCTCGGCCGCGTACTTGTTGAGGGTGCTCATCTGGCGGTAGAGCTCGGTCATGTCGGCCTGCTCGAGCAGCCCGCCCTTGACGGCGGTGTTGAGGATGCCGGAGCCGACCTTCTTCGTGGCGACGAGCAGGTCGCCGGGGCGCGCCGCGCTGTTGGCGAGGATGTCCTCGGGCCGGGCGAAGCCGGTGACGCACATGCCGTACTTGGGCTCGTCGTCCACGATGGTGTGACCGCCCGCGATCGTGCAGCCGGCCTCCACGGCCTTGTCGGCGCCGCCGCGCAGCACCTCGCCGGCCATCTCCACGCCGAGGCAGTTGGGCCAGCACAGGAGGTTCATCGCGATCTTGGGCTCGCCGCCCATGGCGTAGACGTCGGAGAGGGCGTTGGCGGCCGCGATCTGGCCAAAGAGGTAGGGGTCGTCCACCATCGGAGGGAAGAAGTCCACGGTGCCGATCAGGGCCGTCTCGTCGTTCACCTTGTAGACGTAGGCGTCGTCCGCCGTGTCGTAGCCGATCAGCAGGGCGGGGTTGAAGACGTTGGGGAGGTCGCTCAGGACCTGAGCGAGGGCGCCGGGCGCCATCTTGGCGGCTCAGCCCGAGGCCGCGGTCATCTCCGTAAGCTTCTTCGCGACGTGCTTGCTCATGGGTGATCCCATCTCGCCTCCCGCCTGGCGGCGGGCAACTATAATCTGTACCTATAAACAGTACCCCATGGATATCATTTCCATGCTAATGACATCCGCGAGAAGCGAGGACCACCATGCCACTCTCACCCAAGAAGAACACCCTTATCGTCGCCTTCGACCGCACCACCGACGCGATGGCCATGGAGGCCGCCTGCGAGCGCGACGGCGTGCCCGGGCGCATCATCCCCATGCCGCCCCAGATCTCGGCTGGCTGCGGCATGGTCTGGAAGGCGGACCCCGCCGACAGGCAGCAGATCCTGGACGAGATGGAGAAGGTCGGCCTCACGCCCTCGTCGCTCCACGAGCTCATGCTGTAGGTCTCCCAAGCGTCACCCTCGCGCATCGTCCCATGTTACGCACGTCGGTCGCCCCCGCGCTTCGCGGGGGCGATTACCTTTTGACGCCCCCGCCGGGGCGCCGGTCGAATTCACCCGCGAGCTCCTATGCCAAAGGCGATACTGGCTTGTTAGGACAATATGACAAGGACCTGGGGGTGGTCGCGTGGACATGTGGAAGGCGCAGGTCTTCCTCAAGGCGGTCGACACCGGCAGTCTCTCGAAGGCGGCTCGCTACTTCGGCTACACCCCCTCCGGCGTAAGCCACATGATGGACGCCTTCGAGGGCGAGATCGGCTTCCCGCTCCTGGTCCGCAGCAAGCAGGGCGTCTCCCCCACCCCCAACGCGGTCAGGCTCATCCCCCTCATCCGCGACGCCTGCGGCAAGGACGAGCAGCTCACCCAGGTCATCTCCGAGGTCAAGGGGCTCGCGACCGGCACCCTGCGCATCGCCTCGTACGCGAGCGTGGCGAGCGAGTGGCTGCCCGAGGTCATCGCCGCCTTCCACAAGGACTACCCCCGGATCAAGATCCACCTCTTCGAGGGCGTGTGGCAGGAGGTCGCCAACTACCTCGCCAACCGCCAGGCGGACATCGGGTTCTACAGCTACTTCCCCACCATCCCGTACCGCTGGGTCTTCCTCAGGAAGGACCCCATGATGGTCGCCATCCCGCCGAACCACCCCCTGGCGGCCCAGTCCTCCGTCAGCCTCGACCAGCTCGCGGACGAGACCCTGATCTTCCCGGCCTACGGCGCCGACGTGGACGTGCTGAGGCTCATCGAGGGCTCCGGGGTGAAGGTCGAGTACAGCATCTCCACCCTGTACAACTACCCGGCCTTCCGCATGGTCGAGCAGGGCCTGGGCCTCGTCATCACCAACCGCCTGATCACCCAGGGCCTCTCCACCAAGATGGCACTCCTCCCCGTGGAGCCTGCGAGCTCGATCGACCTGGGTATCGCCATCCCCGCCGAGAGCGAGAACACGCCGGCCGTAGAGCGCTTCGTGACCTACGCGCAGCGGATCATCCCCCAGCTTCCCTAATCCTGAGGCAGGACGGCCGCAGGTGGCAGGACAGCCCACGTCCCGCGCCGACGCGGAGCGGGGGGCTCTTGTGCCGAAATTCTGTAACACATGGTTATCTAAATAACAAGCGTTCTGTGAAATTTCCTCATAACGTTCGTGCAACCTTCAATATTCCGTAACAATCTGGAAGCACGTACACTTCCAATAGACGAAATTCCTTTCTGATTATTTTATTTCGTCTGGTCTCGGCTAGCGCATTGCCCGTCTAGGTATGCGAAGGGAGGTGTACGAGATGGTGATTACCAACAACCCCCTCCTCAGGGACGCCAAGGGCGTCGAGTTCGTGGAGGGCGGCTTCAGGGACGTCCTCGTGAGGGCGAGGGACCTCACCTACCTGGGGCACGAGCTCATCACCCACCCGCTGTTCGCGAGCCTCGGGATGATGTTCTCCCCCTTCAGGTCCATCGTCGTGAGCGACCGGCCTGAGGGCTTCTCGCCCGAGCAGGCCCAGCTCGCCGAGGACTCCATCGCGAGCTATGACCTCGCGACCGAGGGCCGTCGGCGCATCGAGCGCAACGACGCGGACTACGCCCGGATGGACCTGGAGCTGCTCCAGGCCGCCCTCGAGGAGTGCGGCGAGGCCGGAGGCAGGGTCAGCCTGTGCGCCTGAGCCGGGCCAGCCCCACGCAGTTCTGCAAGGCCAGCAAGGCACGAGACACGTGAAGGAGATGTTGACACATGCGGCTTGAGGAAGACCTTATCCACATCAAGAACGTTGACGTCGGCGAGACGTGCGAGGTGCGCGACGGCGTGCTGTACGTCAGTCCTGAAGAGGTCAAGCAGGCAATCATGCAGGACTCCAAGGTGACGGATGTCACGGTGGACTTCGCCCGCCCTGGCGAGCACGTCCGCATCATCCCCATCAAGGACATCATCGAGCCCCGCTACAAGGAGGGGCGCCCCGGCTTCCCGGGCGTCACGAGCAAGTACGTCCAGGCCGGCGACGGCAAGGTCTCCGTGCTCAAGGGCGCCGCGGTCGTGACGGTCGGCGACGTCGTCGGCTTCCAGGAGGGCGTCGTCGACATGTGGGGGGAGGGCGCCAAGTGGACGCCGTTCTCCAAGACCTACAACATCGTCGTCGACATCAAGACGGTGGACGGCCTCGAGCCGCACGAGCGCGAGACCGTGATGCGCCTGGCGGGCCTGCGCGCCGCCGAGTGCGTCGGCCAGGCCGCCAAGGGCGTCGAGCCCGACGAGACCAAGGTCTTCGAGCTGGGAACCCTCGCCGAGGAGAGCGCCAAGTACCCCGACCTGCCGAAGGTCGCCTACGTGGAGATGACCATCTCCCAGGGCCTGCTGCACGACGTGTACTTCTACGGCTGCGACGCGAAGCTTCTGCTCCCCACTTGGCTGCACCCAAATGAGGAGCTGGACAACGCGGTGGTCTCGGGCAACTGCGTGGCTGCGTGCGACAAGATCACCACCTACCAGCACCAGAATAACTCGCTCATCGAGGACCTGTACGCACAGCACGGCAAGACCATCAACTACATAGGCAACATCCTCTCCCCCGAGCTCACGACCCTCGACGGCAAGTTCCGCACCTGCGACTACACCGCCAAGCTCTGCTGCGAGCTCGGCGCCGACGGCGTGATCGTCTCCGAGGAGGGCTACGGCAACCCCGACTCCGACCTCGTGATGATCGCCAAGCGCCTCGAGGACAAGGGCGTCAAGACCACGCTCGTCACCGACGAGTGCACCGGCTGGGACGGCAAGAGCCAGGCCCTGGCCGACACCTCCAAGGAGGCCGTCGCCGTCGTGTCCACCGGCAACGTGAGCAAGGTCGTGCACCTCGGCGTGCCCGACAAGGTCCTGGGCGACCCGCTCGCCGTCCAGACGCTGGCAGGCGGCTGGCAGGGCTGCATCGACGAGGAGGGCAACATCACCGTCGAGCTGAACGCGGTGATCGGCTCCACGTCCGAGATCGGCTACCACAACTGCACCGTTGAGCTGCTCTAAGGAGGGACTGGCATGAGCGACAAGAAGATCCTCTACTACGTCAACCAGTTCTTCGGCCAGATCGGCGGCGAGGAGAAGGCGGACGTCGCCCCCTCGTTCGTGGCCGAGAAGGTCGGCCCCGCCGCGGGCTTCGAGGCCCTGGTGAAGGACTTCGCCGAGGTCACCGGCACCATCATCTGCGGCGACAACTACTACAACCAGCACGAGGCCGAGGCGCTCGAGGCCATTCTCGGCTACGTGCGCGAGCAGAAGCCCGACCTGGTCGTCGCCGGCCCGGCCTTCCTCGCCGGCCGCTACGGCATGGCCTGCATGGGCGTGTGCCGAGCCGTCGAGAAGGAGCTCGGCATCCCCGCCTTCACCGGCATGAACGTCGAGAACCCTGGCGTCGACCTGGGCCGCGCCGACGTCACCATCGTCGAGACCGGCAACTCCGCCGCCGACATGCGCAAGGCGCTGCCCAAGTACGCGGCGCTCGCCCGCAAGGTCCTCGCCGGCGAGAAGATCACGCCCGAGGCCGACGGCTACTTCGCCCACGGCATCCGCGAGACGATCTTCTCCGACAAGCGCGGCTCCGAGCGCGCGGTCGAGATGCTGCTCAAGCGCCTGGCCGACCAGCCCTTCAAGACCGAGCTGCCCATGCCGCAGTTCGACAGCGTCGACCCCGCCGCGCCCATCGCCGACCTCTCGAAGGCCACCATCGCCCTCGTCACCTCCGGCGGCATCGTGCCCAAGGGCAACCCCGACCACCTTCAGTCCGCCTCCGCCCAGCAGTGGAACAAGTACGACGTCAGCAGCGAGAAGGACTTCAAGGCCGACTTCTGCACGATCCACGGCGGCTACGACCCCACCTACGCCAACCTGGACGCCAACCGCGTCGTGCCGTTCGACGTTCTGAGCGACCTCGCGGACTCCGGCGTCATCGGCGGCGTCTACCAGTACTTCTACACCACGACCGGCACGGGCACCTCCGTCGCAAACGGCCGCAGGTTCGGTACGGAGATCGGCCGTGAGCTCAAGGAGGCCGGCGTCGACGGCGTGCTCCTCACCAGCACTTGAGGCACCTGCACTCGTTGCGGTGCAACGATGGTAAAGGAAATCGAGCGCTACGGCATCCCCATCGTCCACATGGCCACCATCACGACCATCTCGCAGTCGGTCGGCGCCAACAGGATCGTCCCGACCGTCGCGATCCCCTACCCCGTCGGTAACCCGACGCTCGGCGCAGCCGACGAGTACACGCTGCGCAAGGGGCTCGTCGAGAGGGCGCTCAAGGCCCTCCAGACCCCGGTCGACGGCCCGACCCAGTTCTAACAGGGCCCCAGCCAACGCCGCTCCCCGAAGGCGGGGAGCGGCCCGCGCGGTTGTCCCGCGCTCAATCATCCCGGCGGGGTGCTCGTCCTCGGACGCACCCCGTCGCGGCATTCCTGGCCGAAAGAGGACGCCAGCCGTCCTCACTCCTGATGGGCGACATCTATGACAAAGAAATCAAGCATCGCTAGGGTCATCGGGTTCTGCGGCTCGTGCATCGCCTTCTACATCGGTGCCGGGTTCGCCACGATGCAGGAGGTCATGCAGTACGAGGCCTCCTACGGCTCGCTCTTCATGGTGGTCATCCTGGTGGCGGCGGCCATCTACGTCTACACCAACCTCTCCTTCACGAGCAACGGGAGCGAGCGCCACATCGAGAAGGGCTCCGACATCTTCACGCTCTACTGCGGCAAGTACATCGGGACCTTCTACAAGTACTTCACCTCCTTCTTCTGCTACATGTGCTTCATCGTCATGTGCGGCGGCGCCAACTCCACGGCCACCCAGCAGTGGGGCCTGCCCAACGGCGTCGGCGCCGTCGTCCTCACCGTGGTCGTCGTCGCGACGGCGGTCTTCGGCCTCGACGGCATCGTGAACGCGCTCGGCAAGATCGGGCCGGTCATCATCGTCTGCCTGCTCGGCGTCTCGATCGCCACCGCCATCACGGGCCTCCCGAACTTCTCCGCCAACCTCCAGGCGGTCGACGCCGGCAAGTACGACCTGGTGCAGGTCGGCGGGGGTAACCCCTTCGCCTCCGGGGCCTCCTACGGCGGCTTCGTGATCCTGTGGTTCTCGACCTTCCTTGCCGAGATGGGCGCCAAGAACGACGAGCACGAGGTCAACAAGGGCGTCCTGCTCTCCACCATCTTTATCTTCGCGACGGCCGCCATCTGCTGCGTCGCGCTGATCTCCCACATCGACATCACCGCCTACGCCGACATCCCCACCCTGATGCTGGCCAACACGATCAACCCCGCCTTCGCGCAGGTGCTCTCGATCATCATCTTCTGCGGCATCTACACCACCGCGGTGCCCCTGCTCTGGAGCGGCGTCAGCGCCATCTCCCGCGAGGGCACGCCGCGCTACAAGCTCCTGATCGTCGTCGGTGGCGTCATCGGCTGCGTCGTAGCCTGCTTCCTGCCGTATAAGGGCCTGGTCAACGTCCTCTACGGCCTGAACGGCTACCTCGGGTTCATCCTGATCGCCTTCATGATCGTCTACGACATCCGCAGGCGCATCTCCCGCAAGGGCCAGGCCGACAAGGTCGAGGCCTAGAGGCTCAACCGCCTTCGAGGTTGGCCTACGCGCCCAAGAGGCCCCGTCCAGGACGTCACGTCCTGGACGGGGCCTTCCTCTTTCCGCCCGGGCCGTCTCGGTCCGCCTCGCGCTAGCGCGGCCGCTGCAGTTTCTCGTGCCGTATGCTGCATCTCCGGGGCTCGCGCACGGACTCCGCAGGCCTTGGAGCGCGTCGGGCGGACGAAACGCCACCTAGATAACGTTCCGGGATGGGCTTCCTGGGCAAGCGTCCCGCCCATGGCCTGGTCTCGCGGCGGGTCGGAGGTGGCCCGGCGCAAAGCCATGCACAACGCGGAATTCTGCAGCACCTGTCCCGAGGTCTTGCAGAACCCAGCCCAGGTGTCGCACCGACCGCCTCGCACAAGCGGCCGAAGGCCTCCTTTCTCCCGACGACTCGCAGTCATCCCTACTCAAGACCCCGACGCCCCTCGGGCACCCGAGCCCCCCCAGAGCGCGCTTGCCATTAGCCCCTACGTAGGAGAAAGGGGCCCGGGCTCAGGCCCGGACCCCTAACTGACCCGCTTTGCGGGATTAGTGCGTTGTCGCCGAGAGGCGCAGGCTAGGCCTTCTGGGCCTCCGTCTGGGGAGCTGCCTCCTCGGCCTCGCCCGCGACGGCCTCGTCAGAGGACAGGGCCTTAACGAGCGAGAACATGACCGCGATCATGATGAAGATGAACGGGAACGCGGCCGCGATGGAGATGGTCTGCAGCGGCTTCAGGCCACCGGCGATCAGCATGCCGACTGCCATGACGGACTGGATGATGCCCCAGATGAACATCCTCTTCTTAGGCGGGTTGAGGTTGCCGTTGGTGGAGAGCATGCCCAGGACGAAGGTGCCGGAGTTGGCCGAGGTGATGAAGAAGGTGCAGAGCAGCACGATGGCGACGAGCGAAATCACGGCGCCGAGCGGGTAGTGCTGCAGCACGATGAACAGGCCCGTCTCAGGCGTGGCAGCGATCTGCTTCAGCGCGTCGAGGGCGACGGTGCCGACCATGCCCAGGTGGACGCCGAGGGAACCGAAGACAGAGAACCAAACGATGGAAGCGACGGCGGGAACCAGGACGACACCGGCGACGAACTCGCGGATGGTACGGCCCTTGGAGATGCGGGCGATGAAGACGCCCACGAACGGTGCCCACGCGAGCCACCAAGCCCAGTAGAAGATGCGCCAGCTGAGGACCCAGCTATTGTCACCGTAGGCGGAGAGGCCAAGCGAGTCGTTGATGAAGTACTGCAGATAGGCGCCCGTACCGCCGATGAGGTTGTTGAGGATGTCCAGCTTCGGGCCCACGAGGAAGCACACGAGCAGCAGGCCGACGGCGATGTAGAGGTTCAGGTCGGAGATGACCGAGATGCCCTTGTCGATGCCGGCGACGGCGGTGCCGATGTAGATCACGGAGATGATGGCGATGATGATGATCTGGACCATCAGGTTCGAGGGCAGGCCGAAGAGGAAGTTGAAACCGGCGTTGATCTGCATGACGCCGAGACCCAGGGAGGTGACGACGCCAGCGACGGTGGCGAAGACAGCGAGGACGTCGACGAGCTTGCCGAGCCAGCCCTTGGTCAGCTTAGTGCCGATGAGCGGCTCGAGGGTCGTGGAGACCAGGCCGGGCTTGTGCTTGCGGAACTGGAAGTACGCGAGCGCGAGGCCGATGATCGAGTAGTTGGCCCACGGCGTGAAGCCCCAGTGCATGAAAGACGCCCTGAAGGCATAGAGTGCCGCCTCGGGGCTGCCGGCGGCAGCACCGTTAGGCAGGTTCTCGGCCATGAGGTGGCTGATCGGCTCGGAGACGCCCCAGAACACGAGACCGACGCCCATGCCGCAGCCGAACAGCATCGCGAACCACGAGACCGTTGAGTACTCAGGCTTGGAGTCGTCCTCGCCCAGCTTGATGCCACCGAACTTCGAGAACGCGATCGCAAGCGCGAACACGACGAACGCGAACATCGCGGCCATGTAGAGCCAGCCGAAGTCGACCGTGAAGAACGAGAAGATCGCGTTCGACGCCGCGCTGAAGCTCTGGTTGAACCCGACGGCCCAGACCACGATCACCGCGCAGATGATCAGGGACACGATAAATACCGTGTTATCTGCTTTCTTTTCCGTTTCCATGAGTTATCCCTTTGTCAGTGGGGCTAGGCCCCGCCTTACCTTCCCGATAGCCTCTTCTAGCTTGCCTTCCTGGCCTCCTCTTCTTTCCTTGCGTCCTGGAGCACCATCTCCTTGACCTTCATGAGGCGCACCTGGGTGCTGCGCTCGTTCTCGTCAAGCTTCATGGTGATCATCCGTATGTTCTCCTGCGCCTCGGGGATGATGACGTGCTCGAGGGCGTTGACCCTCCTGCGCGTCTTCTCGATCTCCGCGGCCATCAGCTGGCAGGACTTCTCTACCTCGGCGAGACGGAGCATGTCGGGCAGGATGTCCGCGAGCGACTTGACGGAGGCGTCGAGGTCCCCGGAGGTGAAGGCGAAGCCGTAGGAGTAGATGTCGTTGGGGTCGGAGGTGCGGGTCTTCGTGGAGAAGACCGGCACGTCGACGCTCATGACGTTCTTGGTCGAGCTGGTGAGGTAGACCTCCTGCTTGGGAGCCATGAGGGCGCCCTGCAGGGTCTCCTCGCTCATGCCCGCGCGAGCCAGGACGAGCCTGCGATTGGCGTCCTTTATGCCGCTCTCCACCTTGAGCCTGAGCTCCATGTTCTCCCTCACGAGGTCGAGGAAGCGGCGCATCAGCTCGTCGCGCTTGTCCTTGAGCAGGCGGTGCCCCTTGACGGCGGTCTCGAGGCGAGCCTTCTGGCGGGTAAGCTCCATGCGGGTGGGGTTCACGTGCGTTCCTGGCATCTATACCTCCTCTCTTCTGACTCTTACAGGACTGTCCGCGGTGCGTTCCACCCCGCTCTAGTCCTCGTCCTTCTTGTCGTAGTACTCGTCGAGCATGGCGTCAGGGATGCGCTTGAGCTCGGAGCGGGGCAGGATGCGGAGGAGCTTCCAGCCGAGGTCCAGGGTTTCCTCGATGGAGCGGTCCGTGTTGTAGCCCTGCGAGACGTACTGCTTCTCGAACTCGTCCGCGAACTTGGCGTAGATGAGGTCGATGTCGGTGAGGGCGGCCTCGCCGAGGATCACCATGAGCTCCTTGGCCTCCTTGCCGCGCGCGTATGCGGCGAAGAGCTGGTTCATGGTCGCGGCGTGGTCGGCACGGGTCTTGCCCTCGCCGATGCCCTTGTCCTTGAGTCGCGAGAGCGACGGGAGGACGTCGATGGGAGGCTGGACACCCTTGCGGTACAGCTCGCGGCTCAGGATGACCTGACCCTCGGTGATGTAGCCGGTGAGGTCGGGGATCGGGTGGGTCTTGTCGTCCTCGGGCATGGTGAGGATCGGGATCATCGTGATCGAGCCCTTCTTGCCCCTCTGGCGACCGGCGCGTTCGTACATCGACGCAAGGTCGGTGTACATGTAGCCGGGGTAGCCACGACGGCCCGGGACCTCCTTGCGCGCGGCCGAGACCTCGCGCAGGGCGTCCGCGTAGTTGGTGATATCGGTCATGATGACCAGGACGTGCATGTCCTTCTCGAAGGCCAGGTACTCTGCAGCAGTGAGGGCCATGCGCGGCGTGGAGATGCGCTCGACCGCAGGGTCGTTGGCCAGGTTGATGAACAGCACGGTCCTGTCGATGGCGCCGGTCTCCTTGAAGGAGGTCTCGAAGTAGTTGGCCTCCTCGAAGGTGATGCCCATGGCGGCGAACACGACGGCGAACTGGTCGTCAGTGCCGCGCACCTTCGCCTGGCGTGCGATCTGGGCCGCGAGCTGGGCGTGGGGCAGGCCGGAGGCCGAGAAGATCGGGAGCTTCTGACCACGGACGAGCGTGTTCAGGCCGTCGATCGCGGAGACGCCCGTCTGGATGAACTCGGACGGGTAGGCGCGGGCGGCGGGGTTCATCGGCAGGCCGTTGATGTCCATGCGGGCCTCGGGGATGATCTCCGGGCCACCGTCGATGGTGCGGCCCAGGCCGTCGAAGACCCTGCCGAGCATGTCGGTGGACACGCCGAGCTCCATGGCCCTGCCGAGGAAGCGGACCTTGCTGTTGGACAGGTTGATGCCCGTCGCGGACTCGAACAGCTGGACGAGGACGTTGGAGCCGTCGATCTCGAGGACCTTGCAGCGGCGCGTCTCGCCATTGGCGAGCTCGATCTCGCCGAGCTCGTTGTAGGTGACTCCCGAGACGCCCTTCACCAGCATGAGGGGGCCGGCGACCTCTTGAATGGTGCGATATTCCCTAGCCACTATCGCTCATCCTCCCCGTTGTCCAGACCGGAGACCTCTGCGGTGAGCGCAGCCATGGTCTGCTTGAACTCCGCGTCGACCTGGTCCTCGTGCACGTACTTAAAGCGGCCGATGCGCTCGCGGACCTCGAGCTTGACCAGGTCGTCAATCCTCGCGCCGGCAGCCAGGGCCTGCGTGCCCTGCTTGTAGTACTCGTCGACGAGCTTCATCATCGCGTACTGCTTCTCGAGCGACGTGTAGGTGTCCACCGGGTCGAAGGAGTTCTGGTGCAGGAAGTCCTCGCGGATACTCCTCGCGGCCTCCATCTTGAGCCTGTCCTGCGGCGACAGGGCGTCCATGCCGACCATCTTGACGATCTCGTTCAGGGAGGCCTCCTCCTGCAGGAGGTTCATGAGGTCCTGACGGGTCTCCATCCAGTCGGGGTGCACGTTGTCGTTGAACCACGGCTCGAGGTCGTTGAGGTACAGCGAGTAGCTCTGCAGCCAGTTGATGGCCGGGAAGTGGCGCTGGTAGGCGAGCTCGGCGTCCAGGCACCAGAACACCTTGACGATGCGCAGCGTCGCCTGGGAGACGGGCTCGGAGATGTCGCCGCCAGGAGGCGAGACGGCGCCGATGGCGGAGAGCTGGCCCTCACGCCCCTTGCTGCCGATGGAGATGACGCGGCCGGCGCGCTCGTAGAACTGGGCGATGCGGCTGCCGAGGTAGGCGGGGTAGCCCTCCTCGCCGGGCATCTCCTCGAGGCGGGCGGACATCTCGCGCAGGGCCTCAGCCCAGCGGGAGGTGGAGTCGGCCATCAGGGCCACGGAGTAGCCCATGTCGCGGAAGTACTCCGCGATGGTGATGCCGGTGTAGACGGAGGCCTCACGGGCGGCGACGGGCATGTCGGACGTGTTGGCGATAAGGACGGTGCGCTCCATGAGGGAGTGGCCGGTCTTGGGGTCCTTGAGCTCAGGGAACTCGTTCAGGACGTCCGTCATCTCGTTGCCGCGCTCGCCGCAGCCGATGTAGACGACGATGTCGGCCTCCGCCCACTTGGCCAGCTGGTGCTGCGTGACGGTCTTGCCGGAGCCGAAGGGGCCCGGGATGGCCGCGACGCCGCCCTTGGCGATCGGGAAGAACGCGTCGATGACGCGCTGGCCCGTGACGAGCGGCATGTTGGGCGCGAGCTTCTTGGCGTAGGGGCGACCCTGGCGGACCGGCCACTTCTGCGTCAGGGTGAGCTCGTGGTCGCCGTCGGCACCGGTGAGGACGCACACCGTCTCGTGGATCGTGAACTCGCCGGAGCGAATCTCCTTCACCTTGCCGGAGATGCCGTAGGGCACCATGATCTTCTGCTGGACGACCGGGGTCTCCTGGACCGTGCCGAAGACGTCACCGGCGACGAGCTCGTCACCCTTGGCGACCGTGGGGACGAACTCCCACTTCTTCTCCTCGTCCAGGGGCGGAACCTGCACTCCCCTGCCCAGGAGGTTGCTGCCGGTGGCCTCCATGATCTTGTTCAGGGGGCGCTGGATGCCGTCGTAGATCGAGCCGATGAGGCCGGGGCCCAGCTCGACGGAGAGCGGCATGTTGGTAGAAACGACGGGCTCGCCGGGCCCGAGGCCCTGCGTCTCCTCGTAGACCTGGACGGAGGCCTCGTCCCCGTGAATCTCAATGATCTCGCCGATCAGCTGCTCGTCGCTGACGCGGACGACGTCGAACATGTTCGCGTCGCGCATGCCGGAGGCAACGACCAGAGGTCCGGCCACTTTCTTGATTACTCCCGTGCTCATTGAGCGCTTCACCTTCCTCTCTTGCTAGTCCTTGCCGAACAGGATGTCGCTGCCGACCGACTGCTCGACTGAGTGTTTGACCATCTCGACCCCCACGCCGGTGTTGTTCTTGACTCCGGGAATGGGGATGATCGCGGGCAGGGGCTGCCGCGCGTACTTGTCGACCACGTCCTTGAGCGAAGCCGCAAGCTCCTCGGTTATGTAGATGATCCCGTAGCGCGACTCCTCCGAGGCGAGCTGGCGCAGCGTGGCCGCCGCCTCCGGGTCGTCCGTCGAGACGGGGAACAGGTCGAGGCCGAGGGCGCCAAAGCCATAGATGCTGTCGTAGTCGCCGATGACCGCGATCCTATCCATACATCTCACGCATCCTCTCGAGGGTCTCCTGCTCCGAGAAGCCGTTCGCCTTCGCGGTCACGATGATCCTCACGTTGCGAAGCTCGTTCTCCTTCGCGAGGTCGAACGCCACGATCGGACCGACCGAGACGCTGTTGGTCTTCTGGGGACGGAGCGCCTCGATGAGCTGGTTGTCGCACCAGCGCTCGAACTCCGAGTTGGAGCGCTCGAGCGCCTCGACGGCGTCCCTGAAACGGCCGGCCTCAAGGTAGGAGCGGAGCTCCGGCTCGCCCTTCACGGCAGCCTGAGCGATGCGCCTGACGTCCAGGTCGCGGCAGGGTGCCAGCGCCTCCTGCAGGAAGTGCAGGTCCTTTCCGGTGCGCACGGCCCTGAACGCGATCTTGATGTCCGCGCTCGAGACGTTCGCCTCGACGTAGTCAATCAGGATCTGGCTCTTGGACGCGTACGCTTCCTTGCGCATCTGAACGAGGCAGGCCTTGTCGAGGATCACGTCGCACCACTGGCCGTCTCCAGTCGAGGACATGACGTCGAAGGCGCGCGTGGCGGCCTTCCTCATGTCCTCGGGGAGCTTGGAGGTGTCGTTCTCCGCGAAGACCTTCTTGAGCTCCTCCTCGCCGAAGCCGGGCAGGTCGTAGTAGGCACGCCTGACCTCGATGTCGGAGCAGATCTCCTTGATGGCGCACTTGACGTTGTGGTAGTACTTCGGGCACGAGAGCACCTCGAAGACGACCGGGTCCACGCGCAGCTCGTGCATGAGGCGCAGGGTCTTGTCCTGCTCCTGGCTGATGAGCTCCTCGGGCTCCACCTGTCCGTTGCCGTCCCCCCAGCCCTTGTCGGCCAGGTAGCTCACGACGGACTTCACGTCGGGCATGCCGCACATCTGTCGGATGTCGTCGTCTGTGAGCAGGCCGCGTTCGAGCACCCTGATCCTCGCGACGGCAAAAATGTACTCGGTGTCCCTCATAGGCCTCACGCCTGCCAGAGGGTCTTGAGGACCGTGTCCTGCATCTCGTCGTGCATCTGCGAGAAGAGCGCGTCAAGCGTGCAGTTCTCGTCGATGCCGCCGTAGCGCAGGACGAAGCCGTCGGAGATGTCCGCCGCTTCCTTCGACACCTTGAGGCTGCCGCCGGCCTTCTTCGCGGCCTCGTTCAGCTTGGCGGCGAAGCCCGCCGGGAGGCGCTTAAGGTCGGCCGCGGAGAACATGATGGTTCCCTCGCCCGGCTCTGCGTGCTCGGACACGAGCTTGCACACCATGGCGAAGTACTCGCCAGCGGGAAGGTCGTGGAGCTCCTTCTGGGCCTGCCTCAGCACGGTCTCAATCAGGTGCTGGCGATACGCGAGCCTCTGCTGGCCCTCGATCATCGTCTTCCTGGACTCGACCCTCTTCTCGTACTGGGCCTGCTCGACCTCGAGGCGCTTGGTCGTCTTAGCCTTCGTCTTCTCGGCGGATGCACGGGCGGATGCCTTGGAAGACTCTGCATCGGCGCGTGCCTGGGCGAGCAGCTCCTGCGCGCTCTTCTCCGCGTCCTGGAGAATCTCCGATGTGATTGCGTCTATTCCCGCCATATTCTTTCCTCTTCAATCAGCTGGATCCACGTTTTCCTCCGGGCGGGGCCGAGACCTCGCCCGAACCGGTCCGCACCTAGATGTTGACGACCGCGAGGATGCTCACGAGGAGGGAGAGAATGGCGTAGGTCTCGACCATGGCCGGGAACAGCATGGCGCGACCGAACTGGTCCGGGTCCTTGGCGACGACGCCGATGGAGGCCACGGAGGTGCGGCCCTGGTGATAGGCGGAGATCAGGCCGGCGATGGCGATGGGCAGGCACGCGAAGAGGTACATGAGGCCCTGCTCGGTGGAGGCGACGGGCGTACCGCCGAGGACGCCGATCCTGGAGAGGACGACGAAGGTGATCAGCAGGCCGTAGATGCCCTGCGTACCGGGGAGGAGCTGGAGGATGAGGACCTTAGCGAACTGGTCGGGGTCCTCGGCCACGACGCCAGCCGCAGCCTGACCGGCGATACCGACGCCCCAAGCGGAACCGGAGCCGGCGAGAGCAGTTGCAAGAGCAGCACCAAGGAGTGCCAGAGCCATTCCCAAACTCATAGTTAGTTTTCCTCTCTGATTTCGATGTACTTGAAGTTCGCACCGAAGGGAGCGAACGCCTTGCCGCCCGCGTCGTAGAACTTGCCGAAGAACTCGACGAACTGCAGACGGTTGGTGTGCACGTAGGCACCGAGCAGGTTGATCGCCATGTTCATGAGGTGCCCGAGGAGGAACACCACGACGAACAAGATGACCCCGATGAGACCCCCGATACCCGCAATCATCGCGCAGAGCATGTTGACGACGCTCGCGATGACGCCGGTAGCGAGTCCGAGTGCGAGAAGCCTCGAGTAGGACAGGACGTCCGAGAGCCAGCCCGAGACTCCATAGAGGTCGTAGGCGCCGAGCGCGATGCGCAGGGCCCAGTTCTTCTTGTCCCTGCCGCCCATGAGGATGATCACGACCATACCTATGATGGTGATCCACTTGGCCACCTGGCTGACCCAGGCGGGGAGGGAGAACTGCATGCCTACGATGGAGGCGAAGATGTCCGTCGGGAGGAGCAGGAGGATGAGGCCGACGAGGAACAGGAACCAGTCGAGCACGTCTGATACGAAGCCCACGAAGTCGTGGTCGCGTAGCAGTTCATAGCCCTTGATCCCCAGACCAGTGAAGAGGTGGATCACACCGAAGAGCATGCACCACATCAGTAGGTACATCGGGTTCGACATCGGGTCGAACCAAAGCGGTTTGACTATGGTGTCGCCCGCGTACCCGAAGAAGGTCTTCGCGATCGTGTCCACCGCGTTGCCGAAGAAGCCGCCGAACATGGCGCCCCAGAACATGGTCGTGAGACCGCACCAGAAGAACAGCGAAAGCAGGTTCTTTATCCCGCTCTGAAGGTTCTTGTGCTTCATGAGCACGATGGCGCAGACGACGGACATCACAAGGCCGTACCCGGCGTCGGAGAGCATCATCCCGAAGAAGATGATGTAGAAGAAGGTCATGATCGACGTCGGGTCGAAGCGCCCGTGGGTCGGTAGGCCATAGGACTCGAGGACGGGTTCGGTGATGCGCAGGAACGGACGGTTGCTCAGCCTCGTCGGCGGCTCCTCGCCCTCCTTCGCCTCCTCCTTCTCGGCCAGGGCCTCGTACTTGTCCTCCACGTAGGCGATGAGCGCGTCGGCCTTCTCGGCCTCGACCCACCCCTCCAGGAAGAACATGCTCTTGGACTGGAGAATGGTGCCCAGGAGCTGATACCTTTCAGAACGCGCACGGTAGTAGTCGGAGGCGATCCTGAAGTCATCGCGCAGGTCCGAGAAGGTCTGGATCTCCTTCTTGTCATCCTCGACCCTCTTGGCGAGCGCCTCGCACTCCGCCTTCAGGTCCTCGATGGCCTGCGCCGGCACCTTGCCCTCTCCGAAGTTGGACGAGGGACGCGCGAAGCCGGCCTCTCGAAGGTTTGCTTCCAGCGTCTCCTTGACGCTCAGGTGATACACGATCGCCGCGTACGTGAGCTCCTGAGACTGGTCCAGCACCGTCACATCGACGGGCGCAGGGTCGTCCATGCCCTTAGTGAGGAGGGCGTAGAGCGTCGCCACGTCATCCATGCCGGCGAAGGTGCCGGCGACGAAGCCCGTCGCCTTCGTCCCGCGATAGTTCAGTGGGACGTTGAGCCTCTTCCAAGGCTCGAGGGAGGCCTGCGCCGCCTGCTTACGGATGATGCCCGCCTTGGACTCGTCGATGTCCTTCGCGATGCGAACGAGGTCCGAGGCCTTGTCGAGAATGCCCGCGGCCTCGTCGACGATGCCGTCGTAGCGCTTGCGCGTCACGACCTCCTTCTCGGGGAAGAGGGAGCCTCCCTTCGAGGGAGCGTAGACGGAGAGCTTCTTGAGGGCGTCCTCCAGAGTGTCCGCACTCTTGTCGAAGCGGATCCGTGCGGATTGGGTGTCCATCCGCTCGAGACCATCCGCCTCGATGTCGCTCTCGTGCACCTCCATTACCCCGAGGGACTGCAGGCTCTTGAGCAGGACCTTGCGGTTACGCCTAGGAGCGCAGATGCTAACCTTCTGCATTTCGACTATTGCCATTTGCCACCCCCTTAGTTTTTCGTAACATTCAATCGGAAGAACGTTCTGAACAAATACGGACGTCAAACGTCCGGGTTCAGCCAAGCACTAACGCTAGGAGAAGAAGCAAGAGCTACTTGAGTACGAGTTCCTTCACAGCCTTGACCGCAGCTGGCATCCTCTCGGCAAGCGCACCGGTCGGTTCCGGGTAATCCATCCCGTCAGAGGTGAGAGCGTCAATCTCGCGCTGCTCGCTCTGTCGCCACCCCTCGCGCGCCTCCTTGAGGCGTGCTGCTGACTCCTCTGCCGCCTGCTCTAGAATCTGCTTGCTCTCTCGCTCGCCATCCTGACGAATCTCGCGCGCCTGCGTGCGTGCGTCGGAGACGATCTGGTCGGCCTTGGACTCGGCCTCCTTGACCTTTGAGATGGTCTCTTCTATCACCGCTCCTCCTTTCTTGTAAGGTGCTGGCTGATTAAACAATCAGCCAGCACCGTAAGTATCATACGCAAAATGCGATAGATATCGCCGAAAAGCTGTTGAGCGGTACTAACTAATGTAGCCAGCATCCTTCAGCACGTCGTGGGCCTTGCTCTCGTTGGCCGTGCTCATCATGACGACGGGTCCGGTGCAGCCCATGCCGCTCTCGGCGTAGATGCCCGCCTTCCAGAGCGCGTGGACGGCATCCTCGAGATCGAGCACATCGACGCCCAGGATGGCAGCGGGAACGGGCTCCGCAGGAGGAGCGGTGACCTCCTCCGCCGGCTCCTTGGAGGCGTTCTTCTTTGCCTCGAGGGCCGCCAGGATGTCGTTCAGGCCGGCCTTCTCGGCCGCCTCGTACTCCGCCGCGACCTTCGCGAAGATCTTCTCGCGGACGAGCTCGGCGGCGAACACAAGGGCGTTCGCGACAACCGGAGCACCGGAAGCACGGGAGACGATGAGCACGAGCTTGTCGTAGCCCTTGCCCACGCCAGGACCGTAGCCGAAGCCAACGGACTCGAAGGAGCCGCCCGTCGTGAAGGAGGAGAGCATCTTGTTGAGGACGTTTCCGGTCAGCGAGTCGCAGACCATGATGTCCGGGGTGCCCTTGAGGACGTCGTTGCCGCGCATCACGCAGCCGCCGTCGGCGCGCGAGGACTCCGCGAAGTCGAAGTCGTAACCGTTGTCCTTGAGCTCGCGCAGGGCGTGCTCGACCTGGCGGGCGCCGTTGACGTTCAGGATGCCCACGGTCGGACGGGCGATGCCGGTCGCCTTAGCGACAGCGAGGCCGTCGATCGTGTTCTTAATCATGCCCTCGACGAGGTCGGGGCTCGAGGTGCCCGTCGTGTTGGCGACGAACATCTCCTTGCCGACGCCCGGGGTGACGACGCGGCCCACGGTGGAGACGCCGATCGGGAACGGGTAGTGCATGGTGACGGCACCGTCGACGACGTGCTCGCTCAGGAGCTCGTCCATCTTCTTGTGGCCGGCCTCGTCGTCGTCGACGTGGACGGTCGTGATGCCCTCATGCTCGAGAGTGCCGATGTAGTACACGTCGACGCCACGCTTGGCGGCAGCGACGGCCGCAGCCATGGCGTTCTCCTCGCCATGCTCGCTGCCCATGCCCGTGAGGGCAATCTTGGGCCTCGGGCCGAAGGATCCGCTCTCGAGGCCATCGGCCATCTGCATGAAGGCCTGGGCGATAGTCTTCTGGAGATCGCTCATCGATAAGCCCCCTTACTCCGCCTGAGCCAGAAGGGCGTTGGCGAAGTCCCTCATGGTGGAGGCGATCATGCCCTTGACCTCGTCCTCGCTGACGGCAGCCTGGTCGCCCTGGCCGTCGTTGGCCTCGATCATCACGGAGACGCCGTCGAAGAGGTTGGTCATGCGGCCCAGGAACAGCGAGCCCTTGCCGACGACCATGACGCGCTTCCAGGTGCCCTCCTCGATACGGGTGCGGGCGATGCCGAGAATGGGTACGCCGGAGGGAATGTGACCCTGGGTGGGAGCCCAGCCAGGCAGGCCGTACTCGCTCGGGAAGGTCTTGAGCTGCGCCTTCTCGAGCTGGCCCTTCTTGACGCCGAGGGCGGCGATCATCTTGAAGTTGGACAGGGGGACGTCACCGGCGCCAGCGGGCTTGGTGATGTCGGGGTTCTGCATCTCGGGAGAGTACTTGTCGACGTCGGTGACGGTGAGGCCAGCCTTCTCCAGCGGGTCGTAGACAAGCGAGCCGATGACGGCCTGAGGCGCGGACCCGGTGCCCACGGCGACGCGGCCGAGGTGCTCGAGGTCGACAACGGGGCTCACGCCATCGTCGGTGGTGACGATGATGCAGATGCCGCCGATCATGTCCTCGAGGACGGGCATGCCCTTCTTGACGTGCTCCTTGCCGTTCATGCCGAGCTTGGCGGTGCAGCCACCGGCGGTGACGGCGACGGTCTTGTAGGAGCCAGCGGCCACGAGGGAGGCGGCCTCGATCAGAGCGTGCGTCGGAGCGGCGCAGAAGCCACGGGCGTCAGAGCCGGTGGCGTTCACGAGACCGGCGATCTCAGCGGCGGCCTTGGCGAAGTTACCGCCACCGCGCTGGTTCATATCGCCGCAGGCCTCCTCGGAGCAGTCGATCACGTAGTCGACGTCCTCCTTGGCGACACCGGCGTTCTTGAGGCCGTAGAGCAGCGCGAGGACCGAGGAGGCCTTCTCCACGATGTTCTCGTGCATGATCTCGGCGGACAGGTTGTGGTCGACGTCGTGGGCGCGGTTGACGCAGCCGACGAGCTTGCCGTCGATGTAGAGGCCCTCGGAGGCCTCCTCGGCGACGAGGCGGGCAATCTCCGCCGCGTCGGTCGCGGCGGGGATGCGAGCGATGATGGTCTCGTCGATCAGCGGGTCGGCAGCGAGCTTGTCCTTCGTCGCGTCGATGAAGGCGCCGTCGAGCTTGACGAGGTCGAAGACGTCGCAGGCGCCCATGAGGAGCGTGAACTCGTCCTCGGGCATAATCTCACCGAACTGGCCATAGCGCTCGGAGCAGCCGCAGTCCTTGTCGTACCAGGGGAAATCGGTGTTCTCCAGGTCTTCGGGGGTCTTGTTGCCAATGTAGACCTGGTTCGGGAGGTAGCTCAGGACCTGATCGTAGGAGCGGAGGTGCTTGGGGAGCTCCTTCAGGTACTCACCGTCGGGGTTCACGACGCGCTCAGTAGTCTGGGTGGTGCCGTTGTAGATGACCATGTCGGGCGTGTGCGCGAGTACGTAGCCGGTACCCTTAATGACGCTCTTCATATATGTAAGTCCTCTTTTCCTGAGTTAGCCTCCCTGGCCTCTTGAGCGGCAAGGCCGGGAGAATGCCGTTTTCAAAAAGAAAGAGGGGCGGCGGCTTTTCGTCCGCCGCCCCTCCCGCAATTTGCTAGTCGAGGTACTTGCAGTAATCGGACCTGACCGACTCCATCTCATCACGGATGTCGTCGAGATCAAGGACCATCTCCATCATGGAGACCTGGTCCTCATAGACATCAGGATCGATCTCAGCCTTAACCTCAGGCTCGCAGATGTGGTAAACCGTGAGTCCCAACTGGACCCCAGTCAACGGACCGGCAAAAGTAGGATCGCCATTGGTGACCGTCTCGGCGGTCAGACCAGCGCCCTCACCATCAGCGGTGCCAAGAAGGACGGTAACGTTCTCAGGACCGTACTCCTCCGCAATCTCCTTGACGCGCTTCTGGTTCTCCAGGTCCATTGCACCTGCAGCCGTTCAGACGAAGCACTCGGTGGGTGCGAAGACGACTTCGCCACCGGCGCTCTCGGCACAAGCCTTGATAGCGTCACCAGGGACGCCATCACGATCGCCGATAGCGACGATCTTCTTACCCTTGATAATGCTCATGCCCACGCTCCTTTCCCTTTCTCAAATTGCTTAGGTCATTGAATAATGACCTCTTAAAACCATTATAACTCAAAAAATAATCGAGTAAAGATGCAGAAATACTAAATGTACTTCTTAATCATCGCCTCGACGTTCTCAGGGGTCGCGTCCTCCTTGACGCACTCGTCGATCTTCTCGCCGCCCTTGTAGATGGCGATGACCGGCAGGCCGAGAATCTTCTGGCCGATGGCCAGACGACGGGCCTTGGTGGTGTTGAGGGCGCAGAACTTGATCTTGTCGCCGTAGACGTCAGCGAAGCCGTGGATGTGCGGCATGAGAGCAGCGCAGGGAACGCAACCGTCGCCGTAGAAGTCCACGAGCACGTAACCGTCGGCCTTGAGGACCTCGTCATCGAACGTCTTCTTATCGACTTCCAGCATGTCTATCTCCTCCTACTTGAGACTTATCGCCAGTTTGTAGTAGCCAGTCAGCTTGACTACTTGAGGCTATCGACGTACTTGTAGGCCTGCTTGGCCGCAATCGCACCATCGGCGGCGGCGGTGACGACCTGGCGCAGGCTCTTGGGCCTCACGTCGCCAGCAGCGAAGACGCCTGCGACGTTGGTATGCATATCCTCGTCGGTCTTGATGTAGCCGTGATCGTCCAGCTCGACGGCGCCCTTGAGAAAATCAGTGTTGGGCAGGTTGCCGATGAAGCCGAACAGACCGAAGAGGCCATCCTCGGGATCCGCCTCAATAGTGGTGAGCTCGCCGGTCTTGGTGTTCTTTACGATCATCTTGTTGAGAAGATCGTCACCGTCGACCTCCTCCACGACGCTGTTCCACATGAAGTGGAGCTTGGGCGTCTTGAAGGCCTTCTCCTGGACGAGCTCGTCAGCACGGAGCTGGTCACGCCTGTGGATGACGGTAACCTTGCGCGCGTAGTTGGTGAGGTACATGGCCTCCTCAACCGCGGAGTTCCCGCCACCGACGACGTAGACCTCGAAGTCCTCGAAGAAGTTAGCGTCGCAGGTAGCGCAGAAAGAGATGCCCCTGCCGACGAACTTCTCCTCGTTCTTGCAGCCGATGGGACGCGGGTGCGCACCAGTGGCAAGAATGACTGCCTTGGCCTGGTAGTCCCCGTTGGCGCCGTGCAGGACCTTGACGTCGCCGTCAAGCTCGACAGACTTGATGGTGTCGCTCACGCGCTCGGCGCCGAACTTGGCGACCTGCTCGGACATCCTCTTGATAAGGCTCGGACCAGACTCACCCTCGACCTTAGAACCAGGGTAGTTCTCGATCTCGTTGGTGATGGCAATCTGACCGCCATCCTGGCCCTTCTCGATGAGGAGGGTGTCGAGCCTGTCCCTGCCAGCGTAGATGGCAGCGGAAAGCCCAGCAGGGCCTGCCCCCAGAATGATCAGATCATAGACCTTTGCCATTGATGCGCACCTCAGCTTTCTTGTTCCGATTTTGCGAACAGGTTAAAAGATACCCTAGATCTTTACCTTGAACACAGTCTGCTCGGTAATCGGCGTCGCAAGAGCGTCGAGCGCAACGCCGACGCGGTGATAGCGAAGCTTCCACTGCTCCTCCTTCGGCGTGTTGGGGTCGCCGAGGGGGTACGGGATGGAAATCGTGGGGACGATGCGGTTCGCGCCGACCGTCGTGGAGACGGGGACGAGGTTGCACATGTGCACCACGGGGAAACCAGCACGCTCAAAGACCTTGACCATCGTTGCACCGCAACGAGTGCAGGTGCCTCAAGTGGAGGTCATGATGATGCCGTCGACGTGGCCCTCCTTGAGGAACGGGATGATCTCGGAGGCCATGCGGGCAGCCTCGCCCTCAGTGGTGCCGGTGCCGACCGTCGAGTAGAAGTACTCGTGCAGGTGGCCGATCTTCCCCTCCTTCTCGTAGGCGCGCATGGCGTCCACGGGGACGCAGACGTTGGGGTCGGCATCAGCGGCGGCGGGGTCATAGCCGGCGTGGATGGTCTTGAAGCCGTTGGCGGCACGGTTGGGGAGCGCGTCGAGCTTGGAGATGTCGTAGCGGCCCCAACGGGTGGCAGACGCGGACTGGATGCGGTCCGGGTTGTCGACGGGAACGATGCCGCCGGTAGTGACCAGAGCAATGGTCGCCTTGGAGAGGTCGGCAATCGGGTCGGCGATGGGGACGACGTCCTTCTTGGGGATGATGAGCTCGGTCTGGTACGGCTCGCCCTTGATCTTCTTGATGAGCATGTCGACGCCACGGGCTGCCGCGGTGTTCTCGTGCTTGTTCTCGAGGAAGACCTCCTTGCGCATGCCACGCGCGAAGTAGCCCTCGGCGTCAGCGCCGAGCGTGGGCTCGCCGGCCAGCACCTTGTTGAGGTAGCCGATCATCTTGGGGACGTCCTTGCGCATCTTGGCAGCGGAGTTGCCGCCCTTGAAGATGACGACGTCCTTCTTGTACATGTCGACGCCAGGGGTCTCCTCGTTGAAGGAGGTGACGGCGGGGACGTGGAACTTCTCCTGGACGGCCTTGCAGATGGCGCCGCAGGCGACGGTGTAGCGGCCGGCCTGGAAGGCGGGGCCTGCCACGAAGGCGTCCATCGGCTTGTCCTCGATCATCTTGATGATGCGGTCCACGGCCTCCTCGGTGTTGGAGCCCATGTAGTTGTCGCCGCAGACGATCGTGTAGGTGACGTTGGCGTCCTTGAGGGCCTTGTCGATGGCCATGGTGGGGCCAAGGGTACCCTCGACGATGTAAGGCTCGATGCCGGCCTTCTCCTCGCCACCCACGCCAGCGAAGAACTGGTTGATGTAGCAGATTACACTCTTAGGCATTGTTTCCTCCTTTCGGTGAATTGCTTCCTAGAACTCTTTCATGGTCTTGAGGCTGAGACCAGAGATGTGGTCGCCGCAGAACCAGTTGTTGTCCTCCATGATGATGGAACCGTCGTCACGGGCGGACTTGCCGAGGACCTCGTCGTAGCCCCAGGAGCCGGACATGCCGTCACGGTTCATGGCCTCGAGGTTGCCGATGACGGTCTTGCAGGCCGGAAGCTCGGTGAGCTCGCCGACGTTGCCCGTGGAGACGAGGGCGTTGAGCTTCTCGTCCAGGACGACCAGCGGCTGGCCGACGCCGGTACGACCGTCGGACTCGTTGGAGACGCCCACGACGCCGATGCCGGCGTCCTCGAGGACGACCTGGCAGCGCACGTAGTCGGTGTCGGGGTTGCCGTAGCCCTCCTCGGTGACGATCGCGTAGTCGACACCCAGGTTGATGGCCATGTCGCGAACCATAATCGCGGAGCGCTCCTTCTGCTCGAGCGCGACGTTGAGGTTGGACATGATGACGCCGACGAAGTTGTAGTCCACGCCGTCGTGCTTGTAGAGCTCCTTAATCAGGGGGAAGTTCTGGAACTCGTAGGTGGACCACTTGGAGGAGGCGGGCATGAAGGAGCCGGAGATGATGGCGCCGTCGAAGACCTCGGTCGGGCTGACGTAGGTCGGGAGGAACTTGTTCATGTCCCAGCCGTACCACAGGTCGTTGTAGCCGAGGGCCTCCATCTGGGACTGCGGCTGCAGCACGATGGCGACGTTGGGGAGCTCGTTGCGAGCGGCGTCACGCTTCAGGATCGGGTCGAAGACGTAGGTCTCGGTGTCCTCGGCCTCGACGTCCTTGACGATCTTGCCGAGCCACTCGGCGAAGCGGTGGCCGGCCCAGCGCAGCGCGTGGTTGCACTTCTGCTGCTCGTGGCGCTCGAACTCCTCGTCGGTGTCACCGACCAGGCAGATGTTGATGATCTCGGACCACCTGGTGTGCTTGGCGCCCTCGCCACCCATGTCGATGACGCCGTCGCCGAAGGAGCCCCACTCCTTGCCGACCACGGTGACGCAGCAATCCTTGAGGGCCTTGAGCTCGCCGTCGCCAGCGGGGACGACGTCACCCGTGACGCCCGGGAACAGCGTGCGCCCATCCATGCGGACACGGGGCTCGATGGTCTCGATGACCGGCACGATGCGCGTGTCATCACCGGGGTGAGCGATCACGATGTCGAGATCGGTGATGTGATCGTCCTCGCCCTTGAGGTAGGAGATTGCGGCCTCCTTGTCGATGGTCAGAACGCCATCGGCAAAGGAGTTCTCACTGCCGAGGACGACGTCCTTGACGTGAATGTTGCCAATTTCCAACTTCATGTAGCCTTGCTCCTCTCTTAGACTCGCCTTCATAGAGATTCGTGCGACTCGCAGGCTCTCGCCCTTTCGCACGTTTCACTCCAGATTCTATGAACGCGATTATCAATGAACAAGTCACTTCCGATTAGTAAATTTGCGCCCATGCCAAACGGTCATTTCTCAAGCGCGAACGGTACGTGTTTTGCGAATTTTGTCCGATTTGCTTCACCGTTTCTACATATTCTGTTCACATATTCAAATTCCAATCGCGATTAGGTATAAAACACAACGAACTGGAAGAGAAATTCTCTTCCAGTTCGTTCTGGTTTACTTATTTGCTTGTCTTTTTGGTAGATTTGTGGTATCAGCCGCTGCCTAGATCATCTCGAGGAAGGCCTCGATGCGCGTCTTGAGCTGCCCGGCGTCCTCGGTGGAGTAGTTCGTCGTGACGTGCATGAAGGGGAACCCGGCCTTCTCGGCCGCCGCCTCCATGCCGAAGGCCTCCATCTCGTAGATGGTGCAGAAGGAGAGCGAGCAGTCGATGATGCCGTCGGCATGAAGGTCATGCGCCATCCCGATGACGTCCTGCTCCCGATCCTGGTTAGGCGTGAAGATGGCGCAGTGGATGTTGAGGTAGCGGTCAGCGACGTTGTCGATCATCTCGTCGACGGTCTCGCCACCCTCGTCCACCAGGTCCTTGTAGTAGCGCGAGCCCGTGCAGCACTCCTCGCCCACGACCACGCCGCCAGCCTTCTCGATGATGTTGAAGAGCTTCCAGTTGGGGACGGCCATGGGGGTGCCGGTGTACAGAACGCGCTTGGCGCCCTTGGGGGCGACGCCCTCTCCCTTCGCCACGCGCTGCTCGCACTCGTCCGCAATCGCGTTGATGGCGGCGGTCAGCCTCGGGGTGTCGTCCATGAAGGCGGCCTGCGTAATCAGCAGGCTGTCGAGGCCGGAGATGGGCGTGGGGTCTGCGGCGCGAACCCTCCCCAGGCGCTGGAGCGCGCGGCGCTTGTCGTTCGTCTCCTTGATGGCGCGGCGCAGGGAGTCCGCGGTGATCTTCTGGCCGGTCTCCTGCTCGATGCGCTCGGCGAGCCGATGGACCTCGTTGCGCCACATCTGCTTGGTCTCGTCGGTGCGGACGTGCGGAACGTCCATGATGTACATCGGCTTCTGGGTCGCAAAGAACTCGTAGCCCTTCTTCTTGCCGTCGCGGGTGTTCTCGCCCACCACAAGGTCGGCGGACTCGATGTAGGGGCAGACGCGGCCGAGCTTGAAGCCTGTGAAGCCCTTGATCAGCGGGCAGGTGTTGCGCGGCAGGTGCTTCTCGACCTCTTCGGGCGCCCAGTCGGCGCCTGCGCAGAGCCCGACCTCGACGCCTCCGGCGGCCGCCACGATCTCCTCGGGGACGTAGAGGCAGAAGCTGCCGATGATCTTCTTGATCCTGCCCTGCTCCTTGGCGTCGAGCATCTCCTTGATGCGGCCGGAATGGAGGTTGGTGGCAAAGTTGTCGAGGTACGAGGTGCTCTTGGGGCGGTTGTGCTGCGTGAGGAACATGTCCCCGTACATCTGGCCGACGGCACCCAGAAGACCGTCGTGCGCCTCCGTGTCCATGTCAAGGCTCTTCCACATGGGATAGTAGTCGACCGTCTCTCCTGCCATGGCAATCCTCTCCTTACTTATATATGTGCCTGGACCCGGGCGCTCCCCCGCGCCCCCGCACATCATAGGAAGGTTGGGGCGCAAGCTGCGACCCTGCGCCACAGATGGGCAGGTAGGACCCCCAAACGTGAGGTACCCACGATTAGTCAAACGCCGGATAGGATAAGCGGACGCAGGCTTCTACGGCCGTATGTAGGGACGGCAGAAGGCGATCCTCTCGCTGCCGTCCGCAAGGTGGATGACGCCGCAGTACGAGAAGCCCCTGCTCCTGATGAGTCCCTGCATGGGGCCGTTGTCCCGGTGGGTGTCCACCCGGAGGGCGAGGCCGCGCTCCCGTGCGCGCGCGAGCGCCCAGTCCATCATCGCCGAGCCGACGCCCCTCCCCTGCACGGCCGCAGCGAAGCGATGGACCACGAGATAGGGACCGTCATCGATCCAGAAGCCGTCATAGATGCGCGCATAGGTGGGGTCAGGCCCTTCGAGGAGCGCGAAGCAGCCCGCAGGGACGCCGTCTGCGCCCACCCAGACCCTGAGCGCACCGGTGGCGACGTCCCCCTCGAGCGCCCGGCGTCCCGGGAAGCCGGGACCCCACTGGTTTGGGTTGCCCGAGGCGACCATGAAGCGCTGCGCAATCGCGTAGATCTCCTCGACGCGTGCGAGGTCCGCGGTCGTCGCCGTCCGTATCTCCCCCATCGGTCCTCCTCGAGAAACGCCTCCCTCAAAAAAAAGCCACCCCGGTCTCCCGGGGTGGCTCGTAGGGTACTACATCTGCCGGCAGCCACGAGGGCGTGGTGCGACGGCCGCTAGGCAGCCTGCTGCGCGGGCTTCTCGCCCCCGAAGATGTGCATGAGGAAGCGGATGAGCGCATACAGCACGAGCACAGTGGCGACGATCGTCTCGATCAGGACGATGGGGCCAAGCCAGGGGGCCGGGGCGCCCATCTTGGCAAGGCAGGCCATCGTCTGCTTGAGGGCGATCGCGGTGATCACGAAGGGGAAGGTGTAGGCCGCGTAGCTCGGCGCGAAGGCGGTGTTCTTGAGGAAGCGCGGAAGCTGCGTGAGAACGACCACAAACAGGACGGTGGCCACGACCTCCACGCAGACCAGGAGGGCCTGGGACTTGGGGGTCACGGACTGGACGTAGGCGGCGACGCAGAGGCTCGCCGGCGCGGTCATGATGCAGAACACGGGACGCGCGGGAACGGGGGGCTCCCCGACCTTGGCGTAGCGGGCGATGACCGCGACGGTGATGAGGGCGAAGGTCACGAGGCCGAACCAGAAGCACACGGTGCCGATGCCCTCCATGCCGAACGCGGGGGCGCTGACGGAGGCGGCAGCGATGCCGACGTAGACGATGTACCAGCTCGGGAAGACCTGCTTGAGGTTGAAGTGCGCGACGTACTTGACCGTGAACCACACGATCAGGCAGACGTGCAGGAGAAGGCCGACCCACCACAGGGCGACGCCGAGGCCCGCGGAGAGCGGCTTGGCATAGGCCGCGAGGAGGAGCAGCGCCATGGGGAAGGTGCCGGAGATGCTCGCGAGCATCGGGTTCTCCATGTCCTTCTTGACGGACTCGAAGTCACCGAACAGCTTGACGAGGAAGAGCACGCCGAGCAGGGCGGAGATCACGCCGAAGACGACGCGGACCCCCTCGCTGTAGCTCTGCAGCAGGTTGCCGAGGGCGGCGCAGCCGAGCATGACGCCGGTGATGGGGAGCGGGATCCTCTTAAGCAACAAAGGCCTCCTTCTTGAGCGGCTGGACGTCCTCGAGCTTCTGACGGGCCAGGGGCTCGTCGCCGCCCTCGGTGCCCTCGTCGAGGTCCTTGACGCCCTCCTCGCGGCAGACGATCTTGGCGACCTTCCACGCGCACAGGCCGGTGAACCAGATGCACTGCTCCTTGTGCTCGCCCTGGCCCATGTCGAACTCGCGGGTGAGGACGCGGCAGCACAGGGCGTGCTTGCCGTTGGCGTCACGGAACCAGTCGTGCAGCTCGTGGGTCAGCGACATGCACTTGACGACCTTGGGGTCGGTCGGGCCGTTCTGCTCGGTGCGGCCGTAGAGCAGGCCGAGGGCCGCGACGCCGCCGTTGGCGGCACCGCACATGCAGCCGGACTTGCCGACGCCGACGGACATGCCGGAGACCATGGAGATGACCTCGACGGGGACCTCCATCTGGAAGACGTCGCGCAGGGCGCACATGACGGCCTCGTCGCAGAAGAAGCCTCCCTTGTAGTAGGACTCGGCGAGGCGCTGCACCTTGTGCGGACTGACCTCGGTGGCGTTGATCTTTACGTTTGCCATGGACCTCTCTCCTCTCGTATGGCTTCCCTCCGCCCCTTGCGAAGGGTAAATGACACGGCGCCTATAGTATTTAAAACGTGACACTCGCCCCACGTTCCGGCCGTACGCCATCGGCAAGCGGTCGCGGACACGATCGGGCACGACGTTACGGCCAGCTGAGACACCGCCAAGCTTTTTAAGAGTACAGTAGGGACGCTTGCACGCTTTACGCGCAGTGATTACTAATCAAACAGTAGCCAGCGATTTTCCTATTTTGATTATCTTCCTTGATCAACGGCCATCCGTGGCTCAGTGCCCTCCACGAGCGCCCGGACGAACGCGCAGAGTCGCTCGAGGGACTCAAGGCGCATCCTCTCCGATGGCGTATGGGCGTTCTCGACGTCAGGCCCGAGCGAGAAGACCTCGAGCCCGGGAAGCGCCTCCGAGAAGACCCCGCATTCGAGACCGCCGTGCGTCGTGGTCACCGTCGGCTCCTCACCGAAGAGGGCACGATAGGTCGCACGCGCCTCGCAGACGAAGGGGGACTCCGGATCGCAGAGCCAGGGGTCGCGACCGCCCTCGACCTCGAGCGCGGCGCCGGCGCGCTCGCACGCGGCGCGGACCCCAGCCACGATTGGCCCTGCGCCGCCGGGGCGGTTAGTGCGGACGGAGACCAGGGCGTCGAGGCCCTTCTCGCCCAGGCGGACGATGCTCACGTTGTCGCTCGTCTCCGTGGCGCCGGGAAACTCCCGGCTCATGGCGGACACGCCTTGCGGCAGCTCGGAGAGGAGCGCGAGCGCCGCGGCCGCTTCTTTCGCGGAAAGGAGCCCCACCTCGCGCTCGCCCAGGCGCTCGGCCTCGAGGCGTGCGCCCGCGTCGTCCCCCGTGCACGCGCGCGCGAGGGCCGCACGAACCGGCCCGAGCGCCCGATCGAGGTCGCGGGCGGCCTCCGGGCCCGCGCCCGCAGGGAGCGCGAGCTCCGCCGTGGCCTCCGCGGGGATCGCGTTTCTCTTCTCGCCTGAGCGGAGAGAGACGAGCGCGAGGCCTGCTAGCGCGCCGTCGGCGGCCACGGTCTCGGCGTGCCCGCCGTCCGGGCGGCCCCCCGAGAGCAGCCGGGAGAGGACCTCGCCCATGAGGAGGGCAGCGTTGTGCCTGGGAAGGGCGATGTCGATGCCGGAATGGCCTCCCCTGAGGCCGGAGAGCGTGAGCCTGACGACCTCGCGAACCCCTCGCTCTCTGCTAAGGGGCAGGCTGACCCGCGCCTCCGTGCCGGCACTGCAGCCCACGACGAACTGGCCGGCAACCGTGAGGTCGAGGTTCAGCATCCGGCGGCTCCGGATGCGCGAGCAGTCCATCTCGCGCGCGCCGACGAGGCCGACCTCCTCGTCGACCGTGAGGACGGCCTCCAGCGAAGGATGCGACAGTCCCTCGTCCTCGAGGATGGCGAGGCAGACCGCGACGCCGGCCCCGTCGTCGGCGCCGAGGGTGGTGCCGTCCGCGTGGAGCCAGCCGTCCTCCTCGACGACGTCGATGGGGTCGCGGGAGAAGTCGTGCGAGCTCCCTGCGACCTTCTGGCAGACCATGTCGAGGTGGGCCTGCAGGGCAAGGGAGGGTTCGCCCTCCCGTCCGGGCGTGGCGTCCTTCCTGATGACGAGGTTGCCGAACTCGTCGGACGTCACCTCGAGCCCCCGGTCACGGGCCCATGACGCAACAGCGACGCTCGCTCGCCCCGTGTCGCCGCTCCCCCGCGGGATCCTGGAAATCCACTCGAACCAGGTGAGGGCCCTCTCATACGTGCTTCGTGCCGCGTCCATCCCCAACCCCTCTCATGCGAGGGGCGCGCAGGCCTTGGCCCACGTGCGCCCCGGGTCTCATCGACAGGCGACCGTCGCGGCCACGATTGGCCGCGCGGCGCCCCTAGTGGTTCACGAAGCTCAGGAACTCGTTTAGCCGCTCGTTGCCGCGGCCGTCGATGACCTCCGCGGGCGTGCCGTCTGCCGCGACCACCCCGCCGTCCATGAAGATGATGCGGTCGGCCACGTCGTGCGCGAAGTGGATCTCGTGCGTGACGAGGACCATGGTCATCCCCATGTCGGCGAGCTTTCGGATCGTCGCCAGGACCTCGCCCACCAGCTGCGGGTCGAGGGCGGAGGTGGGCTCGTCCAGGAGCAGGACGTTGGGCTCCACCGCGAGCGCGCGGGCGATGCCCACGCGCTGCTGCTGCCCTCCGGAGAGCTTGGACGGGTAGAAGTCCTTGCGCTCCGTCATGCCCACGACGTCCAGGTACTTGAGGGCGCGCTCCTCGGCCTGGGCCTTGGGCATCCGCTGCACGGTGACGAGCGGCTCCATCACGTTGCCGAGCGCGGTCTTGTTCTTGAAGAGGTTGTAGCTCTGGAAGACCATGGCGGAGTGCTTCCTCAGCGCCGCGACGTCGGCCTTCGTGTAGCTCTCCGCGTCCACCGTGTCGTTCTCGATCGTGACCTTGCCCCGCGTGGGGACGGTCAGGTAGTCGAGACAGCGCAGGAGCGTCGACTTGCCGGTGCCGGAGGGGCCGATGATGGCCGTGACCTCGTTCCTGTTGAGCGTCAGGTTGATGTCCTTGAGCACGTCGGTGTCGCCGAAGGACTTGTACAGGTGCTCTACCCTGATGAGTGCCTCTGCCATGGTATCCACGTCTACTCGTTGATGATGGACTTGGTCATGTCGTTGTGCAGCCACTTGGTGACGATCTCGGACATGCTGCCGTCGGCGAGCATCTTGTCGATCTGCTCGTTGACGAAGTCGCAGTACTTCTGGCCCTCGTCGGTCTTGGGGAAGAAGTAGGCCACATTGTTGGCCATGGTGCGCTCGTCGAGGAAGCGGACCTTGTCGTTGTTGGCGTCCTCCCACTTGTAGACCGCGGTGTCCGTGGTGAACATCGCGTCGATGCGGCCGAGGGCGAGGTTGCTCAGGCCGGCGTTGGAGTCGTCGAAGGTCGTGATCGTGAAGCCGTACTGCGAGGACATGTCCTGGGCGATCGTCTGGGACGCCTGGCCGTTGGCCACGCCGCAGTTCTTGCCCGCGAGGTCGGAGAACTGGTAGATGTCGGTGTTGTCCTTGCCCACGACCACGCACTGGGCGTCGCCGTAGTAGGGGTGCGACGCGAGGTACTTCTCGGTGCGCTCCTTCTTCACCGCGAGGCAGTTGGCGGCGACGTTGGCGCGGCCGGCGTCGAGCTCGCCGAACATGGAGGAGAACTCGGCCTGCTTGACCTCGAAGTCGACGCCGGTGTTCTCCTTGATCTTGTTCCAGACGTCCGCGTCGATGCCCGTCCAGGTGCCGTCGGTGCCGATGAGCGAGTAGGGCTCGCCGGTGCCGCCGGTCACGATCGTGACCTTGGTGATCTTGCCCGAGGCGTCCGTGGAGGAAGCGGCCGCGGAGTCGCTGGACGAGCCGTTGGAGCCAGAACCCGCGCAGCCCGCCACGAGAACGGAGGAGCCGGCGAGGGCGCCCATCGCGAGCGCGCCCCTGAGGAAGTTCCTGCGCGACATGGACCTGCTGTCTGCCATTCTTGCCAACCTTTCCTGTGCCAGTGGCACATGACTTATGCCTTGGCCGCCACTCTGGGCGACGGCCGCGAATCACCCGTCTGCCTTGCCGCCCCTCTAGTACATCTGCTCGCACCTGCGCTGGAGCCACTTGCTCAGCGCGCTGAACGCCAGGATCACGATCCAGTAGACGAGCATGACCGCCGCGTAGATCTCGAAGTAGCGGAAGGAGTTCGCGCCGAGGATCTTGGCGGCGCCCATGATGTCGGGGACGCCGATCATGAACGAGAGGGACGACATCTTGATGAGGTTGATGACGTCGTTGAAGAGCGGGGGCAGCGCCACGCGCACCGCCTGCGGGACCACGATGCGCCAGAAGGTCTGCGCGTTGGTCATGCCGAGGGAGGCCGCGGCCTCGCGCTGTCCCTCGTCGACGGATAGAAGGGCTCCGCGGATGCTCTCCGACATGAAGGCGCCGACGTTCAGGCTCATCACGATCGAGACCGCGACCATGGGGGTCATGTCCCTGATCGCCGTGCTGTAGACCGCCATGCCGAAGTAGAAGAAGTAGAGCTGCGCCACCACGGGCGTACCGCGCATGAACGAGACGTAGACGCGCGTGATGGGGTAGAGGACCTTGACCTTGTAGGTCGCGATCATCGCGACGAGGACGCCGATGAGGAGGGCGAGCGCCGCCGAGACGAAGGTGAGCTCGAGCGTGACGTCGAGCCGCGCCGCGATCTGCGGGATGCAGTACAGGAAGTAGTCGAATTTGAACACGTGAGCTCCTCGTCGATCGTCACGTCCGTACGAAGCCGGCACCCGCTCGCGGTGCCAAGCTTTCACCAGCCAGTACTATAGGTAAGAGGCTATATGCCAAAGTCGCTAGTAGCCTAGGCGTAAACATCGCCCAAATAATACCGTCTACCTGCTGCTACATGCCGGTCAACACCTATCATAGACCACTCGCAGGAACTTATACGGAGCTAGGTGCATCCAATACCGATGCCTAGTAATCGGCTTATTCTTGCATAGGCCATTTTCTAATCGTCTGCAGAATCCCGACGCCCGCGATGCCGGTGCTAGCTTTTAGGGGCAAGCGTAGGTCCGTCCGGTCGCGGTGGCGCCGGACGCAGGTCCCACATACGGAGAGGCACATGAGGTCAATCGGCATAGACATAGGCTCCACGGCGACCAAGGTCGCGGTCATGGAGGACAACGAGCTCACGCTCACGCTGCTCGCCCCGACGGGGTTCTCGAGCATCGAGGCGGCGAGGCACGCCGCGGAAACGCTCGCGGAGCACGGCATAGACGTCGAGCAGGAGTCCGTGATCGCCACGGGCTACGGACGCATCGCCGTCCCCTACGCTGGCAAGGCCGTCACCGAGATCACCTGCCACGCGAAGGGCGCCTGGTGGCTGTTCGGCAGGAGCGGTGTCGTCATCGACGTGGGCGGCCAGGACACCAAGGTGCTCGAGCTCAGAAACGGCATGCTCAAGAAGTTCCTGATGAACGACAAGTGCTCGGCGGGCACTGGCAAGTTCCTCGAGGTCATGGCCAACCGCATGAACGTCTCGCAGGAGCGGCTCTCGGAGCTCGCTGCCAAGGGCGAGAAGATCACGATCTCCAGCATGTGCACCGTCTTCGCGGAGTCGGAGATCATCTCCCTCATCGGCCGCGGCGAGCCTCTGGAGAACATCGCCTCAGGCGTCATCGAGTCCGTCGTGGGCAAGGTCGTCTCGCTCGCCTCGCAGGTCCCGGGGGACGAGTGCTTCCTCACCGGCGGCCTGTGCGACAACGCCTACATCGTCGGTCGCCTCGCCGACCGCCTCGGCAAGCCGGTGAGCACGCGCCCCGAGGCGCGCTTCGCCGGAGCCATCGGCGCAGCGATCTCGGGCCAGCGCTAGCGCGAGCCGGCGCGTCCCAGCACTCCCCCGGTCCCCGACTTCCCGTACGGCAGCCTCAGGCCGGGGCGCACGTCCAAGACAAAGGAGAGAAACCCCATGCCCACGGCAACGCTTCCCAACAGCTCGACCCAGATTCCCGCCCCCTTCGACCTCCCCAAGACCTTCGAGGAGTACGACGAGTCGCGCCGCAAGAGCTTCATGCGCGTCCACGACTTCAAGAAGGCCGGCGGCAGGCTCGTCGGCACCCTGTGCACCTACGCCCCCGCCGAGGTCATCGAGGCCGCCGGCGCGGCCTGCGTCGGGCTGTGCGGCACGAGCGACGAGCCCATCGGCGCCGCGGAGACGGTCCTGCCCAAGAACCTCTGCCCGCTCATCAAGTCGACCTACGGCTTCGCGCTCACGGACAAGTGCCCCTACACGTACTTCTCGGACCTGATCGTCGGCGAGACCACCTGCGACGGCAAGAAGAAGATGTACGAGCTCCTGGGCGACATCCGCCCGACCTACGTCCTGCACCTCCCCAACGGCCAGCTCAGGGACCACGAGAAGCAGGGCTGGTACGAGGAGGTCGTGGCGCTCAAGCAGCGCCTCGAGGAGCTCTTCGGCGTCACCATCACCGACGACGACCTGCGCCAGGCGGTCCACAACCGCAACGTCTACCGCCAGGCCCTTCTCGACCTCTTCGAGCTGCAGCGCGCCGACCCCTGCCCCATGACGTCGGTCGAGTTCATGACCACGCTCCAGTCGGGCACCTTCGCCATGGACGTCGTCACCCAGGCCGAGAAGATCGAGCAGCTCGTGGCCACCCGCAGGCAGGAGGCCGCCGAGGGCAAGGCGGCCGTCCGCGCCGGCGCCAAGCGCATCGTGCTCTCCGGCTGCCCGGCGGGCGGGCTCATCAACAAGGTCGGCAAGACCATCGACGACAACGGCGGCGTCATCGTCTGCCTCGACAACTGCATGGGCGAGCGCACCAACTCCATGATGGTCGACGAGGACGCCCCCGACATCCTGCGCGCCATCTCCGACCGCTACCTCCAGATCAACTGCTCGGTCATGACCCCCAACCCCGGCCGCGTCGAGAACACCCTCGCCATGGTCGAGAAGTACCACGCGGACGGCGTGGTCGACGCCGTGCTGCAGGCCTGCCACACCTTCAACCTCGAGAGCGTCAACATGGGCCGCACCCTCGAGGACCGCGGCATCCCCTACATGAAGCTCGAGACCGACTACTCCGCCGGCGACCAGGGCCAGGTCTCCACGCGCCTCTCGGCCTTCATCGAGATGATCTAGGCGAACGGGCGCGACGGACGCACTTCCAGGAGGGGCCGCACCCGACGGGCGCGGCCCCTCCTCCGTCCGGGACGCCTTCGAGGTCGCCGGAAGTCGCCGGGAAAACGCCCTGGGGCGGCGCGCCGCCGGCCCCCGATACGCTCACCGAGCGAGCGGCCCTCGCGCCGATGCGCCCCGATTGTTCGCCAAAGTTTGGGAAAGTCAGACCGCATATCAATGAGCAGCGGTTTTACAATTTGGAAGTCCTGCTCGCGCCATCTTCACCGACGGCAACCGATTCTCACCAAGGAGTGCACATGCCAGACGCAATCCGCAAGGTAAACGTCATAGGCCACCTGCATCCGGACACGGACTCGATCTGTGCCGCAATCAGCTACGCCTATCTCAAGAACCAGATCGACAAGCCCATCTACGAGGCACGTCGCGCCGGCACGGTCAACCGCGAGACGCAGTTCGCCCTCAGGCACTTCGGCTTCGTCGAGCCCGCGCTCATCACGAGCGTCGCCCCGCAGATCAAGGACATCAGCTTCCAGCACCAGCCCGGCATCGACGCCGAGACGAGCCTCTACGTCGCGTGGAACCTCATCCAGGAGTCCAAGGTCGACACCCTGGTCATCACCGACGCCGACAACGACATCGAGGGCCTGATCTCCGTCAAGGACATCGCCAGCGCCAACATGGACATCTTCGACGCCGCGGTCCTCTCCAGCAGCAAGACGCGCTACACCAACGTCCTCGACACCCTGAACGGCGAGATGGTGGCCGGCGACCCGGAGGGCTGCATCGAGGAGGGCCGCATCCGCGTCGGCACCACGCCGGAGATGATGGAGGGCAACATCCAGCCCGGCGACATCGTCCTGGTCACCAACCGCTACGAGACCCAGCGCTTCGCCGTCGAGTCCGGCGTGAGCTGCGTCATCGTCTGCAACGGCGCGCACGTCTCGCACGTCGTGGTCAACGAGGCGCAGAAGCGCAACTGCACCGTCATCGCCACCCCCTACGACACCTACGCCGCCGCGCGCCTGATCTCCATGGCCATGCCCGTGCGCGCCAAGATGCTGCCGGCGGACAAGGTCATCCACTTCAGCGTCAACACCACGATCGACGACGCGCGCAAGGTCATGACCCAGTCGCGCCACCGCTTCTTCCCCGTCGTCGACGAGGGCGGCCACTACGCCGGCGTCGTGAACGGCCCCAACCTGCTCGACCCCCAGAAGAAGCACGTCATCCTTGTGGACCACAACGAGCGCTCCCAGGCGGTCGACGGCCTCGAGCAGGCCGTCATCATGGAGATCATCGACCACCACCGCATCGGCTCGATCGAGACCTCCGCGCCAGCCTACTTCCGCAACATGCCCGTGGGCTGCACCTGCACCATCATCTACAGCATCTACCGCGAGAACGGCGTGGAGATTCCGGCGAACATCGCCGGCCTCATGCTCTCGGCCATCCTCTCCGACACCCTCGCGTTCCGCTCGCCTACCTGCACACCGATGGACATCGAGGCCGGCAACGCCCTCGCCAAGATCGCCGGGGTCGACATCGACACCTACGCGGACCAGATGTTCGACGCCGGCGCCGACCTCACCGGGCGCACGGCCGAGGAGTTCTTCAACTCGGACTTCAAGGTCTTCAGCCGCGGCAAGGTCCGCTTCGGCGTCGGCCAGGGCTCCTTCATGACCGAGAACAGCCGCAAGGCGGCCGAGGCCCTCTGCGGCCCCTACCTGCCCGAGGGCGCCAAGGTCAACGAGATCCCCGTCGTCTTCTACATGTTCACCGACGTCAAGTCCCAGACGACCGAGATGCTCTACTGGGGCCCCAACTCCGAGGCGATGGTCTCGCGTGCCTTCGGCGTCACGCCCGAGGACGGCGTCGCGACCCTGCCCGGCGTGGTGAGCCGCAAGAAGCAGGTCACCCCCGCCCTCATGAGCACGCTGCTCGAGATGTCCGAGGAGGACGGCGAGTAGCCAGGGCCGACAAGGACCTCCCGCCGGGCGCGCGCCCGGCACGCGGCGCCTCGCCCTTGCGGGGCGCCGCTCCCTTTGGCGGGCTCGGCGCCCGGACGCCCCCCCCGCGGACCCGGGGACTATCCGACGCCGCCCGCGTCGCCGAAGCGCTCGCCCGTCAGCTTGTCCAGGCGACGGTCGTAGGTGAGGATCCCGTTCGTCTCCTCCTCCACGTCGCTCAGCTGCGTGAACACGAAGCCCGCCAGCCCATGCCCCTCGAGCGCAGCCGCCTCCTCGAGCCGGGCGCGCGCCGCCTCGCGCCAGCCCTCCTCCGAGTCGAACTTGTCGTAGCCGTAGGCGCGGTCGAGGGAGCTGTGCCCCTCCACGTGGTACATGAGCCCGCCGAACTCGCTCACGAAGAAGGCGCGCCGGGCGCCCGCGAGGCGCGCGACGAGCGTCTCGGGATAGACCCGCATCGTGCGGAAGTAGTTGTGGATGGCGTGGTAGTCGCCTGCGCCCTGGTCGTACCAGCCGCAGGTGGCGTTTATCGGGCGCGTGGGGTCGAGCGAGCGCACGAGGCGCGTGGCCGCCCGCGCGTCGAACTGCCCCCAGCCCTCGTTGAAGAGGGTCCAGGTGACGACGCAGGGGTGGTTGGCGAGCAGCCGCACGGTGCCCGCCGCCGTCTCGCGCCACTCCTCGCGAAAGGCGGCGTCGCCTGCGGAGAGCCGCCGCTGGTGCAGGCGCGGCCGGTCGTCGAAGGCGGCCTGCGCGTGCCGGAAGAGGGTGGGCTTGTTCAGCGCGTCCCACTCGTGGCGCCTGCCGCCGCCGGAGACCATGTCCTGCCAGACGAGCATGCCGAGCCTGTCGCAGTGGTAGTACCAGCGCTCGGACTCCACCTTCACGTGCTTGCGCATCAGGTTGAAGCCCGCCTCGCGCGCCCGGCGCACGTCCGCTACGAGCGCCGCGTCACTGGGCGCCGTCATGAGCCCGTCGGGCCAGTAGCCCTGGTCGAGCACGCCGCGCAGGAAGAGCGGGGCGTGGTTGAGGCAGAAGCGCATGGTGCCCTCGACGTCGGGCTCCACGCCCACGGTGCGGAAGGCGCAGTAGCTCGTGACCTCGTCGTCGCCGAACGAGAGCCTGAGCCCGTACAGGAAGGGGTCCTCGGGGCCCCACAGGCGCGGGCTCACGACCGGGATCTCGAGCGAGGCCTCGCCCACGACGCCCGTGGCGGCAGCGCCCCCGGCCCCCTGCCCCGAGACGTCCGGCCCCGCGGCGCCCGCGGAGGCCGGAAGGGCGGCCCCCGGCCCCACGACGGCCCCTCCCGTGGCGACGACCTCCTCCCCCGCGCACACCTCGACGCGCAGCGTCCCCGTGCCGCACACGCGTGCCTTGAGGCGCAGCAGCCCTGCGTCGGGGTCGGGGGCGAGCGAGACGCCCACGAGGTGCGCCGCGGGCACCACCTCGAGCCAGGCGTCGCGCCAGACGCCGCTCTGCGCCGTGTACCACATGTTGCCGCGACGGATGCGCTGCTTGCCACGCAGCTGCGTCCCCGTCTCACTCGGGTCGAAGACGCACAGCTCCAGGCGGTTCTCGCCCGTCCGCAGCGCGTCCGTCAGGTCGACCGAGAAGGGCAGGTAGCCGCCCACGTGCTCGGCGACCCTCCCCCCGTTGAGGTAGGCGGCGCAGGCCCAGTCGACGGCGTCCAGGTGCAGCAGGAGCCGCTCGCCGGCCGCAAGCGCCGGCGCGTCGAAGGAGAGGCCGTAGAAGAGCAGCTCGTCGGGGGCGAGCCGGTGCCCCACGCCGGACAGCGGCGCCTCGGGCGAGAAGGGCACGCGGATCCGCGACTCCCAGGCGCCCCCTACGGGCGGGCGGGCCTCCCGCCAGCGGGCGCGCGCGTCGGCGCAGGGGCGTACCGCGCAGTCCCACCAGCCGTTGAGGGAGCGCCACCGCACGCGGGCGAACTGCGGCCTCGGATGCTCCGGCCGGGGGTGCTCCGAGCGCTCCACCTGGCCGGTCCAGGGCGTCTCCAGCCGGTGCAGCTCGACGTCGAGCGGCTCCGGGGCCATGCCGCCGATGACGCGCCTGAGGTCGAGCTCCATGCCCTACGCCTCCCCCGCCTCGGACGCCGGGGCCCCCTCGGCGGCAGGCGCGCCCCCGGCGCCGGGCGCGGCCTCTCCCGAACCCTGCGCCCCGCCGAGAGACACCAGGGCCGTGGTCACGAGCATGAGGGCGAGCCCCACCCAGTCGGCCCAGGTGAAGGGGGTGTTCAGCCACAGGACCGCGAGCACGTTGGCGCTCAGCGGCTCCATGGTGCCGAGCAGGCTGCCGGTGAGGCCACCCACGATGGAGACGCCGTGCAGGTAGAGCGAGAAGGCCATCAGGGTGCCCACGACCGCGATGCCGGCGAGGCAGGCGACGCCGTCCCAGCCGAAGGCCGGCACGGCGGCGGAGACCCCGAGGGCCCCGTCCGTCGCGCCCCAGAGCGCCCCGGCCGCCAGCCACACCACGAGCGCGAGCACCCCGCCGACGAGCAGGCCGAGGCCCGTGATGGGCAGGCTTCCCCAGCGCTCGAAGAGCCGGTGCGGGTACATGATGTAGAACGTGACGCTCAGCGCGTTGAGGATGCCCCAGACCAGGCCGGGCACGGGGATCTGCAGCGTCCCGAGGTCGCCCTTGGTTGCGATCAGCACGGCGGCCGCGAAGGCGCAGACGAGCCCCGCCACCTCCCGCGCGTGGGGCAGCCGCCGGCCGATGAGGCAGGTCGCGAGCATCACGAAGACGACGCTCGAGCTCTGCATCACCGTGGCGGTGCCCGCGTTGGTGAAGCCCACGGCCACGATGTAGGTGAGCTGGCAGGTGTAGAGGCCGCAGCAGCCGAAGACGAGGAGCTGGCGCACGGACGCGCGGTCGCCCAGGAGCTCGCGCAGGAGGTCGCGGCGGCGCCAGAGGAAGTACAGCAGGAAGACGAGGCCCGCCGAGACCGTGCGCACGGCCGTCACGAAGAGCGCGGTGATCTCGTAGTGCGCGTAGAGGTACTGGGCGAAGACGCCGGAGAGCCCCCACAGGCTCGCACCGACTATGGTCGCGACGATTCCCCTTGCGAAGCGGTTCATGTGTCTCCCCCACGACAGGCGGCGCGCAGTCGGCGCCGTCTCGCGCCAGGGGCCGCGCGCGGCAGGCTCACGGAGATAAATGTAGCGCCCCGGGGCCGCGCGGCAAAGCGCCCGTCGGGTCTGTGCGGGCATCTTTTGCGAAGAGGGGGCCGCGGACGCGCGCCGACGCCGGCGCGCACGTACACTGTGGTCTTGCGAGAGGGGGCGCCCGAGCGCCCGAGGCCGCGCCGGGCGCGGCCCGCACCGGAGATAGGAACGCCATGCACGGAATGCACACCCGCCTGCCCAAGCACTTCGTCCTCGAGGAGCGGCTCGAGCGCTACGCCGACAGCATCGAGACGAGCCCCCGCTCCCTCGCGGGCGCCTGGGCCGAGGCCTGCCACCCCCTCGAGCCGGGACGGCCGGGGGCGCGCTACTCGGAGGTCAGGCTCGACCTCGGCTGCGGCAAGGGCGGCTTCACCGTCGAGGCGGCGCGCCGCGAGCCGGACGTGCTCTTCGTCGGCGTGGACTACGAGCCGCTCTGCATCGCCTACGCGGCCCAGAAGGCCCAGGAGAGCGGCCTGCCCAACGTCGTCTTCGTCCCCGGCAGGGGAAGCGACGTGCCCGAGTTCTTCTCGCCCGGCGAGGTCTCCCTGATCTACCTCAACTTCCCGACGCCCTTCCCGCGCGCCAGGCGCGCGAGGGAGCGCCTCACCTACGTCGACCGCCTCATGGACTTCCGCCGCGTGCTGGCGCCCGACGGCCGCGTGCAGCTCAAGACGGACAGCCAGCCCCTGCGCGACTTCACGCTGACCCAGGTCGAACTCGCCGGCTACGAACTCGTCTGGAGCACGGACGACTGCCGCGCGCTCCTGCCGGACGACCCGGTGAGCGCCTACGAGGAGCGCCTGTGCGCCAAGGGGGCGACGGTCTTCGGGCTCTGCGCCAAGCCCGGGCCCGAGCCCGCGCACGTGGTGCAGACGGCGCCCCTGAGCCTCGTGGACTACCTGCCCGACGACCTCTCCACCATGGGCTACGTGCCGCACGGCATGGAGCGCACGGTCACCAACCTGCGCAACCTCGAGGCGAAGGGCCGCCCCAGGACAGACGCCCGTCACGCCGACAGGCGCGGCCGCACGGCCTCCGCGGACGGGGGTGCCGGCGCGGGCGGGGCCTCTCGGCGGCACCAGGAGTAGCCCCGGGCCTGGACGCGGCCCCGGGAGCCGCCACGGGACGTGACCCCACGTCCGCCGCGGCCGTAACACGCGGGCAACCGCCCCCGCGCGGCCGCCGGCTACAATGTGGGAGGTCGATACGCCGGCCGCCCGCGCGGCCCGATAGTTGGAGGCTTGGATGGCCAAGATCGCGATGAAGACGCCGCTCGTCGAGATGGACGGCGACGAGATGACCCGCATCATCTGGAAGATGATCAAGGACGACCTCGTGGAGCCGTTCGTCGACCTCAAGACCGAGTACTTCGACCTCGGCCTCGAGAATCGCGAGGCCACCCACGACCAGGTCACCGTCGACTCGGCCGAGGCGACCAAGCGCCTGGGCGTGGCCGTCAAGTGCGCCACGATCACCCCCAACGCGGCCCGCGTGAAGGAGTACGGCCTCTCCCAGATGTGGAAGAGCCCCAACGGCACCATCCGAGCCATGCTCGACGGCACCGTCTTCCGCGCCCCGATCGTGGTCAGGGGCATCGAGCCGCAGGTGCGCTCTTGGAAGCGTCCCATCACCATCGCCCGACACGCCTACGGTGACGTCTACCGCAACACCGAGATGCGCGTCGAGGGCCCCGGCAAGGCCGAGCTCGTCTTCACCGCGGCGGACGGCACCGAGACCAGGAGCCTCATCCACGAGTTCTCCGGCCCTGGCGTCGTGCAGGGCATGCACAACCTGGACGCCTCCATCGAAAGCTTCGCGCGCAGCTGCTTCGAGTTCGCGCTCTCCACCCGCCAGGACCTGTGGTTCGCGACCAAGGACACCATCTCCAAGACCTACGACCACCGCTTCAAGGACGTCTTCGCCGACCTCTACGAGGCCGAGTACCGCACGCGCTTCGAGGAGGCGGGGATCACCTACTTCTACACGCTGATCGACGACGCGGTCGCCCGGGTCATGAAGTCCGAGGGCGGCTTCATCTGGGCCTGCAAGAACTACGACGGCGACGTGATGAGCGACATGCTCTCGAGCGCCTTCGGCTCGCTCGCGATGATGACCTCCGTGCTCGTCTCGCCCCACGGCTACTTCGAGTACGAGGCCGCCCACGGCACCGTCCAGCGCCACTACTACAAGCACCTGCGTGGCGAGAGGACCTCGACCAACTCCGTGGCGACGATCTTCGCCTGGTCGGGCGCCCTGCGCAAGCGCGGCGAGCTCGACGGCCTTCCCGAGCTCGCGGACTTCGCCGACAGGCTCGAGCGCGCCACGATCGACACCATCGAGGGCGGCGAGATGACCGGCGACCTCGCCCGCATCACAACCCTCCCGAACCCCACCACCCTCGACACCGAGGAGTTCATCCTCGCCATCGCGGAGCGCCTCAGAAGGGCGTAGCACGAGGCGCCGGGCACAAGGCGCCGGCTCGGGATAGGGCACAGACGACAAGGGCGGGCGGCCACCAGGTGCGTGGCCGCCCGCCCTCACATGTCCGGGACGCTTCTCTCGCAGGGGCCGTCGCGCAGGGCCGGCCTCGCTCCGGCCTAGCCCTCCTGGGCCGCCAGGCGCAGCTCGTGGATGGCCGCGGCCCTATCCTCCCTGCCGAAGACGGCGCTGCCCGCGACGAGCAGGCTCGCGCCAGCGGCCGCGAGGGTGCCGGCGTTGTCCGTCTTGACCCCGCCGTCCACCTCGATGATGGGGCTCACGCCCAGCTCGCGGCAGAGGCGGCTCGTGCGGGCGACCTTGTCGCGGCTGCCCTCGACGATGCCCTGCCCGCCGTAGCCGGGGTCGACGGTCATGACGAGTACGAGGTCGACCCAGCGCAGGAGCTCGCGCAGGGCCTCGGGGGGCGTCGCGGGGTTGAGGGCGACGCCGGAGAGCTTGCCGGCCTGGTGGGTCTTCTCGACGAGGCGGTGCGCGTGGGTCGCGGCCTCCCAGTGGAAGGTCACGATGCGCGCCTCCGTGTCGAGGTACTGGTCGATGCACTCGTCGGGGTTGTCGACCATGAGGTGCACGTCGAGCGGCACCTGCGAGGCGGCGGCGACGGAGCGCACGTCGATGGCGCCAAACGCGATCGGCGGGACGAAGTGGCCGTCCATCACGTCGACGTGCAGGTAGTCGGCGTCCGCCACGCTCTCCAGCTCGCGGCCGAAGTGCATGCGGTCAGCTGCGAGCAACGAGGGGGCCACCATCGCCCCCGCCTGCCTTCCGTCCGCTGTCTCCATGAGATGCGCTCCCTTCATGACGCGCCCCCGGGTGGGCGGCCCCACGGGGCCGCGCTCGCCGCGGGGGCGCTTCTGTAGTCGTTCATGACGCGGCCGCCGCGTCGTCGCGCGCCCGTCGACGCGCGGGTGGGACCCTACTTGACGAGCGAGAGGGCCGCCTCGGCGACGTGCTCGGCGGTGAGGCCGTACTTCTTGAGGACCTCGACGGCCGGACCGGACTCGCCGAAGGTGTCCTCGACGCCCACCTTCCTGACCGGCACGGGGTGCTGCTCGGAGAGGACGTCGCACACGGCCGAGCCGAGGCCGCCGATCACCGAGTGCTCCTCGGCGGTGACGACCCTGCCCGTCTTGCGCGCGGAGGCGACGATCGTCTCGGCGTCGAGCGGCTTCACGGTCGGGGCGTTGATGACCTCGGCGGACACGCCGGAGGCCTCGAGCTGGCGGGCGGCCTCGAGCGCCTGCTCGACCATGAGGCCGCAGGCCACGATGGTGACGTCGGTGCCCTCGCGCAGGACGTAGGCCTTGCCGACCTTGAAGTCGTAGTCGGGGCGGTCGTTGACGACCGGCGTGGCGAGGCGGCAGAAGCGCAGGTAGACGGGGCCGTCCATCTCGTAGGCGGCGCGGGTCGCGGCACGGGCCTCCACGTCGTCGGACGGCACGATGACCGTCATCCCCGGGATGGTCCTCATGAGCGCGATGTCCTCGCAGCACTGGTGGGTGGCGCCGTCCTCGCCGACGGAGAGGCCGGCGTGGGTCGCGCCGATCTTCACGTCGAGGTGCGGGTAGCCGATGGAGTTCCTGACCTGCTCGAAGGCGCGGCCGGCGGCGAACATCGCGAACGAGCTCGCGAAGACCTTGTGGCCGGCGGCAGCGATGCCCGCCGCGATGCCCATGAGGTCCTGCTCGGCGATGCCGCAGTCGACGTGGCGGTCGGGGAAGGCGGCCTTGAACAGGCCGGTCTTGGTAGCGGCCGCGAGGTCGGCGTCGAGCACGACGAAGTCGTCGTGCTCCTTGCCGAGCTCGACGAGCTCCTCGCCGTAGCTCTGGCGCGTTGCGACCTTCTTGACGTCTGCCATGGCTACTCCTCTCCAGCGAGCTCGGCCATGGCCTGCTCGAACTGCTCGTCGTTGGGTGCCTTGCCGTGCCAGCCGACCTGGTTCTCCATGAAGGAGACGCCCTTGCCCTTGACCGTCTTGCAGACGATGGCCGTGGGCGCGCCCTTGGTCTGCCTGGCCTCCTCGAAGGCGGGGGCAAGCTGCGTCATATCGTTGCCGTCCGCGACCTCGATCACGTGGAAGTTGAAGGCGCGGAACTTGTCTGCGATGGGATAGGGCGAGTTGACCTGCTCTATGGTGCCGTCGATCTGCAGGTTGTTGTTGTCCACGATCACGCAGAGGTTGTCCAGGTGGTGGCTACCGGCGAACATCGCAGCCTCCCAGACCTGGCCCTCCTGGATCTCGCCGTCGCCGAGCAGGGTGTAGGTGCGGTAGTCGTCGCCCCAGAGCTTGGCGGCCAGCGCCATGCCCACGGCGGCGGAGACGCCCTGTCCGAGCGAGCCGGTGGACATGTCGACGCCGGGCGTGTCGTTCATGTTGGGGTGGCCCTGCAGGTGGCTGCCGACGTGGCGCAGCGTGGGGATGTCCTCCACGGGGAAGAAGCCGCGCTCGGCGAGGGTGCCGTAGAGGGCCGGCGCACAGTGGCCCTTGGAGAGGACGAACCTGTCGCGCTTGGGGTCGCGCGGGTTCTTGGGGTCCACGTTCATCTCGTGGAAGTACAGGTAGGTCATGATGTCAGCCGCGCCGAGCGAGCCGCCGGGGTGTCCGGACTTGGCCGCGTGCACGCCGATGATGATCTGTTGGCGCACGCGTCGGGCGATCCGAGCGAGCTCCTGGAAGTCGGGGGCTGCCGTCCCTTCCGCCATCTTTGCTCCCTTCGTTCTGCCGCCGGGGCTGCCCCCGGGGCCGTCTCTCTTGTCCTCGATGGTAAGTCGAGAGCACCGCCGGCGACCCTCGGCCGCTTGCGGTGCCCTCGCGCGTGGTGCCCTGCCCCTACTTGGCCTCGCCGGTGACCTTCGCCCAGTCGGCCGCGAACCTCTCGAGGCCCTGGTCGGTCAGCGGGTGATGGACGCACTTCTTGAGCGCGCCGAACGGCACGGTGGCGATGTCGGCGCCCATGAGCGCGGCCTGGGTCACGTGGTTGGGGGTGCGGACGGAGGCGGTGATGATCTCCGGGCCGCCCTCCTCGTCCCAGTAGCCGTAGCTGTAGTTCTTGACGGCGGTCACGACGGTGTTGAGCTGCTCCAGGCCGTCCTCGGCGATGTCGTCGAAGCGACCGACGAACGGCGAGATGTAGCGCGCGCCGGCGCGGGCGGCGAGAAGGGCCTGCGGGGCGGAGAAGACCAGCGTCATGTTGACGCGGATGCCCTCCTTGGCGAGGTGGTGGGTCGCCGGCAGGGAGGCCTCGCAGACCGGGAGCTTGACCACGATGTTGGGCGCGAGGGAGGCGAGGTGCTCGGCCTCCTCGATCATGGCCTCGGTGGTCTCAGCCGTGGACTCGGCGGAGACGGGCAGACCGTCGCAGATCTCGCAGATCTTGACCATGTGGTCCTCGAAGTCGGCGAGCTTGCCGCCGGTCTTGGCGTACAGGGAGGGGTTGGTGGTGACGCCAGAGAGGATGCCCCAGCTCTGGGCCTCGCGGATCTCGTCCAGGTCGGCGGTGTCGATGAAGAACTTCATTCCCTTGTCCTTTCCGTGCTTCCAGAGGTTCCTGTCCTACCTAATGTACGGCATGCGGGCTCCCCCACCTGCCGTCTTATCGCCCGACGTGGGTTCAGATTCTGAACCTGGCGCAAGGCCGCCGCTACGCGAGCGCCGCCATCGCCGCGTCGACCTTGGCGCGGGCGAACTCGGAGGCGTGGGCGACGTCCTCCTTCCAGCTGGGCGAGCCGAGGTACCACATCTCGCAGACGTAACGGCGCACGCCCTGCGGGACGAGCTGGCTCAGGCCGCCCTCGTAGTCGGTCGTCCCCTCGCCGAAGAGCATGTCGCGGTACTGGCCGGCGCGCGTCGCCTTGAGGTGCGCGGCGAAGATGTGGCCCGCGCCCGTGGCGACGTCGTCCGCGACGGACACGCCGTAGAGCAGCGAGGCGTTGGTGAGGTTGCCCACGTCGGGGTAGACGCCGAGGAAGGGGCTGTTGATGAGGTCGACGTAGTGCATGGCCTTGGCGACGGTGTCCATGAAGGGGGTCTCCATGGTCTCGAAGCCCATCACGACGCCCGCCTCGGCGGCCATCTCGGTCGCACGGGCGAGGTTCTCGGCGAAGCATGCCTCGGAGCCGTCCCACTTGTCCTCGTCGTAGTAGGCGTCGTAGCCGGCGAGCTGGATCACGTGCAGCCCGAGGTCGCAGGCGAGGTCGAGGGCCTTGTCCATCATCTCGAGGCTCCTCGCGCGCTTGGCGGGGTCCTTCGCGCCGAAGGGCCACTTGCGGTGGCCGGAGAGGCACATGGAGCCCAGGGGCACCCCCGTGTTGCGCATCGCCTGGACGACCTCCTGGCGCTCGGCCGGCGTCCAGTCGAGACGCGCCTGGCGGGCGTCGGACTCGTCGACGGAGATCTCCATGTAGTCGAAGCCGCACTCGGCCGCCACCTGGAGGCGCTCCTCCCAGCCGAGCTCCTGCGGGGTGGCCTTCTCGTACAGTCCGAGCTTGTAGGACTTGCTCATGTCTTGGCTCCCTCCTTGCAAGGGGGGCGCCGGACGCTCGCTCGACCGTCCGGCGCCCCTCCCTGCCAACGTGGTGTTCGATGTGGTCCCTGGCTACTTCTTCTGTCCGTAGTAGGCGTTGGGGCCGTGCTTGCGCATGTAGTGCTTGTCGAGGAGGTACTGCGGGGCCAGGGCCTCCTCGATCGGCTTGCCGGCGGTGGCGCAGATCTGCTCGGTGTGCAGCGCCATGGTGGCGACCTGCTCCATCACGACGGCGTGGTAGACGGCCGCGGCGGCGTCCTTGCCCCAGGAGAACGGGCCGTGGTTGCGCACGAGGCAGCCGGGCAGGGCGACGGGGTCCTTGCCCTCGAAGCCCTCGACGATGACCTTTCCGGTGTTGAGCTCGTAGGCCTCCTCGATCTCCTCCTCGGTCAGGCCGCGCATGCAGGGGACGGCGCCGTAGAAGTAGTCCGCCTGCGTCGTGCCGTAGCACGGGATGTCACGGCCGGCCTGCGCCCAGCTCACCGCCGCGCTGGAGTGGGTGTGGACGATGCCGCCGACCTTCTCCCAGCTCCTGTAGAGGTAGGCGTGGGTCGCGGTGTCGCTGGACGGGTTGAGGTCGCCCTCGACGACCTTGCCGTCGAGGTCGCACACGACCATGTTCTCGGGGCTGAGCTCGTCGTAGTCTACGCCGGAGGGCTTGATCACGAACAGGCCCTTGTCGCGGTCGATCTCCGAGGCGTTGCCCCAGGTGAAGACGACCAGCCCGTGCTTGGGCAGGTCCATGTTGGCCTCGTACACCTTTTCACGAAGCTCCTTGAGCATCATTGAGAGACTCCCTCCGTCTGGCTATTGGCGTCGACCGCTTGCCGAGCACACGTTAAGCGTCGACTAACTTCTGCATATCATCCCACACGCCGTCGAGGGCATCGACGGTCTTGCAATACAAATCATACTTCCCGTCATAAATCCGCCTCAGGTCATAGCGAGGCTCGAAGCGCCCCGACACGGAGACCATGGCGGCCACGGCGTCCTCGACGGTGTCGTAGGCCCCGACGGCCACGGCGGTCGCGATGGCGACGCCCAGCGCCCCGGTCTCCGACGCTGCCACCGTCTCGACCGGAAGCCCGCAGACGTCGGCGAACATCTGCGCCCACACCGCGGCGCGCGCGGCGCCGCCGGCGAGCCGTATGGCCCGGGGCGGCTCGTCGGCCGCCTGCAGCAGTCGCTCGAGGTGCGTCCGGTGGCAGAAGGTGATCCCTTCGAAGACGCTGCGCGCCAGGTGCTTGCGCGTGTGGCTGAGGCTCATCCCGACGAAGCTGCCCTGCGCGTTGGGATGCACGTTGGAACCCATGAGGAACGGCAGGAACACGGGGACGAACTCCGTCGGGAGCACCTCCTCGACCCACTCGTCGAGCAGGTCGTAGACGCTTTTGCCCTCTTCCTCGCACCTCTTGTCGAGCTCGGGGAACTGCCTCACGAACCACGAGAGGTTGCCCGCCGACGTGGGCGAGCTCTCCTCGACCAGGTAGTAGCCAGGGAGCGAGAAGAGCGAGTTCATCCGCACCTTGCCGCCCAGCACCGGCTCCCGCCTGATGAACTCGTTGATGGACCAGGTCCCCGCGATCATGCAGACGAGGTCCGGGGCGACGACGCCCGAGCCGATGGCGCAGGCGTCGATGTCGAACATACCGCCGGTGACGGGGGTACCGGGAAGCAGCCCCGTGAGCCTGGCCGCCTCCTCGGTCACGACCCCGCACACCTCGGTCGCGCGGCAGAGCGGAGGGAGCGCGCCGGCCACCTCCGGGATGCCGTAGAGGGCCAGGATGGCGGGGTCGAACCGCTTGGTCCGCAGGTCCATGAGGCCCGATCCGGAGTAGTCCGACAGCTCCGCGCCGGCCTTGCCGGTGAGGCGGAAGCGGACGTAGTCCTTGCACTCGAAGACCCAGCGGATGTTCGCGTAGTTCTCCGGCTCCCGGTCCTTGACCCAGGCGAGGAGCGGCCCAGGCTGACAGGCCATCACGTGCTGCAGCGTCCGCTCTCCCGCCTCGCGCTCGACGCCCTCCTCCCTCCAGCGCTGGACGTACCTCCATGCCCGGTCGTCGGTCGATATGATGCCGTTACGGACCGGCGCGTCATCCTTGCCCCAGAGATAGAGGCCCTTGCCGTGCCCGGAGACGCCGATGCCCGCAACGTCCTGGGTGCGGACGCCGCTACGCTCCAGGGCGCCCTTGACGACGGCGCAGTTGGCCTGCCACATCTCCTCCATGTCGCGCTCGACGAGGCCGGGCGACGGGGTGAGCGCCCTGGTCGACACGCCGCAGCTTCCCACCTCGACGCCGTGCTCGTCGAAGACGGAGGCCTTGGTCGCCGTGCCGCCGTTGTCCAGGCCGACGAAGTACCTCATGGCACCTCTCCCCTCACGCGGTCTTGTTCACGTCGGGGTTCAGGAAGTCCGCCCTCGCGAGCTCCTTCCCAGCGAAGAAGTCGGAGCAAATCTCGATGGCCCGGGCGTAGATGTTCCAGAGGGCGTCGATGGTCTGCGCGGACTCGTGGGGCGTGAGGATGACGTTGTCGAGGCCGATGAGCGGCGAGTCGAGCGGGAGGGGCTCCTGCGCGAAGACGTCGAGGCCGGCGCCGAGGATGCGGTGGGCGCGCAGGGCGTCCGCCAGCGCGTCCTCGTCCACGATGTTGCCGCGCGAGGTGCACACGACCACCGCGTCCGGCTTCATGAGGGCGATGCGGCGCGCGTCGACGAGGTGGTGGGTCTCGGGGGTGTAGGGCGAGTTGACGGAGATTGCGTCGCACTCGGAGAAGATCCGGTCGAGCTCCTCCTTGTGGGCGCCGAACGACTCGGCGACCCCGTCCGGCAGGAAGGGGTCGTAGACGTAGACGTCGGCCTCGAAGCCCGAGAGGAGCTTGGCGAGCTTCTTCCCGATCGCGCCGAAGCCGAGGATGCCGACCTTCTTGCCGAAGAGCTCGCCGCCGATGCTGCGCTCCCACACGCCCGACTCGATCACCTTGCGGTTGTGCGGCAGCTGGCGCTTCGCGGCCAGCATCATGGTGAGGGACATCTCCGCGACGCTCTCTGCGTTGGCGCCGGCGGTCCTGGCAACCGTGATGCCCGCAGCCGTCGCGTCGGCGAGGTTCACGGCATCGAAGCCTACCCCGTAGCGCACGAGGAGCTTGCAGCGGTCCTTGATGCGGTCGAAGACGCGGCTGTCGTAGGTCTCGACGTCGATGATGCCCGCATCGGCGCCCTCGAGGGCGGCGACCGCGGACTCGACCGTCCACTTCTCCTGCGGCAGCCACTCGTAGGCGATGCCGCGCTCGGCGGCATAGGCGGCCGCCCTCTCGTTGAGCTGGTCGTAGAGCTCCGAGTGGGTCGCGTACAGACTCACGACACGCTTCATGGCCGTTCCTTTCCGGCCCCGGCCCAAGCGGGCGCGAGGGACCTCATCCTTGCTGCGGGGTTGGGCCGGGCCCGGCCTGCGCCGGGCCCGGCAGGCGCACTAGTCGAAGTAGACCTTGCGCGCGTTGTTGTAGTACACGTCCTCGAGCTCCTCCGGGGTGAAGGCGTCGACCTTCAGCAGGTAGTCGGTCAGGTGCTCGTAGGTGTCCTGCGTCGCCGCGAAGGGGGCGTCGGTGCCCCACATCATGCGGTCGGCGCCGATAATCCCCTTGGCCTCCTTGAGGTAGGCCGCCGCCTCGTGGTAGGGGTAGGTGTCCGGCGCCATGATCTTGGGGATGGCGGCGATGTCGAACCAGACGTTGGGCTTGGAGAGCAGCTCGAGGGAGAGAGCCCACTCCTTGTGCTTGTCACGCGCCGGGGCGAGCAGGTGGCACACCGTGATCTTGAGGTCGGGGCAGCGGTCGGCCACGCGCATGATCGCGTAGGGCTGGTGGCTCTCCATCGTGATGTCGCCCACGTCGAGCGCCACGTTGCCGTGGTTCTTCTCGATGAGCTTGAAGATCTCCATCATGCGATCGCCGGAGATGTCGATCGGGTCGTGCGTGCCCATCAGGCCGCCGCCGCTCGAGATCTCGAACTTGACCAGGCGGAAGCCGTCGTCCTCGAGGTAGTGCCTCAAGGTCTCCATGTGGTCGGTCTGGAACGGGTCGACCGTGCACGAGGGGCAGAAGCGGTCGGGCATCTCCTTCAGCAGCTGCTTGTGGTACTGGTTCTGGAAGCCGTAGAGGCTGCCCTGCATCAGCACGGCACGCTCGACCTCGTTTGCGTCCATGATCTCGAGCAGCTGCTCGGCCAGGAAGCTCTCGCCCCCAATCTCGGGCGGGATGAGCTGGAACACCTCGCCGTTGCCCCACTGGGCCTTGCCGCCCCCGATGGCACGGCTCTCGCCACGTCGGCAGTAGCCCGCGACGACCTTCGCGAGGTGCACGTGAGCGTCTATCTTCTTCATGATGCAGCCACATCCTTTCTCTTCATGAGCCCCGCAAAGAGCCCGCCAGCCTTCCTCTTGGACTGGTCGAGGTGCTGGGCCGCGTCGAGCGCCACGGCGGCGATCGTCACGACGCCAGTCACGAGGCCCGCCTGCGTCGAGTCTACGCCCATCAGGTTGAGGCCATTGGTGAGCAGGCCCATGAGCACGGTGCCGTACATGGCGCCGGGCACGGTGCCCTCGCCGCCGAGCAGGCTCACGCCGCCGATGACGCCGGCGGTGATCACCGAGTTCACGTAGTCCGCGCCCTGTGAGGCCATACCCTGCTGGTTCATGGACGCGAGCACGACGCCACCGATGGCGGCCGCCACGCCGGACAGCACGTAGCAGGCGATGGAGCGGCCCTTGACGTTGATGCCCGAGATCTCGGCCGCGGTGGGGTTGCCGCCCACGGCGTAGATCTGGCGCCCGAAGACGGTCCTGCGCAGGACGAACCAGCTGATGAGCGCCATCAGGAGCATGAAGTAGATGGGCAGCGGCAGCATGAGGATCTTGGTGTCGGCGATGCCGGTGAACAGGGCCGGCTGCGTGCAGCTGACGATCTTGTTGCCCGTGATCACCATGGACATGCCCGTGAACGCGGTCTGGGTCGCGAACGTGACGAGGAACGCCGGGATGTTGAAGGTCGTGACGATGAAGCCGTGGAAGAGGCCTGCGAGCGCGCCGACCGCCACCGCGGCGAGGATGCCGACAAAGACGGAGCCCGGCGTCGCCCCCAGGGCGTTGATGACCTCGACGCAAACGACGCCGGTGAGACCGAGCAACGCGCCGATCGAGAGGTCGATGCCGCCGATCAGGAAGACGAAGATCGTACCGCAGACCATGATGCCGATGACGGACACCGAGTTCAGGACCGACCCGATGTTGGAGACGTTCATGAAGTTGCTGCCCGCGAGGAGCCACAGGACGACGATGAACGCTACGAGAATGATGGGCTTGCTGTAGGTGTTGAAACTGAACTTCCCCCTCATGCCGCCGTCCCCTCCCCGGACTCGACGCCCTGGCCGGCAGCGAGCACCATGGCCTGGGTCACCTCTTCGTTCTTGAACTCCTTGACGATGTCACCCTTGCGCATCACGACGATGCGGTGCGAGACGCGGATGAGCTCCTGCAGGTCGGAGGACACGACGATGACCGCCACGCCCTGCTTGGCGAGGTCCTCGAGGATCGAGTAGATCTCGTCCTTGGCGCCGACGTCGATGCCGGCGGTCGGCTCGTCGACGATCAGGAGGTTCAGGGAGCGCATCAGCCACTTGCCGAGGACGACCTTCTGCTGGTTGCCGCCGGACATGTCACCGACGCGCTTTGCGGGGTCGCACGGACGGATGTCGACGTCCTGGATGGCGCGCTCGCCGAGCGCGAGCTCGTCCCCGTCGTCGATGGCCCTGCCGCGCATCTTCACGATGTCGTAGTTGGGCAGCGCGACGTTCTTGACCGTCGACAGCAGCGGGATGAAGCCCTGGTTCCTGCGGTCCTCCGGGACGAAGCCGATGCCCGCCGCGATGCTGTTCTTGGGCGTCGGGTCGAGCTTCTTGCCGTCGAGCCACACCTCTCCGGAGGCGGCCTTGTCGACACCGTAGATGGCGCGCACGAGCTCGGTCCTACCGGCGCCGATGAGGCCGCCGATGCCCAAGATCTCGCCGCGGTGCACCTGGAGGTTGATGTCGCGGTACTTGTTGGTCGCGTCGGTGAGCCCCCTCACGTCGAGGCGCACCTCGGCGGAGTCATCCGAGTGGAGCATCTTGCGCGAGCCCGCGGACTCGTCGACGACCTTGCCGATCATCGTCTCGATGACCTTGGCGGGGACGATCTGGTCCTTGGTGAGGACTTCGACGTTCTTGCCGTCGCGCAGGATCGTCAGGCGGTCGGAGAGGCGGTAGACCTCCTCGAGGCGGTGCGAGATGTAGACGATCGAGACCCCCTCGGAGCGCAGCGTCTCGATGACGTCGAAGAGGCTCTCGGACTCCTTGGCGGAGAGGGAGGCGGTCGGCTCGTCCATGATCAGGAGCTTCGCGTCGGCCGACAGGCCCTTCAGGATCTCGACGAGCTGGCGCTGGCCCATGCCCAGGTTCTCCACGAGGGTGTCGGGCGAGAGCGGGAACTCGTACTTATCGATAAGCTGCTGGGTCATCTCGCGCATCTTGGCGTGGTCGATGAAGGGGCCCTTCATCGGCTCGCGACCGAGGTAGACGTTCTGGGCCACCGTGAGCGGCGGGATGACCGAGAGCTCCTGGTAGATGCAGGACACGCCGAGCTTCTGGCAGTCCTGGAAGCTATCGATCTGGACGGGCTGCCCCTCCCAGAAGATCTGCCCCGAGTCCATGGAGTAGACGCCCGTGAGGATCTTGATGAGGGTCGACTTGCCGGCGCCGTTCTCGCCCATGAGGGCGTGGACCTCGCCTGGTGCCACTTCGAAGTGGACGTCCTGGAGCACCTTCACGCCAGAGAAGCTCTTGCAGATGCCCTTGGCCTCGAGGATGGGCGTTTCGCTCATGCCGCCACCCCTTTCTCCGTCTCGACCGCCGGGACGGCCCCGGCGCCGCGCGCCTTCGCGCGCTTGTCCATGACCTTCTTGTAGACGGCGTCGAAGATGACGACGGCGATGATGACCGCGCCCTTGATGATGTACTGGACCGCCGTGTTGACTCCGAGCTTCAGGACGCCGTTGTCGAGCGCCGCCATGAAGATCGCGCCGATCGCCATGCCGATGACGTCACCGCTGCCGCCCGCGAGCGACACGCCGCCAATGACCGCCGCGGCGATGGGGTCGAACTCGAAGCCGAGGCCGATGGAGGTCGTCGCCGACTGCAGGCGCGCGATGGTGAAGATCGAGCCAACCGCCGCGCAGAGGCCGACGACCACGTAGGCGATGATCTGCGTCTTGGAGATGCTGATGCCCGAGAGGGTCGCCGCCTTCTTGCTCGCGCCGACGGAGTAGAGGTTGGTGCCGAAGTGCGTGAGCTTGAGCACGATCTGGCCGACGATGATGAACACGAGCGCGGCCGAGGTCACGATGTAGAAGGGCCCGATGACGCCGCCGAGCCACATCGCCCCGCCGAAGACCGTGAAGTCGCGGACGACCATCGGCTGGCTCTGGATGACGCCGTTGGCGTCGCGGACCGCGATGATGTAGGTGAACGAGCGGTAGATGCTCATCGTCGCCAGGGTCGCGATGAACTCGGGTACGTGGAGCTTGCCGACGATGAAGCCGTTGACGAGGCCGCAGACGAGGCCCACGGCGACGCCGATGAGCAGCATCACCGGGATGGGCCAGAGCGTGTACGCGTAGACGTTAGCCATCACCATGCCGACCACGGCCATGATGGCGCCCGTCGAGAGGTCGATGCCGGACGTGATGATCACGTAGGTCACGCCGACGCCGACGATTGCGACGACCGAGGCGTCGCGCAGGATGTTGATGAGGTTCGTAGAGTTAAGGAAGGACATGCCACTCAGGATCGTGAAGAGCACGACCAGCACCAAGAGCATGCCTATGGAGATCAGGCGCCTGAGCGTTGCTTGTTTCATCCCTTGCTCCTCTCTTGTCGATCGGTGTGCCCAGGCCCTACCAGCGGTCCTCCTGCGAGATGCTCCCCACGGTCTCCGCGGTGACGACGATCGGCTCCATGACGACCTGCGGGGTCTTGGTGAGCACCGTGTAGTTGTACTCGGAGCCGATCATGAGCAGCGCGATCTTCGCGGCGGTGGAGCCCTCGTCCCAGCTGTTGGTGTAGATCGTGCCGCTCATCTGCCCGTTCTCGATCATCGTGAGGGCGTCGGACTCGCCGTCGGCTCCCCAGATGATGTACTTGCCGCGCTTGCCCGCGTTGTCCGCGGCGAGCGCCGCGCCCTCGGCCATGGCGTCGTTGATGCAGAAGACGCCGGTCATGCCGTCGTACTGCTGCATGAAGGCCTCCATGACCGTCCTCGCCTTCTCCTTCTCGAAGGCCGCACTGTTGGCGCCGACGATGGTGATGCCGGGGTAGTTGGCGATCGTGTCGCGGAAGCCGCGCTCGAGGTTGTCGGTGCGGGTCAGGCCGGGCACGCCCTGGATGATGGCGACGCCGCCCTTCTCGCCCATCTGCTCGGCCATCTTCTCGGCGGCAAGGCGTCCGGCGTCGTAGTCGACGGCCATCACGAGCGCGCTGTGGACGGTGTCGGAGGAGCAGTCGAGGTTGAGCGTGATGACGGGGATGCCCGCGGACTCTGCCTGGGCGACCGACGAGGCGAGCGCCGCGCCGTCGGAGCACTGCAGGATGACGGCGTTGTACTGCTGGTTGATGATGTCGGCCATCAGCGTGACCTGGGTCTCGGCCGAGGACTCGCCGTTGAAGGAGTCGATGGTGATGTTGTCCCACGACGAGCACTCGCGCTGGATGCCCTCGAGCCACGCCTGGTTGTTGGGGGTGGAGAGGTCGTGCGCGACGTAGGCGATCCTGATCTGGTTCTCGGCGTTGTACGGGTCGACCGTCACCTTGTTGCTGGAGCCCGACGCCACGGCGCCGGACCCACCGCCTCCCGTGCGGTCGACCTTCTCGAAGGTGCATCCCGCGAGGGTGCCCAGCGCCAGGGGGGCAGCTGCGGCGGCCGTCAGAAACGTTCTCCTGTCCATACACGTTCCCTTCTCTACAGACGGGGTGCCCAGAGGACAAGCACGTACCCGTATTAACGTCCTGCCGATAAGGACCGCGGCGGCGCGGCGTGCACCGGGCGCGGAACCCGTCGCGAGCCGGGGCTAGGCCCCGACCCCTGCCAGGTCGAAGCAGCGTCGCAAGAAGCTGCGGGCATGCTCCTCAATGAGCCAGAGGTGGTCACCGGGGTGGCCGTGGATCTCGACGGAGGCGCACACGGCGCTCACCCCCGCGGGCGTGTAGAAGGAGGCGACCCTGGAGAGGATCCGCGCACCGACCTCGGGCGTGAGGAAGCCCTCGGTCTCCCAGCCGGGCGCCAGGGCGCAGTCCATGTGCAGGTCGCCGAAGCAGGGGTGCGCAGGGTCCAGGATCGCGTCGCAGAGGTGGAGCTGGGCGAGGTAGGGGGAGGCGAGGTCGAGAGACCTCACGAGGTCGATGCCGCCCAGGGCCTCGTGCGCGCTGTCCCAGTGGATGTAGGCGTTGGGGCAGCGGTCGTGTATGGGCGCGAACCAGGTGACCGTCTCCTCCATGGGACCGATGAGCTGACGCTTGTGGGCGTTGCGGTCCAGTGGCTCGATAGTGAGGTTGAGGCCCAGGTCGCGGGCATGGTCGCCCAGCGCGATCATCGAGTCCGCGAGGGCGGCCTTCGCGAGGCCGCGCAGCTCGGGCGCGGGATCGGGGCCACTGGCCACGCAGAGGTTGCGCATCCCGGACTCAGCCGCATAGTCGGCGAGCTGCGTCACGAGGGCGACGGCGCGCCTGCGGGCGCCCTCGTCCAGGTCCGAGAGGCTGAGGCCGCGGGCTGCGAGATAAGGACCTGCGAAGGTGGTCCCGAGGAGGCGCTCACCCTCGATGATCGCTCGCACGGCGGAGCGGTTGGCGGCGTCGAAGAACACGGGCAGCTCGACGGCCCGGTAGAACCCAAGGGCTACGGTCCTCCGGAGCACCTCGATCATGCGAGCCTCGTCGTTCATGTAGGGGTTGAACATCTCGAGCAGGTGCGCAGAAGGGAGGATCTCCTGGGCCATGGTCTTATCCCCTCGCCGTCGTGGCTCCTTGGGACGCACGCGCGGGGGGCGTCGGGACCTCCCGTCAACTTCTTATGTTTTCATAGTCGGCACAAAAGTGAAATATCACTTTGTGCCCGCTCGCTTAAACGGCTGTTTTTCCGGGTTGAACGGACTGACTCTTGACGGCAATCTGCGGTCGACTCTTTGTTCGTGTGGGGATGTTGGGAAAAGTGATATTTTTGTTCGCTCAATGTTACTCCGGCGGACGGGCGCATCGGTGCGGAGAGCGGCCTGCCATAGGTTATAACCTTTGTGTTCCCGAGGTTCTTGCAGGCCTAACGCCTTGCTCAAAAGCCAGACGGGCCAGAGGAAAGGCGTCAGGAGACCCCTCGCGAAGAGGCCATAGCCCTCCACTCCAGGCAGTTTTCCCTATCTGGAATATCAAATGCACGGAAATCGCGCCAGCTGGGCACCTGACAGGGGCCGCGGGGCGCCTCCGCCAGCTCGTCCTAGACCGCGTCCCCCGGGACGGGCCCGAAGTCGAAGTAGTCGGGGTGCTGCTCCACCATCTGGTCCCAGAAGTCCACGAAGTGGTTGAGGTGCCCATAGATGAAGGTGTAGAGCTGGTCCTTCGTGAGCCGCGTGCCGAAGGCGAGCCTTTTGGCGAGGTCCTCGTGGTCGCGGTAGAAGGTGTAGGGATCGTCGAAGCCGTAGACGAGCCCCATGAAGCGCACCCGGTCGTAGTGCGTCGAGGCGGCCCGCACCATGCGCCAGGTGAACTCGAGCCCCGACCCCTCGAAGACGATGCGGTGGAACTCGTCGTCGAGGCTCGCGAGGCGGAAGATGTCGAGCGGGGTAGCCTCGAGCGTCCTGCGCTGCTCGTCCAAGCACTCGCTCAGGCGCACGATGTAGCTGCTCGGGAGCCTTCCCGCCATCCGGAAGAGGGTCTGGGCCTCTACGTCGGTCCGGAGCAGCGAACCCTGCCGCATCGCACTCACGTTGATGCGCGAGATGTTGGTGCCGCTCTGCGGGACGACGTCGACGAGGAGCTGCTCACGCAGCCTGCCCACGGCCTGGTGCACCGGCATCTTGGAGAGGCCGAGCTTCTGCGCGACAGCCGTCTCCCTGAGCTGGGCGCCGGGCGGCATCTTGTACATGAGGATGTTGTACCTGAGGACGCGGTAGGCGTAGTCCAGGCTCGTCTCGTCCTCGGACTTGGGCAGCACCACCATCTCGTCCGAGACGTCGCTCCCCCCGCGCTTAGGGGCAGGGCGCGCCTCCCCCTCCTCGAACGTCCCTGCTCCAGCTGGCATCTCTCACCCATCCGATCCCGAGACCGCGCCCGCAAGGCGGCGGCGAGGTACAGCGTGCTGCAAGAGAGCATACCCAAAGCGGGGAGCAGGGGAAAGTCCTCCGCCGTACGCATGAAAAAGGGGCCGGTCGCGGCAGCTGCCGCGACCGGCCCCTTGGCCTGGTAGTCGCCCTGGCTCAACGGTCCTAGAGGACGGAGCGGAACGGCACGTTGGGCTCGTGCTCGAAGCAGTCGTGGAAGCCGCGGTCGTACATGTACTCCTTCTTGTCCTTGTCGAGGGGATACGTGTAGTCGCCGCCGGGCTGCCAGTAGTACGGGTGGAACTTGTACTGCAGACGGTCCTTGCGCATCTGGTACAGTACCTCGATCTCGCGCTGGTCGGCCATGAAGTTGGTCCAGACGTCCCAGTGGATGGGGATGACGACCTTGGCCTGCAGCGCCTCGGCCATGCGCAGGATGTCGGTGGCCTCCATCTTGTCCTGGATGCCGACCGGGTTGCAGCCGTAGGAGCCGAAGCAGACGTCCACGCCGCCGTACTCCTTCATGATGTCCTTGCCGTGCTTCGCGAAGTAGATGGAGTAGTGAGAGTCGCCGGAGTGGTAGATGTTGCCGCCCGGGGTGACGAGCAGGTAGTTGACGGCCTTCTCGTCCATGTCGGTCGGGCACTTGCCGGCCAGGTCCTCGCGGTCGGGACCGGTGGAGTCGGTGGTGGTGATGCAGGTGCGATCGAAGGAGTCCATGGCCACGATGGTCATGTCCTTGATCTTGATCTTGTCACCGGGCTTGACGACCTTGATGCGGTCCTCGGGGACGCCCCAGCTGCGCCAGAACTCGGCGGACTTCTCCGGGCCGATGAACGGCACGGGGACCTCGTTGCCGTTCTCGTCGGTGGTGGTCATGCCGGAGTTGACGACGTGGGCGGCCCACTCCTTGGACATGTGGTCCTGGTGGTAGTGGGTGGCGAGGACGGCGTCGACGTGCTTGAAGGCGAAGGGGTCGAAGACGTAGGGGATGTTGCGCAGGTTGGGCTGCATGGCGCGGACGCCGGCCATGTTGGCCATCTGGTGGCCGACCTTCATGAGGCCGTTGCCGTGGGTGCGCTTGCCGTTGCCGGTCCACAGGTCGATGGTGATGTTGGCGTCACCGGGGGTCTTGACCCACATGCCGGTGCAGCCGAGCCACCACATCTTGACGTTGCCCTCGGGGACCACGGCGTTCTCGATGTCCTCGTTGAGCCACGTGCCCCACTCGGGGAACGTGTTCATGATCCACTTCTCGCGGGTTACCTCGTCAATAGCGGACATTCAAGCTCCTTTCGTAAGTGAGCCCCGCCCCCGGGGCGACCGGGGGCGGGAAGGTCTTAGTGCCTAGGCGGTCACGTCGTAGAGGGCGACCTCGTTGGTCTCGCGGTTGGCCGAGATGATGTGGTCCTGGCCGTCGTTGAAGACCCAGCAGTTGGCGGGGCCGCAGTCGTGGTCGATGATCTCCACGGCGTAGGCGCCGTCCTCGTAGCCGAGGCGCATGAGGTCACGGCCGCCCTTGCGGTTGCCGAGCACCGCACTGGACTTGCCGGCGAGGTCACCAGACCAGATGGCGTGCAGGAACGGACGCTTCTCCGGGTCCTCCCAGACCTTCTCGTAGCTGTCCTCGTTCTCGGTGGCATGCCACACGGAGAGCGTGTCGCCATGGAAGGTGGAGATGGTCACGACCTCGTCCTTGCCGTCGCCGTCGAGATCCGCGAGGCACATGTCGCTCGTGGGCTGCACGAGGAGGCAGCGAACGTCCCACTCGCCGTCGCGCGTCGCGGGCGCCGTGTAGCGGAAGACGCCGGCGGCGGTGCCCACGAGGGCGAAGCTGCGGTCCGGGGCCATGTAGAAGCCGTGGTTCTGAAGCTGGTAGTTCGCGATCTTCGTGAGCTGCAGCTGGTGGTCCTCGTCATAGCGCTCGAGATCGCCGTCGAGCGGCGCGACGTAGACCGCGCCGGGGTCGCGCCAGTCGTTCTTGAACTGGCGGCACTCGCTCTTGATGGTGCAGGCGATGAGCCAGTCCTGGCCGTCGGCGCCCTTGAGGACGCCGAAGCGGTGCACGTAGGGCAGGTCGCAGACGACCGACATCTTCCAGGTGCCGTCCGCCTGGCGCGTCCAGGTGACGATCTTGGCGTCGTCCGCGCCGAAGTTGGGCGAGAAGAACTTGTAGGTGGCCATCAGCTGGTCGCCCCTGCCGGGGGCCTGCGTGACGGTCATGACGCCGCCGGGGCCCTCGTTGACGTCCTCGATGACCTTGCCGTCGAGGGTGAAGCGGCGCATCGGCCCTTCCTTCTCCGTAGCGACGACGAAGCCGTTGGTGTCGGCGCCGTCGAACATGCAGACGGCGTAGCACTTGACCATGTCAGTCGCGAGAACGTGCTTCTGGTAGTTCATCTCTCACCTCTGTGCGGACGTGGTGCTTGGACGTGGCGTTGGTCTTAGGCGAACTTCTTGTCGACGCCGGCCTCGAGGAACTTCTCCTCGATCTCCTTGTCGCTCATGACGTTCTTCAGCGGCACGGTGATGATGCCGGCGGCCTTGGCGTCGGCGAACATGTTCTCGAAGTTGCGCGGGAAGCAGACGATGTCATAGGTCTTGGCAGTGGAGGTACCCTCGGCCAGCGCGCAGTGGTGGACCTTGGGATCCTTGAGGTTGAGCTTCTTGGCGACGCGCTCGACCGCCATCTGCATCATCAGGGAGGTGCCGGAGCCGTTCGCGCAGGCGCACAGAATCTTGGTTGCCATGGTTGACATCCTTTCCGGGGCTTGGCCCCATCTGAGTCCGGGCCCCGTCGGGGCCCGGACGGTACTTGCCTGAAGTCTACCCACCGGGGCAGGCTCAACTACGTGCTCGACGAACCAGGTACGGGGAGCGAAGCTACTCAGCCTTCTCGGCGGAAGCCTCGGCCTTGGCCGCGTACTCCTTGTACTTGTCGTAGTCCTCGACCTCGAGGAAGTAGGTGCTGTTGCCGTTCTCGTCCTTCGGGGCGGCCTTGTACTGGAGCTGCGGGATGACGATGAGGATGACGGCGACGATGGCCACGCCGATCCAGCCGAGGTACTTCATGATGACCGTGAAGAGCGGCCAGATGGTAGCCCAGTCGAACATGCCGAGGTAGCCGCCGAAGGCGTACATCTGGACCCAGGAGGCGATGAGGGCGGAGCCGAAGACCTGGCAGAGGCCGCAGATGAACGGGAGGATCAGGCAGGCCTTGAGGCCACCCTTGTTGTTGGCGTAGACGCCGATGACGGCGTTGTCGAAGAACAGGGGCACGAAGCCGGCGACCACGAGGACCGGGGAGTGCATGAGCAGCAGCGCGCCGATGGCGAGGAACTGGCCCACGGCACCGGCCATGAAGCCGATGGTGACGGCGTTGGTGGAGCCGAAACCGAAGGTGACGGCGCAGTCGACGCCGGGGACGGAGCCCTTGATCAGCTTGGAGGAGATGCCCTGGAAGGAGGTGGTGAGCTCGGCGACGAAGGTGCGGACGCCCAGCTGGAGGATCGTCAGGTAGACGGCGAACTGGAAGCAGTTGTAGAGGACGTAGAAGAAGAAGTCCTTGCCGGGGGTCAGCGCGGCGTTGCCGGTGAGCTGCTTGTCGGCGGTCAGCTTGATCAGGAAGTCCGGACCGATGACGCACAGGATGATGCCGAAGAAGATGGTCATCAGGATGGCCGTGGAGACCATGTTCTCGTTGAACATGGACAGCCAGCCGGGCAGCTCGATGTCCTCGAGGCGCTTGTCGAAGACGGAGTGCTTCTCGGGGTTCTTGGCCTGCTTCTTGGCGTCGCGGCGAGCCATCCAGCCGGCGACCTTGGACGCGAAGAAGATGCCGAACATCTGCTGGTGGCCGATGGAGAAGCCGGCGCCGTCAGTGAGCTCCTGGGTCGGACCGACCGTGAGGTTGGAGCCGACGGCCCAGTAGAGGCCGAGGAGGAGGGTCATGACGAAGAGGGCGGGGCCGGAGGCGAGCTGGGGGAAGCAGAACATGATGAGCCACAGGGCGGTAGCGGCCTGCTGGACCTGGACGTTGCCCGTGGTGAAGATGGCGCGCATCTTGGTCTTGTTCTTGAAGGCGACCAGTGCGATGTTGAGGATGTAGGCGAACAGCAGCAGGAGCATGTACTGCGAGATGTTCGCGCCCTGGAGGAAGGAGACGTCAGCGAGGGAGAAGTCGCCGGCAGCGGCCGCCTTGACGCCCGCGTCGACGGCGTTGTTGCCGAAGTAGGGGTCGATGACCATAGCGGTCAGGTTGAAGCGCTCCTTCAGGCCGACGATGACCGGGCGGAAGGAGTTGGTCAGGCCCGCGGAGCCGACCTGCAGGATCATGTAGCCCACGGAGGCCTTGATGAAGCCCGCGAGGACCTCGTACCAGTGCTTGCCGAGCAGGGCGTAGCCGATCACGACGATGAAGCCGATGATCCAGGCCGGTTGGGAGAGAATGGTCGAAGAGAACCAGTTCACCCCTGCCAACAAAATGTCCATGCTGTTCCTCTCTCTATCTCCAGGGCAACCCGTTTGCCCCAAATAGGCTCTCTGTCGCGCGTCCGCCTACTCGTCGCCGACCATTGCGTCGATCTCGAGCAGCTCGTCCGTGCTCTCGATCTTCTTGAGGCGCTCGACGACCTCCTCGTTGGAGAGCACCTGCGCGAGGCGCTGCATGCTCTTGAGGTGCTCGTCGGGGTCGGTGTCGCTCAGCGTGAAGAAGATGGTGGCGTCGGTGTCCTCGTTGGCGGGGTCCTCGAAGTGGACCGGCTCCTTGACGCGCATGAAGCTGATGGCGTCACGGTTGGTGCCACGGGCGTTCTCCATGGCGTGCGGCATGGCGACGCCCGGCATGAGGACGATGTAGGGGCCGTGCTTCTCGACGTTCTCGATCAGGCAGTCACCGTACTCGGGGTCGACGGAGCCATCCGCGATGAGGGGCTTGATGCCCTCCAGGAGGGCCTCCTTCCACTCGAGCGGCCCGTCCACCAGGTTGCAGTGCCCCTGCTCGTACAGCTGCTTAAGAAGCATGCCCTCTCCCTTCTGTAGAGCTCCTCCGAGCTCCTTACCGGCATAAGGTACTTTACATATCGTTCTGAACGATTGAACGACGAAAGCTACGTTCATAATGAACTCTTACACGGATACTACACCATCCCAAGTTATTCGGCGGCATTAATTTTGCCGTGAACGAATTTATTGGTCGTTTTGGCGTTAGATTCGTTCACAATAGTATTCAAAAGCAACCTTTTTCGTTCTAAGAGTCATGGAAGCGTTGCAAAGTGATAAATTTCAGACTGATTGGTTATGATAAGGTAGCAAACCAATCGCATAGTTCGGATTGTTCGCTCGGCGCCCTCAGCAGGGATCGGCCCGGGGTTCTACGAGGGGGGTTCTGATGGGACAGAGCAGGGCGTTCGTCGAGAGGCGCAGGGCCAGCATGGAGGAGCTGATCCGCTCGCGCGGTCAGGTCCAGGTCTCCGACCTGGCGGACCACTTCGGGGTCTCCCCCCTCACGGCGAGGCGCGACCTCGACTACCTCGAAAGCAAGGGGCTGGTCTCGCGCCGCTACGGCGTGGCGATGAGCCGCGACGACGCAGGCGGGCTCTCGGGCACCAACAGGATCGAGCGCGCCAAGTCAGCCATCGCGCAGCGTGCGGCGGAGCTCGTCGAGGACGGCGAGCAGGTCTTCGTCAACACGAGCACCACGGCGCTCGACGTGATCGGCAAGATCGCCTCGCGCGACGTGTCGGTCATCACGAACAGCGTCTCCGGCCTCACGATGGCCACGCCCTCCCCGGGCATCACGGTCCTCGTCACCGGGGGCGAGGTGCGCATGCCGCGCGGCGTGCTCTCCGGCGAGTTCGCCCTCAACAACATCCGCAGCGTCACGGCCACCAAGTGCTACGTGGGCTGCGCGGGCGTCACGGCGGAGGCGGGCGCGACCTCCAACACCCTGCAGGAGGCCATCGTCAACTCGCAGATGCTGCAGCACTCCACCTACAAGGTGATCCTTGCGGACTCGACCAAGCTCAGCAAGCAGGCGGGCTTCGCCTACGCGCGCGCCGACGAGTTCGACCTGCTCATCACCGACAAGTGGGCGACCCCGACCGACCTGGCCGAGCTCAGGGACGCGGGCCTCTCGAACATCGAGGTCGTGGACCCCGACGAGCTCGTCGGCCCGCTGCTCCCATAGGGATATCCCGGCGCCGCCCCCTACGCCTCGAGGTCGCGAAACGAGAAGCTCCTGCGCCCCTCGGCGAAGTCCGCGACCACGTCGCCGTGCCCGACCAGGCGATACTTGTAGGTCTCGAGGCCCTCCAGGCCGACCGGCCCCCGCGCGTGGAGCTTCCCGGTGGAGATGCCGACCTCCGCGCCGAAGCCGTAGCGGAAGCCGTCCGCGAAGCGCGTGGAGCAGTTGCGGTAGACGCCGGCCGAGTCGACCATCTGCATGAAGTACTCGGCGACCTCGTCGTCGCGGGTGACGATGCAGTCGGTGTGGTGCGAGCCCCAGCGGTTGACGTGCGCCACGGCCTCCTCCACGCCCGAGACGACCCTGGAGCTCATCACGTAGTCGCCGTACTCGGTGCCGAACTCGTCGTCGCCCATTAGCTCCACCGCAGGGTCCACGCCGTCTCCCGCGGTGAGGTCGACGACCTGCCGGGTGCCCCTCAGGCGCGCCCCCCTCCCCGCGAGGGCCGCCTGGACCATGGGCAGGAACTCGGCCGCGACCCCCTCGTGGACGAGGAGCGTCTCTGCGGCGTTGCAGACCGCGGGGTACTGCGTCTTGGCGTCCACGACCACGCGGCAGGCGAGCTCCAGGTCCGCGTCCTTGTCCACGTAGACGTGGCAGACGCCCGAGGAGTGGCCCATGACCGGAATCTTGGTGTGCTCCTGGATGTAGCGGACGAAGGCGTTGGAGCCGCGGGGGATGAGAAGGTCCACGTCCCCGTCGCAGCCCAGGAGCTCGTCGACCTCCGCGTGCGACTCGGCGAGCGCGAGGCTCTCAGCCGGCAGGCCCGCCCCCTCCACGGCCCGGTGGACGACCTCGAAGAGGGCACGGTTGGTGTTCGCCGTCTCCTTGCCGCCCTTGAGCAGGGCGCAGTTGCCGCTCTTGACGCACAGGGAGGCGACCTGGACGAGCGCGTCCGGGCGGGCCTCGAAGATCACGCCGATCACGCCGATGGGGCAGCTCACGCGCGTGAGGACGAGGCCGTCCGCGAGCTCGCGGTTAAGGGAGACGCGCCCGATCGGGTCGGGCAGGCCCTGGAGCCCCTCGAGCTGCGCCTGGCTCTCGGCCATCTTGACCTCGTCGTAGCGCAGGCGCTTGCGGATGGTGGCAGGAAGGCCCGCCTCCTCGGCGGCCGCCAGGTCGAGGCGGTTGGCCTCGAAGATGATGGGCGCCGCGTCCCTGAGCCCGGCCGCGATCCTCGCCAGCGCATCGTTTCGCTGCTCCAGCGAAGAGGCGCCCAGCCGCGGGGCGGCCGCCTTCATCCTCCGTGCCTCTTCCCTCACGCCCATGTCGACCCCCTCGCAAGCCCCGGCGCCGGGGCGACCCGCCCGCACGGCGCCGGGAGACGTCACCGGTTCAGGCGAGTCTACCCGAGAACATGCGGGGACGCGGCCGTGGCGGGCCCCTTTTTCGGGAAGCGAAACCATGGGAGGGACGGGCACCCCCTGCAGCAGGGACCGCCACCCCGCCGGCGGTGGCGGGCCTACGCGGTGGTGGCGCCGGAGACGCCCTCTATGACCATGTTCTGGAAGCGGTTGCTCATGAACTCGTTCGAGTAGTGCTCGTCGACCCACTCCTCGAAGCCGTTACGCGGCGCGACGCCCGCGTCGCGTGCGGCGCGGCGCTGGAAGCAGACGAGGGTCATCGAGATGTCCGCCGCGAGGTAGACGGCGAGGAGGCCGACGAAGGCGACCTGGCGCCTGGTAGTGGGCTCGCCGATGAGCTGCAAGATCCAGGGGGTCACGACCTGCGCCCAGAGCAGCCCCAGGACGCCCCAGAAGAAGAGGAAGGGGACGGCGACCCACTTGGTGATGTGCCCCCAGACGTGCGAGTAGTCCCACGAAACGGCGCCCATGAAGGTCTCCATGCCCCAGCCGGTCACCTGCTCGAGCAGACCGCCCACCAGCATCGACACCAGGAAGATCGCCCACCACGGCGCCCCCTTGCGACGCAGGGCGAGGGAGATGATGGTGAGCAGCACCGTCCCCACGCCGTACAGGGGCGAGAAGGGCCCCCACACCAGGCCGACGCGGCTCTGCGTGAGGCCTGCGGTGACGTACATCCACGCCTCCTCGAGCAAGAGGCCGCCCACGGAGCCGACCACGAACAAGATCACGACCTGGTAGGCCGAGATGCGCAGGTGGTCGACGTAGTCGTCGCGCACGACCTTCTCGGCGTGGCGGACGAGGCGCAGCTGGCGGTGCGTGAGGCGGGGACGCTTGCCCACCTCCCTGCCGACGGCCTTCTCGACCTGGTACTCCTCGAGCAGGCGGGCTGCGACCTGGACGTCCTCGGGGACGTTTCTCCCCTCCGCCGCGCGGTGGATGAGCGGCCCCCTGCCGAGCCAGGCGACGAAGCTCCGCACGAGCCACACCACGAGCCTGATGGCGAGAAGGACCAGGAGAAGGCTGACGAGTGACCAGAACATGCCAGGACACCTCCACGGACGTGTACGCGCAGCTCCGAATGCCCGCGCGCTCCGCCTGACCCTACCATGAGCGGGGCGCGCTGTCACGCCCGCACGGTAGCCGACCCCTCGCGTCCAGCCGGCCCGCACGCGGGGCGCGAGCGGGGCGAAAGGCCCCGCGGGCGCCCGAGATACGTTGTTTTCGCAGATACCGCCGCATGCAGCCCCGGAGGGGGACGGCGCGAACGTAGAGTAGGACGGCTTTGCAACCACGACGGCCCGTCGCACGCGACGCGGTACGCAACCAATCGGAGTCACAACACATGCCAGACAAGAACAACGCAAGCGCCACCGCCCGCGAGGGCGGCGCGGCCCCCTCGTTCGAGGGGCTCGGCCTCTCCGACCACGCCCTCAAGGCGGTGGCCAGGCTCGGCTACGCGCTGCCCACCCCCGTGCAGGCCCAGGCCATCCCCGAGGTCCTCGCAGGCAGGGACGTGATGGCGGCCGCCCAGACCGGCACCGGCAAGACCGCCGCCTTCCTCCTCCCCACCCTCGACGCCCTCCCCCACGCCAGGCGCGGCCAGGGCCCCCTCATGCTCGTGCTCACGCCGACGCGCGAGCTCGCCCAGCAGATCGAGGACGTCGCGACCACCGTCTGCGCCGAGACGCACCACCGCGTCACCGTCGTCGTGGGCGGGCTCTCCTACGAGCCGCAGCGCCAGGCCCTCAAGCGCGGCGTCGACCTGCTCGTAGCCACGCCCGGACGTCTGATCGACCTCATCGAGCAGGGCGCCTGCGACCTCTCCCGCGTCGAGGTGCTCGTGCTGGACGAGGCCGACCGCATGCTCGACATGGGCTTCCTGCCCGACATGCGCAAGATCGTGGCGCGCTGCCCAGATGAGCGCCAGACGCTGCTCTTCTCGGCAACCCTCGACGACCACGTGCTCGACAACACCAAGGCGCTCGTGCGCGACCCCGCCCGCATCGAGATCGCGCCGAAGGGCTCCGCCGCCGAGACCGTCGAGCAGTACGTGCTCGGCACCTCCCGCGACGCCAAGAAGCGCCTGCTCAGGCAGATCCTCAAGCGCGAGGGCTCGAAGCGCGTGATCGTCTTCACCAACGGCAAGCACCGCGCGGACTTCATCTGCCGCAAGCTGCGCCAGGACGGCGTCAGCTGCGCGCCGATCCACGGCAACCGCTCGCAGAACCAGCGCGCCCGCGCGCTCCAGCAGTTCGCCGACGGCGAGGTGGACGTCCTCGTGGCGACCGACGTGCTCGCGCGTGGCATCGACGTGCCGGACGTCTCCTATGTGATCAACCTCGACGTCCCCACCGACGACCCGGAGAGCTACATCCACCGCATCGGCCGCACCGGGCGGGCCGGTGAGGCGGGCTGGGCCCTCACGTTCGTGACCGAGGAGGACTACCTCGACCTGCGCGACGTGGAGAAGCTCATGGGCAAGGTGATTCCTCCCTTCCCGCGCACCGACGGCCTCGACCTGGGCGAGGACCCCTTCGTGCCCGACCCGAGGCGCAACCCGCGCGAGAAGCTCCCGAGCAAGCGCGCCCGCAAGCAGATGGCCAAGAGGCGCGAGCAGCAGCGCGCGAGCGAGTCGGCCACGAGGACCGTCGGGGGCAAGCGCGAGTCCACGCCCAAGGAGCGCAAGCGCACCCCCGCCGACGCCAGGAGGGCGACGGAGGGCAACGCCACGCCCAAGCGCAGCTCCGACGCGAGGCGCAGCCAGGGCAGGCGCGGCCAGTCGCAGAGGCGCCAGCGCCCGGCAGGGACGGCCCAGCCCAAGGCGCCGTCGGCGAGCCGGCAGAAGCACCGTCGCCACCCGGGCGACCACGGAGGCAGGCAGTAGCGGAGCGCAACGTAGCAGGAGAGGGGGCGCGGCCCGGTCGGGCCGCGCCCCCTTGCGTCTCGGTCTCAGCCCCCTCGCGCGCCCAGGGGCGCGGCTGCCCTCGCGGGGCTACGCCGGCACGGCGACCCTGCGGTAGGTGACGCCGCAGGTGTCGAGGCAGCGGCGCGAGATCTGGTTGTCCAGGGTGCCCTCGTACTTGTCGTCCAGGTAGACCACCTCGCCGACGCCAGCCTGCACCAGGAGCTTCGCGCACTCGTGGCAGGGGAAGAGCGTCACATAGACCGTGGCGCCCTGCATGTCCTTGAGCGAGCCGCGGTAGTTGAGGACGGCGTTGGCCTCGGCGTGCACCACGTAGCTGTGCTTGTCGCGCAGCGGGTCATCGCTCGAGCCCCACGGGAAGTCGTCGTCGTTGATCGCCGAGGGGGTCCCGTTGTACCCCACGGACAAGATCCTGTGGTTGGTGTCCGCGATGCAGGCCCCGACCTGCGTGATGGGATCCTTGCTCCTCAGCGAGGCCGCGATGGCGACCCTCATGAAGAACTCGTCCCACGAGATTACGTCCCTGCGCTTGTCAGGCATCTCTCCCCCTCGTCCGCCCGTGCCCGGCGCCGTAAGGGGCGCCGCTGGGCACCGGTCTACTCCTTCGCGCTCGGTATGTCCATGAGCTCGAAGCGCCAGCGCTGCCGGGCCTCGGGGTGCCTCTCGGCGTCCACCTCGGAGAGGAACATGCCCTCCGGCCTCACCCACAGCGAGCCGTCGCCGTAGAGCTTGCGGTACACCACGCACCGCTCGCCCGTCTCGGAGTCCGTGGCGACCCCTTCGACGAGGTAGTAGTCGCCCTTGAAGTGGCGGTAGACCCGGTGCGGCAGCACCTTGCGCGCCCCTGCCGGCTCCTTCGCCCCACGCGCGAGCGCGAGGAAGGGCTGCTCGGAGACGGACCTCCCGGTCGCGGCGGGACTCTCGGTCGCGGCGGCCGCCTCGCGCTCCGCCAGGCACTCCCCCAGGCATCGCTTCACCTTCGACTTGCAGTGCCCACACTTGGAGCCAGCGCCGGTGGCGGAGCGCACCTCCTTGTAGGTGCGGGCCCCTCCCTCGACGGCACGGCGCACGTCGGCGCGCGTGACGTGCTTGCACTCGCAGACGACCTCGTCGCCCTTCTCGCCCCGCCTCTTCGAGCCCATGGAGCCCCCTTCCCGACGGCATGCGTCCTGCCACGGTACAACCGGGCGCCCCGCCCGCCAACCAGACGCCGCGGCCCCGCCGCAGACGGTGACGCGACGGGGCCGGACGGGACGTGCGACGGGCGATTCGCCTACTCGAAGAGCGTGGCGACGAGGACCAGGGCGAAGCCGCAGGCGACGCCCGCCGCCGACGCCCACGCCGGCTTGGTGCGGGCGACGTGCGGCACGAGCTCCACGAAGGCGATGTAGAGGATCATGCCGAAGGCGACGCAGGTCAGCATCTCCATGACGTGCCCGGAGACGTAGCCCCTGAGAAGCATCATCACGAGGCCGCCGGCGACTGTGGAGAGCAGCGCCCCGCCGAAGGCCAGCGACTTGACGCCGCGCCCCTCCGTGCGCAGCGCCGTGAAGACGAGCATGCCCATGGGGATGTTGTGCAGCGCCACGCCGAAGGCGTAGACGAGCCCCTGCTGCAGGGAGACGCTGGCGAGGGCGTACATGGCCATGCCCTCGACCAGGTTGTGGAGCGCGAGGGCGACGACCGAGAGCAGGCCGATGTGGGCGTCGATCGCGTCCTCCGAGACGTGGTGCTCGTGGGCCGCCGCGTCGTCGTGGTCGGGGACGAAGAGCTCGAGGAGGGCGAGGAGCCCGAAGCCCGCGCCGACGAGCAGAAGCGCGCTCGCGGCGCCCGCCTCGCCCGCGAACTCTACGGCCTCGGGACCGAGGTCGAAGAGGGCGAGCGCGAGGATGGCGCCGAGCGCCAGCGCCGAGGAGGCGTGGCTCAGGCGGTGCGGGTCGCGGAAGAGCTTGACGAAGAGAGCCCCGACGGCCATGGACATGCCGGCGAGGAAGGTGACGAGGAGTTCCAAGGTGCAGCCTCCGAGTTTCGAGGGTGGGCTTCGGCTCGGCCGGCTAGGCGGGAGCAGGAGGCGCTCCGGGGCCCTGCACGTCCCCGGCCGCCTGGCGCCTGCGGCGACCGACGGCGGGCGCCAGGCCCGCCGTCAGGTGCAAGACCTTACCGCAAGGCCCTCGCGCAAAGCTTCCCCCGACGCCTCCTCCAAGGAACCTGCACTATGTATTACCTGCTCATATGTTTGAACGCTCAGGCCTTTGGCCGCTCCTCGGCCGCCTTGGGGGCGCCCCGGTCGACCCCCTTCGCCCCCTCCTGCACCGCCGCAAGGGCCTCCGCCGCCTGGGCCGCGTCGACGCTCGCGCCCTCGCAGGCCTTCTCGGCCTCCTCGACGCGCGCCTCGAGGTCCCTCGTGCGGCCCCTCGCATCCGCGAGGGCGGCGCGGGCCTCGCCGGCGATCCACTCGGCCTTCGCGCGCTCCTGGCTGGCCGCGTCGACCTTCGCCTGAGCCGCGTTGCCGCTCTCGATCGCGCGCGCGAGAGCCTCCGCCGCCTCGTCGCGGCGCGCCCAGGCCTCCTGCGCGATGGCGCCGAGGCGCTCCTCCTCGGTGCGACGGCTGCGAACGGACGCCTCCTCGCGGGAGAGGCGCCCCTTGGCGGCCTCCTCGGCCTCGCGGGCCTCCGCGAGCGCCCTGCGCGCGTCCGCGAGCGCGTCCTGGAGCTGCTCGGCCGTGTCGGCCGTCCTCTCCGCGGCCCCGCGGGCGCGCGCGAGCCGGGCCGCCAGGGCGCGCTCCTCGAGCCCGCCGGGCTCGAGGAGGCAGGGCAGCAGCTGCGCGACCTCCTCGCGCCACCAGCGCCAGTCGTGGCTCACGTCCGTTCCCCAGTACTCGAAGGTCGCCGGGATCCTGCAGGCCGCGAGCGCGCCCTCGAGCGCGCGCTGCGTGTCCGCGCCCGTCTCGCTGCCGTGGGTCCCGCAGACGAAGGCGAGCGGCTTGCCGGCGAGCTCCGCCATCGCCTCGTCACCGAGGGACGCCACGATGTCGACGGGCGAGAAGGACAGCCAGCCCTCGTCGAGGTCACCGTCCACGAAGGCGCGCACGTCGTAGGTGCCCGAGACCGCGAGCAGCCCGCCGTAGAGGTCGGGGCGGCGCAGCATCTCGACCGCAGCGTTCATCGCGCCCATCCCGACGCCCACGAGCAGCGGAAGCTCGTCGGCGGAGGAGACGGCCGAGACGTAGTCGTGGAGCTCGCCCTCGACGTAGGCGAAGTAGGAGCCGACGCTCCCCACGCGGTAGCCCTGGTCGGCCGTGCGGAAGTACCAGCCCTCGTCGTCGGCGGAGTCCGTGGCGAAGAGCTGGACGCGCCCCTCCCCGACCAGGTCCGAGAGCCGCTCGATCATGCCGTGGTTCTCCCAGCTCGTACACGAGGCGTCCCCCTCGGGGAACACGATCACGGGACGGCCGGCGTCGCCGTAGACCACGACGTCGAAGTCCTTCTCCGCACTCGCGCTGGTGAGCGTCACGTCAGCAACGTACATGGGACCTCCGATCGATGCAGTCGCGTTCTGTTGTGAGAGGCCGCACATGCGGCCGGGGACCTCTGGCGGCAGGACGCGTCGCAGGCGGCAGGCGCCCCTGGCGGCCCCGGGCTAGGCCTCGGGGCCGCCGCCCGTCGCGGGAAGCGTCCCGTCCTCCTGGGCACGCCTGATCGCGTACTCCATCCTCTGGACCATCGGGTCCACCGAGGAGCCCGGCGCCGCGTGCTCGGTCCTGGACATCTGCTGGACGAGGGCCTCGAGCGGGTCGTTCTTGGCGTCCTCGGTCGGCTCGTAGCCCACGACGTCGTAGCCGGCCGCGCCGAGGGCCATGCCCACGATCGAGAGGTCGATGCCGGCGTCGCGCGCGAGGTCGGCCAGGGTGCGGTCCCCGTCGAGGTCGGCAAGGCCCAGTTCGCCCACCAGCTCGCCCGCCTCCGGGCACCGCCGCACGAGCTCGCGCGGCGTCCAGCCCAGGTCGATCGTGCGCGCCTCGTGGGCGGGGCCCGCCATAGCGTCTAGCTCAGCCATCTGCCATCCCCTCCAGGCGCCCTAGACGAGCTTGCCGTTGCAGTGGTCGATCATGTGCTGGACCATCTCCGCGGTCCAGCCGGTGAAGTCGCGCTTGCGCTCGACGAGCTTGCCGTCCTGGAGCTCCTCGTAGGCGACCTTGACCTTGGTGTAGCGCGTCACCTTGGACGGCTCGTCGCGCGTGAGGCAGCCCTCCTCGACCCTGAAGGCCTTGAGGCCCATCATGAGGCGGGGGTTGTACAGCACGTGCGGGTTACGCTCGTCGTCCAGGTAGACGCAGACGGCCTTGCAGACGCCGATCTGGTTGGCGGCGAGGCAGGCCGCGTCGTCGATCGTAGCAACCGTGTCGACGAGGTCCTGGGCTACCGCGGCGTCCTCCGCCGTGGCGCGCTGGCAGCGCTTGGAGAGGACGGCTTCGTCCCTCACGAGATCTCTGACCATGGGGTGCTCCTCCTTGTCCGGGCCGGCCGCGGGCCGGCCTCAGGTGCTCGCGCGCCGGCCGCGGGCCGGCGCAGGCTCGTTTGCCGGCTAGTCCGCCGGCGTCCACTCGGTCTCGGGCTCCCAGTCGACGAGGCACCTGTCGAGCCCCGCGACGAGCGCGTCCTTGTCCATGCCGCGGCCGATCACGCAGATCTTGGTCATGCGGTCGCCACAGACGGGGTCCCAGTCCTCGAGCAGCTCGGGGTTCTCCTCGAGCATCTGGCGCTTCTCGTCCGCGGGGGCGGAGTCCACGAAGAGACCGTTCTCCGAGAGGGTCACGCGCTGGCCGGCCTGCTCGAAGACGTAGCACATGTCGGGATCCTGGGCCGCCCACAGCATGCCCTTGGAGCGCACCACGCTGTCCGGCCAGGTCTGCACGTAGCTGGAGAGGGCGTCGACGTCGAAGGGCTTGCGGCGCTCGTACACGAAGGTGGAGATGCCGTACTCCAGGACCTCCGGGTCCTCGTGCTCCTCCGGGTGCTCCATGGCGTCCATCCACGCGGCGGAGTTGTAGGCCTTCTCGAAGTCGAAGCGGCCGGTGTCGAGCAGCTCGCCCATCGGCACGTCGCCGCGGGTAGCCTCCACGATGACCGCGTCCCTCTGCAGGCTGCGGACGATCGCCTTGAGCTCCTTGATCTGCTCGGGCGTGACCGTGTCCGTCTTGTTGAGCACGACCGTGGTGCAGAACTCGATCTGCTGGATGAGCAGGGCCTCGATGTCGTCCTCGCCGACGTCCTCGGCGAGGAGGTCCTTACCGCCGTTGAACTCGTCGAACATGCGCGCGCAGTCGACGACCGCGACGATGTTGTCGAGCCGCATCGGCGCGTCCCCGCCGTACTTCTCCTGGTCGCAGAAGGCCGAGATGGTGTAGGCGATGGGGATGGGCTCGCAGATGCCGGAGGCCTCGATCACGATGTAGTCGAAGTCCCCGGTGTTGGCGATGGCCTGCAGCTGGTTGGTGAGGTCGTTCGAGAGCGTGCAGCACAGGCAGCCGTTGGTCATGGGTATGAGCTCGTCCGTCTGGGACAGCCCCCCGTTCTTGATCAGGCTGGCGTCCACGTTGACCTCGCCGATGTCGTTCACGATGACAGCGGCGCGGATGCCCTCGTCGTTGGCGAGGATGTGGTTGAGCAGCGTCGTCTTGCCGGCGCCGAGGTAGCCCGTCAGCAGGACGATCTTGACCTGCTTCCGGGGCTTGCGGTTGAGCTTCATGTGAGCCTCACTCCCGTTCGGGAACTCTAGGTCCAGAGGGCGGCGCTGGCACCCGGGCCCGAGCGGTCCTCCCCGTGACAGCCAATGGTAGCGCCCCGGGAGGGGCCGTCCGCGCGCCGGCCGTCGATTCCAGACGATACCCAAGAGCCGCGAGGCCCATACGCCGCGGTGCCAAGCGCCCGGGCGAGAAGGACCCGCGCCCCGGGCGTCGCCCGCCGCGCAGGCGCGCCCGGGCGGCCTAGCCCTCGCGGAAGGCGATGGTGCCGGTGGCGGGGTCCATGGCCTCGACGATCGCGAGCGAGTCCACGCGCAGCCCCTCGCCCCTGAGGCGGGCGCCGCCGGGCTGGAAGCCCTTCTCCACCGCGATGCCCACCCCCTCGACCGTCGCGCCGGCCTGGCGGCAGATCTCGACGAGGCCGTCGATCGCGCAGCCGTTGGCGAGGAAGTCGTCCACGATCAGGACGTGGTCGGCGGGGCCGAGGAAGCGCCGGGAGACGATCACGTCGTAGGTGCGCCGGTGGGTGAAGGAGGTCACCTTGGCCGTGAGGACCTCGCCCGTGAGGTTGATGCTCTGGCTCTTCTTCGCGAAAACGGCCGGCACGCCGAACTCGGCGGCGACGATGGCCGCGATGCCGATGCCGCTCGCCTCGATGGTCAGGATCTTGTTCACGGGGGCGTCCGCGAAGTCCTCGTGCCACTGGCGGGCCATCTCCTGGAACAGGCCCACGTCCATCTGGTGGTTGATGAAGGAGTCCACCTTCAGGACGTCTCCGTCCACCACGATGCCGTCCCGCCTGATGCGCTCCTCCAGAAGCCTCATGTCCGACCACCCCTCGTCGCCTGTGTAGGCAGACAAGGATAGCGCACCGGCCGCGGGCGTCGGGGCCGCGGCCGGTGCCGGCCCCCCTAGTGGTGGAAGAGCCTCATGTGCGTGAAGCACATGGCCATGCCGTACTTGTCGGCCGTCTCGATCACGTTGTCGTCGCGGATGGAGCCGCCGGGCTCGGCGATGTAGGAGACGCCGGACTTGTGGGCGCGCTCCACGTTGTCGCCGAAGGGGAAGAAGGCGTCGGAGCCCAGGGTCACGCCGGTCTGGGTGGCGACCCAGGCGGCCTTCTCCTCGCGGGTGAGGACCTCGGGCCTCTCGGCGAACCACTTCTGCCACTCGCCCTCGGCCAGCACGTCGTCGTGCTCGTCGGAGATGTAGACGTCGATCGCGTTGTCGCGGTTGGCGCGACGGATGCCGTCGACGAACTTGAGCCCGAGCACCTTGGGGTGCTGGCGCAGGTACCAGGTGTCGGCCTTGTTGCCTGCGAGGCGCGTGCAGTGGACGCGGCTCTGCTGGCCGGCGCCCACGCCGATGGCCTGGCCGTCCTTCACGTAGCAGACGGAGTTGGACTGCGTGTACTTGAGCGTGATCAGGCTCACGATCATGTCGACCTTGGCGTCGTCGGGGATGTCCTTGTTCTTGGTCACGACGTCGGACAGCAGGTCGCGGTCGATCCTGAAGAAGTTGTGCCCCTGCTCGAAGGTGACGCCGAAGACGTCCTTGGTCTCCTGGGGGCCGCAGACGTAGTCGGGGTCGATCTGGACGACGTTGTAGGCGCCCTTCTTCTTCTGGGCGAGAATCTCGAGCGCCTCGGGCGTGTAGCCGGGGGCGATGATGCCGTCGGAGACCTCGTGCTTGATGTAGCGGGCGGTGCGCGCGTCGCAGGGCTCGGAGAGGGCCGCCCAGTCGCCGTAGGAGCTCATGCGGTCGGCGCCGCGGGCGCGGATGTAGGCGCAGGCGATCGGCGAGAGCTCGCCCTCGTCGTCCACGAAGTAGATCTTCTTGTCCGTCTCGGAGAGCGGCCTGCCCACGGCGGCGCCGGCGGGCGAGACATGCTTGAACGAGGCCGCCGCCGGCATGCCGGTCGCCTCCTTGAGCTCGCGCACGAGCTGCCAGGAGTTGAGGGCGTCGAGGAAGTTGATGTAGCCGGGACGGCCCTGCAGCACCTTGACAGGGAGGTCGGAGCCGTCCCTCATGAAGATGCGCGCGGGCTTCTGGTTGGGGTTCATGCCGTACTTGAGCTGGAGCTCGTTCATGTGGGGTCCTTTCTCGGGCGGTCCTTGGCCGGCTGGCCGCGCCCTCCCTAGTCGCCGAGGTTCTTGTTGTAGATCCTCACGCTGCCGCCGACGTTGGCGTACAGCGAGACCTTGTTGTCGGCGTTCAGCGCCGCCCAGACCTCGTCGGGGGTCGGCAGGCTCACGCACACGGGCTCGCCGGCAAAGCTCGGCAGGGGGTCGCCGTCGCCCTGGTAGGTGCTGATGAAGTAGCCCACGCCCTCGTCGGCCCCCTCGTAGGAGAAGAACTGGCGCAGGCAGCGGTCGGACGCCGAGTCGGGGTCGTGCTTCAGGATCGACAGCTCGAAGGAGCCGTCGGGGTAGACGACGGAGCTGATGCGCGGGGTGTAGTTGGGCGCGTCGGGCTCGTACTCGCGGGCCATGCAGCCCTCGCGGAAGCTGCCGCGCTCCACGATCGTGTCAGTCTGGTCCCCGTTGGTGACGACGAGCGCGTCGCCCATGGTGCGGACGGGGTGGTAGATGATGAGGCTCGGGTCCTCCATCTTGCTCGGGTCGTGCGCCTCGGTGCGGATGCCGTCGTCCGTCTCGACAAAGACGCGGTTGCGGCTGTTGGCGCTGCGCCCCATGATCCAGTAGTAGACGCAACCCTTGCCCACGACGATCCCGCGCCCGGGGTAGGGGTTGCTCTCGAGCAGCTCTCTCAGGTCCTGCATGTCACTCCTCGCTTCCACGTCTTCCGCCAGGCCTCGCCCGGGCGCCGAAAAACGAGAAAGGGCAAGTCATCCTCTCGCGAGAACGGCTTGCCCAGACGGTCGGCGCTCGGTTGCATGCGCTGCTTCCCCCTGGTCGGCCAGGATTACCCGTCAGTAACAGCGCGCTAGCTCCCTTGCACTTTAGCACGCGAGGGACCCTCCCGCGCGCGAGGCCGCGACCCCAGGTCTCCGGCATCGCTCGGCAAGCGGTGCCGGGGGCCGGCAAGCGGCGCCCCGCGCCGGGCCCATGGTATAGAATGGCCCAGTTGAAGCAGCATCTCCCTCCCGGACGCGGGCCGGGGGGCGGCCACAGGAGGCCTTACGTGTCCGGATCCGAGCTCATCGACATCTACGACCGCGGCGGCAGGCGCACCGGCAAGGTCATGCAGCGCGCGAACGCCTTCCTCGAGGAGGGCCAGTACATGCTCTACGTCCTGGCCGTCATCCAGAACCTCGAGGGTAAGTTCCTCATCACCCGCCGCGCCCTGGACAAGCACTGGGCGGCGGGGAACTGGGAGGTCACGGGCGGCGGCGTGCGCGCCGGCGAGGCCTCCGGCGAGGCGATCGTCCGCGAGGTGGGCGAGGAGTGCGGGCTGGACGTCTCGGCGCAGCCGCTCGTCCCCATCTTCCGCTACGAGAACGTGGACCTGCCGCGCGGCGACAACTACCTCGTGGACATCTACCACTTCCACCTCGACTTCTCCCCCGCCGACGTCACGCTGCAGCGCGCGGAGGCCATCGACTTCAGGCTCGTGGGCTGGGACGACATCGAGCAGCTCAACCAGCGCGGCAGCTTCCTGCACTTCGAGCGCGTGCGCCAGGCCCTCGCGGCCGAGGGCGTCCTGTAGGGCTGTAGGGCGCGGGCGAGAAGGACCCGCAAGCGAAGGTGAAGGAGGGGCCCGGGCAGCGTCGCCCGGGCCCCTCCTTTGCAGACGTCCTTCTCGCACGCCCCTCTCCCCGCGCGGGGCCGGCGCCTACTCGTCGCCGAAGACCGCGTCGATCCAGCCGCGGAGGAACTCCTCCTTCTCCGCGCGGCCTCGGGCGAGCTCCGCCGCGGCGACCACGGGCACCCACTGCATGATGACCTGCTGCGGGATGTCGGCGGCCTTGGAGTAGAGGGTGAGGTAGCGCTTGGCGCGCTCCTCGCTCTCGACGCTGAAGAGCAGGTAGGTCGTGGCGGCGTCGACCTCGGGCAGGCCGGCGGTGACGTGCGCCCAGTCGCAGACGTAGGGCGCCGAGCCGTCGTCGGGGACGATCACGTTGGTGGGGTTGAAGTCGCCGTGGCAGACCTTGAACCCGCTCTTCATGCCGCGGATGCGGATCTCGAGGTCGTAGCGGACGCTCGGGTCGACGGACTTGACGCTCTTGACCATGCGGAGGAGCTTGTCCTTCTGGCGGTTGAGCAGCGGCGCGTCGGTCTTCTGGTACTCGACTTGCAGCTCGACGAACTGCTGGAGGTACTTGTCGGCGCGCTCGGGGACGTCCTCGGCCGCGAGGGTGGCGAGGTCCTTGCCCGGGACGTACTCCGTGGAGAGGGCCCAACTGCCCTGCCACTCGCCCTCGGAGACCTGGGAGACCTCGACCAGCTGGGGCACGCGCAGGCCGGTCTCGGAGACGCGGGCCAGGTTCAGGGCCTCGTTCACCACGTCGGAGGCGGGCTTGCGGTCGTTGAAGACCTTGACTATGCGGTTGCCGTCCTGGTAGACGGCCTTGTTGTTGCGGCGGACGATCTCGACCTTACTGTCTGACAGCTTCATATCGAACCACTCCTTTGTCGCAACCTTGCACGACGTCAGGGGGCGCCCCGCCCCGCTCCGGGGCACCCCGATTCCTGCCACCTGCGAGCTTACTCCTCGCCCACCTCGTAGAACCGGGCGGGACGGCCGTAGTACGCGTCGAGGTAGAGCTCCTTGATCTCGGAGATGAGCGGGTAGCGCGGGTTGGCGCCCGTGCACTGGTCGTTGAAGGCGTTCTCGCTCATCTCGTCGAGGGTGTCGAGGAAGTACTGCTCGTCCACGCCGTACTCGGCGATGGTGTGCTTGACGCCCACGTAGTCGAAGAGGTCGGCGATCATCTGCACGAAGTTCTCGAAGACCTCGCGGTCGTCCGCGCCGGTGGCGCCGCAGTAGCGGCCGGCCTCGGCGTAGCGGTGCAGGGTCTGCGGGTACTCGTACTGCGGGAAGGTGCCCATGCGCGTCGGCCTCTCGGCGGCGTTGTAGCGCATGACGCGGGTGAGGATGACCGCGTTGGCCCAGCCGTGCGGAATGTGGTGGTAGGCGCCCAGCTTGTGCGCCATGGAGTGGTTGACGCCGAGGAAGGCGTTGGCGAAGGCGAGGCCGCCCAGGCAGGAGGCGTTGGCCATGTGGTCGCGGGCCTCCACGTCGGTGGGGTCGTCGTAGGCGCGGCGCAGGTACTGGAAGACGAGCTTCATGCCGCGCAGCGCGAAGGAATCCGTATAGTCGGAGTGCATCATCGAGACGTAGGCCTCGAGGCAGTGCGTGAGGACGTCGACGCCGGAGGCGGAGGTGAGGCCCTTGGGCTGGGTCATCATGTTGTCGGTGTCGACGATGGCCATGTTGGGCATGAGCTCGTAGTCGGTGATCGGCCACTTGATGCCCGTCTCGGCGTCCGTGATGATCGCGAACGGCGTGACCTCGGAGCCCGTGCCCGAGGAGGTCGGGATGGCCACGAAGTAGGCCTTCTTGCCCATCTTGGGGAAGTCGTAGACGCGCTTGCGGATGTCCATGAAGTCCATCGACATGTCGGAGAAGTCCTCGTCGGGGTTCTCGTACATGGACCACATGATCTTGCCGGCGTCCATCGCCGAGCCGCCGCCGATGGCGATGATGGTGTCGGGCTCGAAGGCGCGCAGCAGTTCCTCGCCCTTCTGGGCGTCCTGCAGCTTGGGGTCGGGCGAGATGGACCAGAAGCTCGCGTGGGCGATCCCCATCTGGTCGAGCTTGTCCTCGATCTTCTTGGTGAAGCCGCTCTTGTAGAGGAAGGAGTCGGTGACGATGAAGGCGCGCTTCTTGTGCATGACGGTGCCGAGCTCGTCGAGGGCCGTGGCCATGCAGCCCTTCTTGAAGTAGATCTTCTCGGGGGTGCGGACCCACAGCATGTTCTCACGCCTCTCTGCCACGTACTTGAAGTTGAGCAGGTTCATCGGGCCGACGTTGCCGCAGACGGAGTTGCCGCCCCAGGAGCCGCAGCCCAGCGTGAGCGAGGGCGGGACCTTGAAGTTGTACAGGTCGCCGATGCCGCCCTGCGAGGTCGGCGTGTTGATCAGGATGCGGCAGGTCTTCATGGCCTCGGCGTGGCGCGCGATCTTGTCCTTCTCGCGCGTGTCGACGTAGAGCGCGGAGGTGTGGCCGTAGCCGCCGTCGGCGACGAGGCGCTCGGCCTTGGCGAGGGCGTCGTCGAAGTCCTTCGCGCGGTAGAGCGCGAGCGTCGGGGAGAGCTTCTCGTGCGCGAACTCCTCGGCGGGCGACACGTCGGTGACCTCGCCGATGAGCACCTTGGTGCCCTTGGGCACGGAGATGCCGGCGAGCTCGGCGATCACGTCGGCGGGCTGGCCGACGACCTTGCGGTTGACGGCGCCGTTCACGATGAGGGTCTTGCGCAGGCGCTCGAGCTCCTCGCCCTCGCCGAGCACGTAGCAGCCGCGGCGCTCGAACTCGGCCTTGAGCTCGTCGTAGACGTCGTTGAGCGCGATGACCGAGTTCTCCGAGGCGCAGATCATGCCGTTGTCGAAGACCTTGGAGTGGATGATCGAGTTGGCCGCGAGGCGGATGTCGGCCGTGGAGTCGACCACGACGGGCGTGTTGCCCGGGCCGACGCCGAGGGCGGGCTTGCCGGAGCTGTAGGCCGCCTTGACCATGCCCGGGCCGCCCGTGGCCAGGATGATGTCGGCGTCGTGCATGAGCTCGTTGGTGAGCTCGAGCGTGGGCTCGCCGATCCAGTTGATGATGCCCTTGGGCAGCCCGGCCCTCTCGGCCGCGTCGCGCACGATGCGGGCGGCCTCGGTGGTGCACCTGCCGGCGCGCGGGTGCGGGCTGATGATGATCGCATTGCGGGTCTTGAGGCAGATCAGGCACTTGAAGATGGCCGTCGCCGTGGGGTTGGTCGTGGGGATGACCGCAGCCACGATGCCGATCGGCTCGGCCACGCGCTTGAAGCCGGCCGCCTCGTCGTCCTCGACGACGCCGACCGTCTTGAGGTGCTTGTACTTGTTGTAGACGTACTCGGAGGCGTAGTGGTTCTTGATCACCTTGTCCTCCACCACGCCCATGCCCGTCTCCTCGACGGCCATCTGGGCGAGGGGGATGCGCGCCTTGTTGGCCGCGAGCGCCGCCTCGTAGAAGATCTTGTCGACCTGTTCCTGGCTAAACGTGGCGAACTCGGCCTGCGCGACGCGCATCTGCTCGATGCGCTCGACGAGGCCGTCTACGTCCACGATCGCAGAGTCGATGTCTGCCACCTCGCTGACGAGCCCTGGCTCCTTCTCTGCCATTCTTCCTCCTCATGAACGGTCTCAGTGTGCGCTTGCGCGACGGGGCGCGCCCGCGCTCTTGGGGCACATCGTATCAGAGGTTCCGCGGCCGCCCGGCAGGGCGGCGCACCGCGTCCCCCAACCTCCATTACCCTGGGGACAAGGACCAGAGAATCGTGGTCATCTTGTGGAGGGAAGCGGCAATCCGGCCCCTGGCGCGCCGCCTACCGTGCCAAGGGCGCCTTTGGCGGCCCCGGGACCGTGCGCCAGCGCCGTACGCCAGCGCCGCGCGACGCCTGGCGGAGAAGGACGCGCGGCCGGAGGCGCGCCGGGGGCCTACCCGCGGTTCCTCTCCCAGAGCAGCCTGAGGCCGCGCAGGGTCAGCTCGTCGTCGACCGCGGCCTCATGGGCGAGCAGCGGCGCCACGAGGCGCGCCCCCTCGCCGGAGACGACCACCGGCGCCTCGGCGCCGAGCTCGCGGGCAATGGCGTCGAGCAGGCCGTCTATGCGCGCGACCTCGCCGAAGACGAGCCCCGACTGCATGGCGGCCCGCGTGCTCCTGCCGATCACGCGCGCGGGCGGACGCAGCTCGACGGAGGGCAGGCGCGCGGCAGCCTCGGCGAGACTGGCCGCGCCGAGGGCGAGGCCGGGGGTGACGATGCCGCCCACGAAGGTGCCCGAGGCGTCCACGACCTCGAAGTTCGTCGAGGTTCCGAGCCCTATCGCCACGACCGGGGCGCCGAGCAGCTCGCGAGCGGCCACCACGTCGGCGATGCGGTCGGGGCCCACCTCGGCCGGGTCATCGAAGCGCATCCTGAGGCCGGAGCGGACGCCTGGCCCCACGACGAGCGGCCGGGTCGGCGAGAGCCGGCGCAGCGCGGCCGCCCACGCGTCGGAGAGGGCGGGCACCACGCACGAGAGGACCACGCCGGAGAGCCCGGACCCGTCGTCCGCGACGCCCAGGGCGCGCAGGGCCTCGCCCGTGCGCATGTTGGCCTCGTCTGCCGTAAGGCGGGCGGGCGTGGTGACCGAGAGGCTCCCCGTGAGGTCGGCGCCGGAGAAGATCCCGAACCGGGTCACCGTGTTGCCCACGTCGACGGCGAGCAGCGCGCCGTCCTCGGCACCGCCCGCCGCGCGCCCCTCGGGCCGCCCCGCCGCCGCACGTCCTTCTCGCCCCATGCGAACCCCGCCTTCCCGCCGGCTGGCGCATCCGCGCCCCGGCCCTTGCATCCTCCGCACTCTGGGTCTATATAGTGGACCATCCGGTCCGTAACCCGACTCCTCGCAAGGGGGAGCGGATATACGAGGGAGAGACATGCACGAGAAGAACACGCGCGCCCGCGAGGGCGTGCAGCTGAGCGCCGCCGGCATCGCGATCGGCGTCGTAGGCTGCGTCATCATCACCGCGTCATCGGTCTACACCGCGCTCAAGATGGGCGCGCTGCCGTGGCCTACCATCTTCACCTCCATCACCGCTCTCGTCTGCCTGCGCGCCTTCGGCCGCAGGAGCCTGAACGAGGCGAACGTCACCCAGATCGTCATGTCGGCGGGCTCGATGGTCGCAGGCGGCCTCGCCTTCACCATCCCCGGCATCTGGATGCTCGGCCTCTCGTCCGCCACCAGCTGGCCCGAGATGCTCTCCGTGGCCCTCGCCGGCACCCTGCTCGGCCTGGTCTGCACCGCCCTCATCCGCAAGCGCTTCGTCGACGAGTCCGACCTCGACTACCCCGTGGGCACGGCCGCCGCGCAGACGCTCAGGGCGAGCAGGGCCGGCGGCAGGACCGGGCGCAGGCTCTTCGGGTCGATGGCGGTGGCGGGCGCATGGTGCGCGCTCAGGGACGCCCTCGGCCTCGTCCCCGCTCTCCTTCTGCAGCTGCCCGTCCCCGGCGTGGCCTTCGGCGTCTACGACTCGCCGATGATGCTCTCGGTCGGCTTCCTCATGGGCGGGGCGGCCGCCGCGTTCTGGCTGGTCGGGGCCCTCGTGGGCCAGCTCGGCGCCGTCACGCTCGCGAGTGCGGCCGGCCTGTGGACGCTCGAGGCCGGCCAGGGAATCGCCTCGAGCCTCGGCATGGGGCTCATGATGGGCTCGGGCGCCGGCGTCATCGTCCACGACCTCGTCCCCAAGGCGGCGCGGGCGCTCAGGGCGTCTCGCGCGGGGTCGGACGGCGAGGGGGCCGAGGCCCTCACCGACGTCACCTCCCGGCTCGACCGGGGCGCGCTCGCCCTCCTCGTGGCCGCGGCCGCCCTCCTCGCCTGCTTCGCGCTCGGGCTCGGCCCCGTCGTGGCCGCCGTCGTCGTGCTGCTCTCCTTCGTGACCACGGTCATGAGCGCGCAGTCGGTCGGCCAGACGGGCATCGACCCCATGGAGATCTTCGGGCTCATCGTCCTTCTCGTGGTCGCCGCCCTGGGCGGCACCGACCAGGTGCGCCTCTTCTACGTCGCCGGCGTCATCGCCGTGGCGTGCGGCGTCGGCGGAGACGTGATGAGCGACTTCAAGACCGGCGCGCTCATCGGGACCGACCCGCGCAGCATGTGGTTCGGGCAGGTCCTGGGGTCGCTGGTCGGCGTCGTCGTGGCGACCGCCACCATGTGCGCCCTCGTGGGGGCCTACGGCACCGGCGCCTTCGGCCCGGGGCAGGCCTTCGTCTCGGCCCAGGCCTCCGTCGTCGCGACGATGGTCTCGGGCATCCCGAGCCCCGCGGCCTTCGGCGCGGGCCTCGCGGCGGGGGTCGTCCTCTACTGCCTGGGCGTGCCCTCGATGATGCTCGGTCTGGGCGCCTACCTGCCGCTCTACATGACGCTCACGGGCGCGCTCGGCGCCCTTGCGAAGGTCGCCTACGACCGCCTCGGCTCACGCGGGCGCGCCGGAGCCGAGGCCGGGGCCGCGACGGGCGCGGCCGCCCCGCAGCCGGGCGGCGAGACCTTGGGCGGCGAGCTCAGCCACAAGGACAACGGGATCGTCGTGGCATCAGGCCTGCTCGGGGGCGAGTCGGTCGTGGGCGTCCTCATCGCCCTCGCGTCCGTCGTCGCCGGGCTTCTCGCCTAGCGCGTCGGGCGCGGCCTGCCCGCCGTCGCCGGAGGGGTCGTCTCCGGAGGGCAGCGTGCCGGGATGCGCGGCGAGCCACTCCTCGGAGCGGCGACGCTGCGCAAGCGTGCCGCCCTCCTCGGCGACGCGGGAGAAGTCCCGCGCGGCCTGGGGCATGTCGCCGAGCCCGTCTGCGGCGCGGCCGTGCACGAAGAGGGCGCTCAGGCGCTGCTGCCTGGTCTGCGCCTTCTCGCCGACCTCCTCCGAGAGCTCGGCGGCGCGCTCGAGGTCGCCTGAGGCGAGCGCCTGCTCCGCGCGGGCGCTCGCCAGGAGCAGCTCCGCCGGCGCGCAGAGCGGATCGTGCAGGACGAGCTTGTCGTAGAGCCTGCCCGCGACGTCGACCACCTCGTCGATGCCGGCCGCGTCGCCCCTGTCGGCCGCGACGATCAGGCGCAGGCTCGCCTGGTTGTACGCGAGCACGCGCTCGGCGGAGCGGCCTGCGGGGTCGCCCTGCCCGATGCCGGAGACCGCCTCGAGGGCCTCCTCGTCGCGCCCCATGAGCGCGAGGCAGAGGCCGCGCCAGATCGAGAGGCTCTCGCGGAGCGGCCGCCCGGACCTGCCCTTGGGAACGACGCGGCCGTCGGCGAGAAGCCCGTCGAGGACCTGAAGGTACTTCTCGGGGTCGCAGTCCATCGTGAGGATGCACGAGACGCCGTCCCAGAGGGCGTTCATGGAGCGGCGCTGGTTGGTCAGGGTCGAGCGGCCCGCCACGACGTAGGCGAGGACGCAGACGAGCGAGATGAGCAGGTCGCCGCGAAGGAGCACGACCAGGACGATCACGCCGAGCGCGACGATGCTGCCGAGCGAGAACTGCTTGAGGCGCCGCACGTTCTTGGCCTGCACCTCGATCACGCGGCTCGCGTCCATGTCCAGGTAGGGCGAGTGGCGCAGGCCCTCGGACCCCTTGGCGCCGACTGGCTTCGTGGCGCCCCCGTCCGCAGCAGCGGTCTTCGCGGGCCGCGCGTCCCTCTCGGCCCCGTCCCTCTTGAGCTTGAGCATGGTCCTCCCCCGTCCGGCGCATGCGCGCCGCGCCTCACCCGAATCTTGCGATGCCGATTATCATATATCACCCCTCGGCCCGGCCCCGGCGGCCCGCCGCGCCCGGGCTTCGCACGACCCTCGCACAAGCCTGACGCCCGGCGCGCCCGGCCTACTCCCCGGCCTCCCCGGACGCCTGGCGCCCCTCCTGCACGGGGAACTCCACGCGGACGGTCGTGCCACGGCCCGGCGCGCTCTCGAGGGCGATGGTGGCGCCGTGCACCTTGGCAGCATGCTTCACGATGGCGAGTCCCAGGCCGGTCCCGCCGTTCGCGCGCGAGCGGCTCTTGTGGACGCGGTAGAAGCGCTCGAAGACCTTCTCCTGGTCCTCCTTGGCGATGCCGACGCCCGTGTCGCTCACGACCACGTAGGGCCGGCCGCTCCCGGCGTCCACCCCGGTCCCCACGCGCACCGAGCCGCCGCTCACGTTGTACCTGATCGCGTTCTCCACGAGGTTGCCCACGAGCTCGTCGACGAGGCCCACGTAGCCCAGGACCTCGGCGCGCTCCGCCGTCACGTAGACGATCACGTGGGCGCGGCGGGCCCTTTCCGCCAGCCGGTCGCAGACGTCCCTCGCGACGAGCCCCAGGTCGCACGTCTGCCTGCTGCCGAGCAGGACCGTGTCGCGCGAGCGCTCCGACTCGTCGAGCTTGGAGAGGGTCAGGATGTCCGAGACGAGCGCGGAGAGCCGCTGGGCGTCGCCGTGGATGCGCCCTGCGAAGTCCGCCATGTCCTCGGGGCGCACGATGCCGTCGCGCATGAGCTCCGAGGCGCCCATGATGGAGGCGATCGGGGTCTTGAGCTCGTGCGTCACGTTGGCCGTGAACTCGCGCCTGATGGCGTCGTCGTTTCTCAGCTGCTCCATCTGCTCCTCGAGCTGGCCCTGCTGCGCCTTCAGGCGCGCCACGAGCGGCTCGAGCTCGCGGTAGGGGGCCTGCGCGTCGGGCTCGTTGGGGTCGATCTGCAGGATCGGCCTCACGAGGCCCTCGGCCATGCGCCGCGAGACGAACCAGCTCGCGACCACGAGCGCCACGAGCACGAGGAGGCCCCACTCGAGCGAGTCGCGCAGCAGGGCGAAGGTGGCGGCCGTGTCCTCGGAGAGGCGGATGACGGAGCCGTCGTCGAGCCTGATGGCCTCGTAGATGGAGACGACGCCGACGGACTCGCTCCTGCGCTCCGCCGAGCCCGAGCCGTCGCGCAGGGCCTCCTCGAACTCGGGGCGCCCGGCGTGGCTCTCGAGCGTCGCGCTGTCCGCCTCGCTGTCGTACAGGACGCTGCCGTCCGCGGCGATCAGCGTCGCCCGGTTGTCGCTCAGGTTCATCTGCGCGAGCGTTGCGACCTTATCGTCCGTCCCGTCGAGCTGGGTCGCTACGGCCAGGCAGTCGTACCTCAGCCGCGCGTGCTCGTCGTGAAGGACCATCTCCCTGAACGCCACCGTGAGGGCGACCGTCACCAGCACGCCCGCGAGCACGCCGATGACGGAGAGTCCCCGGAAGATCCTCTTCTGGAGGGATTTCGGCCTCTCGGGCGGCATCCGGAAGACCTAGCCCCTCATGCGGTAGCCGACGCCGCGAACCGTCTCTATGAGGTCCGCGTGCTCGCCCAGCTTGGCCCGGATCTGCTGCACGTGCACGTCCACCGTGCGCGAGCCGCCGTCGAAGTCCCAGCCCCAGACGCGCTGCAGCAGCACCTCCCGGCTGAACACCTCGCCGGGCGAGCGCATGAGGAACTCGAGCAGGTCGAACTCCCTCATCGTGAGCTGCAGCTCCTCGCCCTCGAGCGTCACCTCGCGCCGGCTCGGCCACAGCTCGACGGGCCCCACGGAGAGGACCTTCGAGGCACGCTCCGCGCCGGTCGCCTGCGAGCGGCGGAGAAGGACGCGCACGCGCGAGACCATCTCCATCATGCCGAAGGGCTTCGCGAGGTAGTCGTCCGCGCCGCTGTCCAGGGCGCGGACGGTGTCGAGCTCGGTGTCCTTCGCGGTGAGCATCATGACCGGGACCCTGGAGAGCCCCGGGGTCGCGCGGATGCGGCCCAAGATCTTGAGGCCGTCGGTGCCCGGGAGCATGATGTCGAGGAGGACGGCGTCGGGCGCCTGCCTCTCGCACGCGGCGCGGAACTCCGCGTCGTCGCACAGGCCCTCGGCCTTGATCCCCGCCTGCGTCAGCGCGTAGACGGTGAGGTCGCGCAGGTTGTCGTCGTCCTCGACGTAGTAGACCACAGCTATGCCATCTCCCCCATGGACCTTCCGCGGTACTCGCCGGTGGCCCTGAAGACGGCCCAGTCGGCGATGCCCTGGGCGTGGTCGCCCATGCGCTCATAGTACTTCGCCACGGTGAGGAGCTCGGGCGCGATCGTCGCGGGCTCGGAACCGGAGCGCAGCATCTCGACGACCCTCGAGCGCACGGACTCGAAGAGGTCGTCGACCTTGTCGTCCATCGGGAAGACGGAGTTGGCGACGTCGACGTCGGAGTCCCTGAAGGCCTCGGTGGCCTTCTCGGCCATCGAGGCGGCACGCTGGGACATGTCGCCGAGGATGCGGGCGATCCCGTCGTCGATGGTGAGGTCGAACTCGCCGGCGAGCAGCGCGATCTCGTAGGCCATCTCGTCGATGCGGGCGAGGTCTCCCACCACGCGGAAGGTGGAGGTGACGAACCTCAGGTCGCCGGCGAGCGGGGACTGGAGCAGCATGATGTTCATGCAGGCGTCCTCGATCGAGCGGTGCAGGCGCTCGGAGGCGTGGTGGCCGCTCACGACCTCCTCGGCGGCCTCGGAGTTGCCCTCGGCGATCGCGAAGCCGGTGTCGCGCACGTCGTCCACCACGGCGGCGGAGAGGGCGTTGACGTGGCCGACGAGCTGGTCGAGCTGGCGCAGATAGTTGGTCCTTGTCCTCATTATCCAAACCTTCCCGTGAGGTAGTCTTCGGTCCTCTTCTCCCTGGGCGCCGAGAAGAGCTGCGCCGTCGGCGCGTACTCGACAAGCTCGCCGAGGTAGAAGAAGGCGGTCATGTCCGACACGCGCGTCGCCTGCTGCATGTTGTGCGTCACGATGACGACCGTGTGCGTTCCCGAGATCTTCGTTACGAGCTCCTCGACCATGCCCGTCGAGATGGGGTCGAGCGCGGAGGTCGGCTCGTCCATCAGGATGACGTCGGGGTCCATGGCCATCGCGCGCGCTATGCACAGGCGCTGCGCCTGGCCGCCGGACAGGGCGAGGCCGGACTCGGAGAGCTTGTCTCTGACCTCGTCCCACAGGCCCACCTCGGTGAGCGTGCGTTCGACGACCTCGTCCAGCTCGGACCTCTTGTTGCGGCCCTGGCGCCTCATGCCGTAGGTGACGTTGTCGTAGATGGAGAGCGGAAAGGGGTTGGGCCGCTGGAAGACCATGCCGACGCGCCTGCGCAGGGAGTAGACGTCGCAGTCGGTGACGTCCTCCTCGCCCAGGAGGATCCTCCCCTCGACGCGGCAGCCCTGGACGCGGTCGTTCATGCGGTTCAGGCAGCGCAGGAGCGTCGACTTGCCGCAGCCCGAGGGGCCGATGAGGGCCGTGACCTTGCCCTCCGGGGCCCCGAGCGTGATGTCGTGCAGGGCCTGGTGGTCCCCGTACCAGAGGTTGAGGTTCTCAACCGACATGCCGAGCGCCATTATCCGAACCTCCCCGTGAGGTAGTCCTCGAGCCTCTGGTCCTTCGGGCGCTCGAAGACGTCTGCGGTGGGCCCGCACTCGACCATCTCGCCGAGGAGGAAGAACGCCGTCCTGTCCGCCACGCGGCCCGCCTGCTCCATGTTGTGGGTGACTATGACGACGCAGATCCCGTGCGACGCCATGTCGCGGATCGTCTCCTCGATCGAGAAGGTCGCGATGGGGTCGAGGGCGGAGCAGGGCTCGTCCATGAGGACCACGTCCGGCCTCATGGCCAGGGTGCGCGCGATGCAGAGGCGCTGCTGCTGGCCGCCTGAGAGGGCGTAGGCCGAATCGTCGAGCTTGTCCTTGACCTCGTCCCAGATCGCCGCGGCCCGCAGGCTCTTCTCCACCAGGGCGTCGAGCCTCGCCCTGTCGGTGAGGCCGTGGCGCCTGGGCGCGAAGGCGACGTTCTCGTAGACGGACTTGCGGAAGGGGTTCGGCTGCTGGAACACCATGCCGATATGCTTGCGCAGGTCGTAGGTGTCCGTCTGGTCGTTGTTGACCTCTCGCCCGTGGTAGTAGACGTCGCCGCCGATCCTGCACCCCTCGATCTCCCGGTTCATGAGGTTGATGGAGCGCAGGTAGGTCGACTTCCCGCAGCCCGAGGGACCGATGAGCGCCGTGACGGTGCCGGCGCCGAAGTCGAGCGAGGTCTCCTTGAGCGCGCGCCTGTTGCCGTAGTCGACCGTCACGTCACGCGTCGCGAGGAGCGCGTCCTCGGGGGGCGTCGCCGCTCCCGTCATGCTCTCGTTGCTCACTCTGCCGTCATCCTCCTCTCGAGGGCGCGGCCTACGATGCGCGCTAGGACGTTGAAGACCAGGATGCAGATCATGAGGACGGCGGCGGTGCCGGCGGACACGGCCGCCAGGTCGGGCACGACGCCCTCGGAGTTGATCTTCCAGATGTGGACCGCAAGGGTCTCCGCGGGCCGCATCACGTTGAGCGGGTTGGCCAGGCTGGTGATGGGGGCGGCCCAGGAGAGCGCCGGTGCGGACTGGCCGGCCGTGTAGATCAGGGCCGCGGCCTCGCCGAAGACGCGGCCGGCAGAGAGGATGACGCCGGTCACGATGGCGGGCATGGCGCGGGGCACGAGGATGTGGACCGTGGCCTCCCAGCGGGTGAGGCCGAGGGCGAGCGCCGCGTCGCGCTGGTCCCGGGGGACCGCCTCGAGCGCCTGCTGGATGGTGCGGACCAGGATCGGGATGTTGAACATCGTGAGGGTGAGGGCGCCGGAGAGAATCGAGAAGCCCCAGCCCATGCCGAGCACGAAGGTCAGCATGCCGAAGAGGCCGACGACGATCGACGGCAGCGAGGAGAGGGTCTCGATGGCCGTCTTCGCCACGGAGGTGACGGGGCCGGAGGGCGCGTACTGCGTCAGGAAGATGGCGCCGCCGAGGGAGATGGGCAGCGAGATGAGGAGGGTGAGGACGAGCAGGTAGAAGGAGTTGAAGAGCTCGGGGCCGATGCCGCCGCCCTCCTTGAACTGCTCGGGCTTGGCCGTGAGGAAGTGCGGGTCGAGCGCCTTGCCGATGCCGGAGACCACGACGTAGCCGATGGTCGCCACGAGCAGCGCGATGATCGCGATCACGATGGCCCAGAGCACGACCGTGGCGACGTGGTCCCAGGCACGGGCACGCCTGACGACGCCCTCGGCGCCGGCCCGCCTTGCGTCAGCGCTAGCCATTGGCGCGCGCCCCCTTCCTTCCGACGAGGTGGACGACCAGGATGAACACGAGCGACATGGCGAGAAGCACCAGCGCGAGCGACCAGAGGACGTCGCTGTAGACGGTGCCCATGGTCTCGTTGCCCATGCTCATGGTCAGGACGGAGGTCAGCGTGGCGGCGGGCGTCACGAGGCCCCTCGGCATCTGCGCCGCGTTGCCCACGACCATCTGCACCGCCAGCGCCTCGCCGAAGGCTCGGGTCATGCCCATGATCACGGCTGTCAGGATGCCCGGGAGCGCGGAGGGCAGGACGACGTGGACGATCGTCTGCCAGCGGGTGCAGCCCAGGCCGTAGGAGCCGTCGCGGTAGGAGTCGGGCACGGCCGCGATCGCGTCGGTGGCGAGCGAGGTCACCGTCGGCAGGATCATGAAGGCGAGCACGATGGAGCCGGCAAGGATGCCGTAGCCCGTGGTGCCTGACCAGCCGCGCACCCAAGCCACCACGATCTCCAGGCCGACGAGGCCGAAGACGACCGAGGGGATGCCCGTCAGGAGCTCGACCATCGGCCGGAAGACCCTGCTGCCGAAGGTCGGCGAGATCTCCACGACGAAGACCGCGGCGCCGAGGGCGAAGGGCAGCGAGATCAGGCAGGACAGGAGGGTGACGGCGAACGAGCCGCAGATCATGGGCAGGGCGCCCACGAGAGGCTCGCCCGCCTCGGAGGCCTGGTGCGGGTTCCACGTCGTTCCCAGGAAGAAGGACGCCGGGGACACGCCGTCAGAGAGAAACGTCGAGAGTCCGCGCGAGCAGACCATGTAGATGAGCGTGGCGACGACCACGACTACGAAGAGCACGCATGCGCCGGTCAGAATCTGACCCTTGCGCTCCACGCGCCGCTTGGGCTTGATGTTCGTGTCGAACAGGGTCTCGCCTGGGCCCTTGGTCCCCGCAGATGCCTGGGACGCCTGCTGCACGTTCACCGCCCCCTCACCGTTTGACAAGAGCTACTCCTTAGGGTGTGCCGACTAGAGCTTGGTGACGTTGCCGGAGGCGTCGCGGGAGACCTTCATGCCCGTGACGGGGATGTAACCGGTCTGCTCGACCAGCGAGCCCTGGACGTCGTCGGAGAGCATGTAGTCGATGAACGCCTGGGTGGCGGCGTCGGGGCTGGCGGCGGTGTACATGTGCTCGTAGGCCCAGATGGTCCAGGAGTTGTCCTCCACGTTCGCCTCCTCGGGCTTGACGCCGCCGACGGAGAGGGGCTTGAAGGAGTCGGAGAAGTAGGAGAACGCGAGGTAGGAGATGGAACCGGGGGTCTCGGCGACCATCTTGGCGACGGTGCCCGAGGAGTCCTGCTCCTGCGGCTTGAAGCTCTCGGGGACCTTGGTGTCGCCCAGGACGGCGCTCTCGAAGGTGGCACGGGTGCCGGAGCCGGAGGCACGGTTGATGACGGTGATAGCGAGGTCCTGGCCACCGACCTGGCTCCAGTTGGTGATGGCGCCCGTGAAGATGCCCTTCAGGTCCTCGAGGGAGATGTCGTCGACGGAGACCTCGGAGTGGACGATCGGGCCCATGCCCACGACGGCGACCTTGTTGTCCTTGAGCTTGGATACGGCCGAGGCGTCGTCGAGCTTCTCCTCGGCGAAGACGTCGGAGTTGCCGATCTGGACCGCGCCCTGGGCGATCTGCGTGATGCCCTGGCCGGAGCCGCCGCCCTGGACCGTGATCTGGACGCCGGGATGGTCGTTGGTGTACTGCTCGGCCGCAGCCTCGACGAGGGGCTGGAGCGCGGTGGAGCCGACGGCGGTGATGGTGCCGCTCTCGGCCGCGCTGTCGGTGGAGGCAGTGGAGGCGGAGGAGCCGCCGCAGCCGACGAGACCGAGGCCCGCGAGGGTCACGCCGGAGGCGCCCACGAGCTTGAGGAACTGGCGACGATCGAGCGAGGAGTGCATGAGGTCCCCTTCTCTTGCATGGAAGACCGCCCGTGGCGGGCGGTCTCTTTCAGGATCCATGCTAGGAAGGGGGAGCGGCGCCACCGGCGTCGCTCCCCCTTCATTACTGACCTCTGACTGCGGCTTACACGCGGCTTACAAACGCCTGCCCCAGAGCGGGCGGCGCCTGGCGCGGCCCCGCTAGGCGCCGGGCCCTCCGGAGCCCCCGGGCCCCTCCTCAAGCAGGCCGAAGAGGGAGCGCCAGGTGTCCGCGTCCTGGGCGCCGCGCATCACGTACTCGTCGTCCACCCTGAAGAAGGGCACCTTGCCCTCGCCCCCGTCGAGGTGGTTCTGCCGGTAGGCGTCCTCGAGCTCGCCCGCGTAGGCGGGGTTCGCGTACGCCTCTGCCACGAGGGAGCGCGGCAGGCCGCAGGCGTCCGTCACGTGCACGATCTCGGGCAGGAGGCTGATGTTTCTCCCCTTGAGCATGTAGGCGTCCCACAGCGGGTCGAGGACGCGGCCGAGCTGCCCCGCCTCCTTCGCGCATTGGAGAAGGACCAGCGCCAGGTAGGTGTTGGCGAACTGCTTCTCGCGGTTGAACGCGACCCCGTAGGGCGCGCCGAGCGCGTCCAGGTCGTCGTAGAAGCGCCCCGGGAAGTGGAGGTGCCTCGTCATGGGCATGCCCTCCTCGGGCACGTCGGGGTGTATCTCCATGAGGCGGTAGTCGACGTCGAAGTCGTACTCGCCCCTCAGCGTCTCGAGCACGCGGTGCGCGAGGTAGCACCACTCGCAGATGACGTCCAGGTACATGATTACGTGGTGGCGCGGCCGGCACGCGTCGCCCGGCTCCCCCGCGCCCTTCGCTTGCTCCCCTGCCATCCGCGTCTCCCTCCCGTCGGCGTACGGGCGCCGGCGCGACATGGGGGCGGGGCGGCGCCGGATGCGCCGCCCCGCGCGGGCCCGGCGGCCAGTGGGGCCGCCAGGCGCCTCCCTAGTCCTCGATTATGGCCGTCTGGCCCTCGGGGGGCATCTCCTCGAGCATGTCGAGCGCCTTGAGCGCACGGTCGTGGCGGTACTTCTCCTCCGCCGCCTTCGGCAGCGTGGGGTCGCCGAAGACGTGAAGGACCGAGTTGCCGCGCATGATGCGGTTGGCGCCGATTCCCTCGGCGATCTTGGTCAGGTTGGTAACCTGCACCACGGGGATGCCGGCGCGCTGGATCTCCTTCGTTATCACGGAACCTCCGCGAGACGAGGTGCCTCAAGTGGAGGTCTCGATCACGGCGTCGACGCCCTCCTCCTTGAGCTTCTTCGCGATGCCCTCCCCGAAGCTCTTGCACTTCTCCATCGGCGTCATGACGCCGGCAGTCGAGAAGAACGTGTCGTTGAGGGCGCCGACCTTGCCCTCGGAGACCAGCTCGCGCACGGCGTCCACGGGCACCAGGCGGTTGGGGTCCTTGAGCACGAAGGAGTTGTCGTAGCCCTGGTGCGAGACCTCCCAGTCCGCGGGGTCGAGGGTGTCCATGCCCTTGATCGAGTACTCCTTGAAGGCGCGGGAGTTGGTAGGCGGCTGCTTGTCGGGGTTGCCCTTGGGCACGAGGCCGCCGTCGGTGACCAGCGCGACCTTGCACTGGGAGAGCGGCTTGTCGAGCTTGGGCACCGGGATCTGCTCGTGGTTGGGCATGACGACCTCGGTGTGGAAGGGCTTGCCCAGATACTTGGCGAGCAGCATGTCGATGCCACGCTTGGCCGAGGGGACGGAGTAGTCGATCTTCGGCGCGGGACCCGAGCCGTGATAGCCCTCGGTGCGCCCGTCCTTGATCGTGTCGCCCTCCACGAGCCTCTTGGCGAAGGCGGCGAGCGTCTTCATCATCTTGCGCATGTGGGCGGCGTTGTTGTCGCTCTCCAGGATGTAGCCGCGGTTCTTGTAGAGCTCCGTGCCGGGGTTCTCGGCATAGAGCGCCGTGACGGCGGGGATGTCGAGCTTCTCGGTTACGGCCGCCACGGTGGAGCCGCAGCCCAGGCCGTAGCGTCCGGCGTTGAAGCCGGGACCCGCCACGAACAGGTCGGCCTTCGCGTCCCTTACCGCGTCCACCACCTCAGGGAGGATCTCGTCGGGCTTCTCGGCGATGGTGTTGTCCCCACAGACGATGGTCTCCACGACCTCGTAGTCGTCACCGAGGCACTTCGCGAGCAGGGTGCCCGGACCCATCGGGCCGGGGTGCACGGAGAGTCCCACGCTGGCGGTGTCCTCGCCGCCCATGCCGGCGTAGAACTGGTTGATGTAGTGGACCACGCGCTTCTTTTCCATCTCCTACTCCCCCTCTCCGGGCCTCTTGATGTCCGCGTCCGTCGTGAAGTAGTTCTGGCCGAGCTGCGACCAGATCCCCTGGTAGCAGAAGTTGGTCGTGTGGTCGAAGGGGCCCCAGGGGTCCACGTTGATGAGACAGGGGACGTTGGTCTTCTCGCCTATGAGGGTCTTCACCCTCGGGTGGTGCAGCGTCCAGTTGCGGCCGGAGTTGACGACGGCATCGACCTTGGGGTCGGAGACGACCAGCATGTCGCCCGGCTCGTCGTTGGAGACGGCCGAGAAGTTCACCGCCGCCGGCATGCCGAACTTCTGGCACCAGTTGAACACGAAGGTGGAGTCGAGCTGGCAGTGGCCCATGCCCGACTTGTTGACCATCACGCAGTCCGCGCCGAGGGTCTCCTTGGCGAGCGTCGCGGCGATCATGCTCATGGCATCCTTGCCCGTGATCTTCATGACGTTGTTGGCGAAGACGACGCCCGCGAAGTCCAGGTCCTTGCCGTTGCGCTCGAGGAGCTCCTCGATGTAGCACTCCTCCTGCAGGTAGTAGTTGGGCTCCCAGTAGCGCCAGATCATCGCACCGTCGAGGATCTCGGTCGGCTGCACCACGATCGGCAGGAAGTTGATCGCGCTCTGCCCGTAGTAGAAGAAGTTCCACGAGTCGTTCGAGGCCATCTGCGTCACCACGTAGGCCACGCGCGGCAGGTGCCGCTCGGGGTCGACGGGCTTGTTCTCGAAGACCTTGGTCTCGTCGGGCTTGACGCCGATGGCGAGCTTGGCCAGCCACACGTTGAGGCTGAGCGACGCCTGCTTGAGCGCGATGGTGTAGCTGAGGTCCGAGACGCCCTCCCCCACCGTCGCGTCGAGGCAAATGTTGATGTGGCGCGTGAAGTTGGAGTACTTGGCGCACTCGCCGCCCATGTCCATGTAGTACTTGATGTTGCACTTGGCGTAGTAGATGTCGGAGATGACAACGCCCTTGAGCGCCACCGTCCTGCCTTCACCTGCCGGCGCGAGCTTGCCCCACATGCCGGGGTAGGACTCCTCGGGATGGTCCGCCTTGCAGCGCGGCTGCATGATGTCGTGCACGCCCAGGATGCGCGTGTCGTCTCCCGGCTTCGCGATCTTGAGGTCCACCGACCCGAACAGGTCGCTCTGGACGACCTTCAGCGCCTCCTCCTTGTTGATGGTGAGGATACCGTCCCTAAGGCTGGTCTCCTCGCCGAAGTTCACGTCGCGCACGCGGACGTAGTCGACCTGGAGCCTCTTCGCCATAGCCCCTCACTCCTTCCCTGTCTGACGTCCTTGCGCCATGCGCAAGGCTTCTGCCTTTACGGTTGTTATAAGAGCGCCCTCACCCCACGGCATCCCTCAGTGGGTGGATATTGGGCCGTCGGTTATTGGGAGAATCGCAAATCGCGATGAGCGTTCCCCAGGCGGGAACCCCTGTCGGGAGCGCGCCCGTCGGGGCGCGCCTCGACCCCCAGGAGGGGAGAAGCCCCTCGGGGGATTGGCAGCGGGGGCACGCCACCTGCGGCGTGCCCCCGCACCACTGGCCTGCCGGGCGGGGACGCAACCCCTCGACCGAGGCCCCAGTCGTAGGTGCGCGGCGCTTCGCCTACTCGGCGTCCGCCTCCGTGCCCTCGACCATGTCCTTGACCCACGGGCGACGCAGGTCGTAGCGGAACAGGTCCTCGAACTCGTGGTCGAGGACGGCCTGGAAGGCCTTGGTGTAGTCCGACTCGTCGTTGTCGAGGTCACCGTAGAGCGAGTTCATCGAGAGGGCGAGGTGGTTGGTGCCTCCCCAGGCGTGGCACTCGTTGTAGACGCCGGCATGAGAGAGGGTGTCGCAGTAGTGGAGGGCGGCGGACAGCCCCGTGTCCTCGGTCATTGCGTGGATGAAGACGGGCGAGAGGCCCACGCACTCCTCGGGGGTCGCACGGCCGGGCATGGCCTCGGGCGGCACGTGGGAGGAGCCGCAGAGGTCGCCCAGGTACTGACGGGCGGAGAGGGCGGCGGAGCCGTTGCCCCAGAACACGCTCTCGACCTTGCTCGAGTAGTACATCGGGCGGTCGTCGATGATCGGCGCCCAGACCACGGAGCCGCGGCAGGTGATGCCGTGCTTCTTGAGCCGGTGCGGCAGGGCGAGCGAGAGGTGGCCGCCCGAGCTGTTGCCGTGCAGGACGATCTTGTCGGGGTTGATGTTGAGCTCCTCGGCGTGCTCCTGCAGGCACAGGAACGCGGCGAAGCAGTCGTTGAGCGCGGCGGGGTAGGGAGCGTCGATGACCGTGCGGTACTCGAAGGTCGCAACGGGCACGCCGTAGCGGTTCGCGAAGACCTCGGTCGGGCTCGTGGCGCCCATGCACAGGCACAGGCCGCCGCCCGGGATGATCAGAATCGCGGAGTTCTTCCTCTTGGTGCGCGGCTTCTTGGGGATGCTCACCGTGAGCTTGAAGACCGGCGCGTCGGGCTCCTCGGGGCAGCCGTGGACGTCGAAGTACCTGGTGTACTCGGGGTCCATCGGAGGGATGAGGGCGTTCAGCTGCTCGTTGGTGTCATCGGCCCACTTCTTGCGCTCCTCGTCGGACAGCTTGTCGTTCAGGCCCACCGAGGCGTAGCCGATGTCCCCTCCCATCTGCCCATACATGGTCTCCAGCTGGGGATGCGACCACTTGAGATCGTCGCGCCAGTCAAGCTTGTCAAGATCCATACGTCTGCCTCCCTAACCACAAACTGTTACAACACCAAATGCAAAGCAGGTCCGTCCAGGCCCGTTCCAGCCCATCGGTCGGTCGGCCTAGAGCGAGAAGACCTCAGGGTCGTCCAGCTCGACGCTGTCGTCGACGTCGTAGATGGACTCGACGCCCTCGGAGGCGGCGTCCATGCTCGCCTCGTCAGCCGCCTTCACGAAGAACTCGCTCTTCTTCACGTTGATCTTCGAGGCGTTCTTCTTCGCGTAGGTGTAGGCGTTGGCGATGGTCTCGGGGTGCGTGTCCTTGGGGATCACGAAGACGACCTTGTTCTCCTTCGCGTAGGCCTTCGCCTGGTCAGAGGCCTCGAAGGGCCCGACGACGATGTAGCAGGGGCGAGGGTTGGTCGGGACCATGGTCACCGTCGGGGGCGACGGGATCACGATCTGCTTCATCTCGCTTGCGGGGACGACGGCCACGCCATCGTCGAATTCGACGAGCTCGACATCGCTGACATCTGCCATGTTTCTTACACCCCTCACTGTCGAAACCAACTGTTGTAACACCACAAGTTCAGTGTATGGGGGAGCAAGCCCTACGGCCATAGCGCAGTTTGCGAATATCCGAGCCACTTTTCGCACTCTTGGAGGAATGCCGCCGACGGTCCGAAGACTTCCGCGGGCGGGGACGGATAAGGGCCTCGAGCAGCGCGTTCACTCGGTCCGGGCGTCCTCGGGGACCTCCTGGCCCTCCGCGTCGGCGACCGCGCTCGGGCCGCACAGGTACGCGTCGATGAGCATGGCCATGCGCAGCCGGTAGCGCACCCACGAGTCGGAGAGGTCGACGTCGAGGATCTTCTCGATCTTGTGGACCCTGTAGCGCAGCGTCGAGGGGTGCACGTAGATCTTCTGGGCGGTCTCGCGGCCGTTCTCCCCCATCTCGAGGTAGATGGAGAGGGTGTACATGAGCTCCGGGTCGTCGTGAATCGGCTCGAGGATGAGGTCCGCCTGGTGCCTGAGCTCCGTCTGTGGCAGGGAGAGGCAGAGCATCTCGAGGGCGTACTGGTCGTAGAAGACGGGGTTCGCGCTCCTGCCGATCCTGTTGACGAAGGCCCGCACCCGCGTGGCGTCGTAGAAGCTCTGCGCGAGGTCCTCGAGGAGGGCGGCCACGCTCCCCACGCTCACCTCCCAGCGGGTGTCGGGCACGGCCTGGCCCACGGCCGCCACGAGCTTGGCGACCATCTTGTGCCTGAGCCCCAGCGAGCAGCCGTGCGAGAAGGGCACGAAGGCCACGAGCGTGTCCTTTATGATGAACGTCAGGGGCCTGACCTGGTCGCAGGCCCCCTTGCGGACCACGATGGACTTGGCGACCATGAGGTGGTTCTCCACCTGGATGCGCAGGGCGGCCGCGCTCGGGCACGCCTCGAAGGTCACGCACATGTAGTCGCACGAGGAGGACCACCCGTAGTAGCTCGCCACGACCTCGTTGGGCCGGCGGCCCTGGGTCAGGCAGAGGTCCTTGAGCCAGTCCTCCTCGCGCTCCTCCTCGCTCACGTCGCCCGAGAGCGCGGTGGAGATGCGCCGCGTGAAGTTGATCAGGTTGGTGCCCGCGGGCATCTTGATGACGGGGAGCGCGTGCGCGGAGCACGCGTCGACGTTCTCCTTGCGCAGGAACTCGCGCGCCCCTATCACGATGATGCCGGAGACCTCGTAGGAGAAGCAGAACGAGAGCTCCTTCTCGAAGTCGTCGTCCTCCTGCATGCCCGTGAGCACCAGGAGGGTGCCGGGCATGATCCAGGTCTCGAAGTCGATGACCTTGTCGAGCACGCACCAGGTGATGGGGCGGTCGAGGCCCGCGGAGCCCGTGACCAGCTCCGCGTTCTTCATCAGGGGCATTCCCAGAAGCTCCTCGACGTTCATGCGAACGACCCCCTCTTCCCTCGTGCGCGCGAGAGTCCGTCGCCCGCAATCGACGGGCGATGAGCGATGCGCGGACATATCCAATTGGCGATTAATATTTTAGATACTAGAGTAACGGCCTTCGGATAGTCACCCCTCCGCAGGGCCGGCGGACGCGAGGGGCCGCAGCCGGCAGGTGCGCGCCGCGCCGGAAGGGGACGGGCCCCGGCGTCATGCCGGGGCCCGTCCCCTTCTCTCTGCCCTCCTTGTGCTCAGTCCAAGCGGAGCCGCCCGGCCCTCACGCCCTCAGAGGGCGAGCACCTCGGCCTTGTCGAGGTCCGCATCGAGCCGGGACACCAGGTGGTCCACCACCCGCTGCGCGGCCTCGAGCTCGCCCTCCGTCGCCATCACGCGCCAGCAGCCGTAGCGGATGTTGAGCGAGCGGCACTTGCGCTCCAGCCAGAGGTAGCTCTCCGCGACCTCCTCGGGGTCGTCGGAGAGGGGGCACACGATGGCGACCTTGTTGTCCTCGGCGTACGCCTCGAGCGCCTCGAGTCCCTTCCATCCCGGCCTCGCCACGCCGCCGCTTATGAGCAGTATCGCGTCGCGCGGGTGCACCTTCACCTGCACCATCGAGGGTGGGGAGGGTATGAAGACCTCCTTGGTGTCGCTCTCGGGGTCGATTAGGTACCCCAGGCCGTCCTGGTAGAGGCTGCACGTGACCATGGCTCGCTCCTTGCGGCCGCGCCCGGACCTGCCGGGCGCGGCCTCCCAGACGCTAGTCCTTCTCGTTGAACTCCTCGACCGTCCACGGACGACGGAGGTCGTACTGGAACATGTCGTCTAGCTCCTTCTCGTTAACGGCGTTGAAGAGCTGCGCGTACTTGGCATCGGGGTTGTCCTTGTCGATGATGTTGGCGGCGGTGCTCAGGGAGCAGTGCTGGCTGCCGCCCCAGGCGTGCAGCTCGCAGTAGACGCCGGCGGCGGTGAGCTTGCTCGTGTAGGCGCAGGCCTGATCAAAGCCGGAGTCGTTGATCATCGAGTGGATGAAGGTCGGCGGCAGCCCCACGCACTCCTCGACCGTGGCGCGCCCAGGGAAGGCCTCGGCGGGGACGTCGGCGGAGTCGGCGAGCTTGCCCAGGTACTGCCTGACCATGGCCGGCTGGTCGGAGCCGCCCCAGAAGGCGGAGTTGATGCGGACGGAGCGGTACTCGTCCATGATGCGGTCGTCTACGACCGGTACCCAGACCAGGCAGCCGCGCGGGGTGATGCCGCGCCTCTTGAGCCTGTGGCAGAGCGCGAGCGAGAGGTGGCCGCCCGAGCTGTTGCCGTGGATGACGATCTTGTTGGGGCTGATGTTGAGCTCCTCGGCGTGCTCGACGAGGAAGTTGTAGGCCGCCTCGCAGTCGTTCAGGGGCGCCGGGAACTGCGCACCCTCCGGAATCGTGCGGTACTTGAGCGTCGCGCAGGGTACGCCGAACCTGTCCGCCCAGGACTCGATCTGTGCCGTGAAGCGCAGGCAGACCGCCAGGGCACCGCCCGGGATGATGAGGATGCAGGGGCTGTTCCTGCGGAAGCGCCTCTTGCCCTTGGGTTGCGCCACGAGCAGCTTAACCGCCGGTGCGTCGGGCTCGTCGGCGCAGCCGGGGGCCTCGTACTCGGTCGTGCGCGACCAGTCGTAGTCGGGTAGGAACTGCTTGAAGCCGTCCTCGCAGTGCTCGGCGTACTCCTTGCGCTGCTCGAGCGGAAGGTCCTCGTTGAGAAGGACCTCGGAGTACCCGACGGACTGGGCCATCATCTGGTAGCTCATCTCAAGCTCTGGGTGGGCCCACTTCACGTCGTCGCGGTTGCGGAACTTGTCAAGACCCATGGTGTGTCCTCTCCTAGAAGACCGTCACGTCATCCAGCTCTGCGTCGAGCTCGTCCTCGAGGTACTCCTTGAAGTCCTCGGCGAGGCCCTCGCAGTCCTTCGTCGCCCTGATGGATACCTCGTCCGCCTTCACATTGAGGTCGAGGTGCTCCTTCTCCACGTACTCGTACGTCTCGACCAGGCCGTCGACGTCGGTCGCGTACGGGCAGAGGAAGACGAGCTTGTTGTCGCCTGCGTACTGCTTGAGCTCCTCGAGCCCCTCATAGTCCGCCTTGACCTTGCCGCCCGTCACGTAGATCACGACCGGTCGCGGGTTGCACTTGACGGTCTGGAGGCCCAGGAGGATGACGGTGCGCTGCTTCGTGTCGCTCTCGGGGTCGACAGCATACCCGAGGCCGTCCTTGTACTCGTACGTCTCTACCTTCATCGCTCTCTCCTCTCGGACCGGGGACCAGCCCCGGTCGACCTCGCAGATGCTTGCGTCCGCACGGCGGGCGCCGGTCTCGGCCGGACGCCCGCCCCCCTCTTGCTAGGCCTCCTCGGCCTCGGTGCCGGCCTTGGGCTCGAGCCCGTACCTCTCGCACAGGCGCTTCTTGTAGTCCTCGAGGACCCAGGGCCTGCGCAGGTCGTACTTGTAGCAGTACTCGATCTCGTCGTCGTAGAGCTTGCCCACCATGTCGGAGTACTCCGTACGCTCGCCGCAGGCCTTGACCGTCGCCCACACCGAGTTGTTGTGGATTGCGCCGCCGTAGACGTGCAGCTCGGTGAAGCAGTGCGCCTTGATCAGCTTGCTGTAGAACTCGAGGTTGTGCAGGATGTCGGGGTCCATCTCGGACTGGTGCATGAAGGTCGGCGGGAAGCCGATGCAGTCCTCGACCGTCGCGTGGTTGGGCATGGCCTCCGGCCCGACGCGCACGGAGTTGAAGTTGCGCCCGAGGTACTGCATGAGGCCGTCATGCTGCTCGACGGAGTCCCAGATGCCCGTGTACCAGCCGTCGCCCTCCTTCTCGATGTCGTCGGTCTGCGCGGAGACCGTCACAATGCCGCGCGGGCTGTAGCCGTAGCGCTTGAGGCGGAAGGCGGTGGAGAGAGCGAGGTGGCCACCGGAGGAGGAGCCGGAGAGCACGACCTTGTTGGGGTGGATCTTGAGCTCGTCGGCGTGCTCGATCATCCACGCGTAGCCGGCGTGCAGGTCGTTGATGGCCGCGGGGTACTTGGCCTGCCAGGACAGGCGGTAGATGACGGCGACGCCGATGCACTTGTGCTTCTCGCACAGCTCCTCGATGGGGTAGGAGTTGGGGTTGATGGCGTAGATGCCGCCGCCGATGACGTAGAACATCGCGCGGTTCTTGCGCGGACGCGCGTTCTTGGGGGTGTAGACGAGGACCTGCGCCTGCGTCTCGGGCTCCTCGGGGCAACCGGGGACGTAGTACTCCTTGATGTCGCAGGTGTGCTCCGCGGCCCAAAACTGGTCGAAGTAGGCCTTCTGACGCTCGTTGCCGAGCTTGAGCTTGTCCTCATCGGAGATGCACGGATCGTACATCGCGATGGAGCTCGCGTTGAGCTCGGGGTCCACGTACCAGAGCTCGGCGCCCTCGGGATGGGCCCACTTGGGGTCGTTGAGGTCGAGGATGCGATCGGGCTCGACGATCAGGCCCTTCTTGTGCGCCGTCTTCTCGAAGTTCCTTGCTGCCATGACGCTACCTCCTCCGTTCCCATGTGGTCCGGCCAGGTGGTCCGGAGCCACTTTTATGCCTGCGCTTGGCCACTAATATAATTGGATAGGAGAACGAAGCGCCTGCCCCTTTGCGGAAGAATCTATCCCATTTATTGCACACTTGCACGAAATGGGACGGACGGTTTCCGCTGGCAGATAACTAGGCGTTTTCCTGCGGTTTTCTTCTCGTCGAAACAATTACCCCGAGCGTGGGGAATCGCGCGGCGAGCGGCGCGGACAAGGACGCGCAGCCCTGGGGATCCGCGCGTGCAGGACGGGGCGACCGTTGTTGTAACAGAAAGCCCGCGCCAGCCACGAGCAGCTGGCGCGGGCCTCGTACCCCGAGTCCTCGCGGATGGACGCTGGTCGCCTAGCGGGCGAGCATCTCGGGCATGGGGTTGAAGCCGCTCAGGATGACCGCGCCGATCACCAGCATGACGATCGTGGCGTAGATCAGGCAGGGCCAGATGTTGACGCGCAAGATCTTGCCTTCGACGCCGTTGGTCCCGGTCGTGGCGCAGACGGAGACGATGTTGTTGACGCAGACCATGTTTCCGATGCCGCCGCCCATGGTCTGCAGGGCGATGATCAAGATCTGGGGGAGCCCCACGATGCTGGCCGTCTCGAATTGCAGGGACGCGAACAGCGTGTTTGAGACGGTGCAGGAGCCGGACATGAACGCCCCGAGCACGCCGATGAGCGGAGCGACGACGAAGTACGCGGAGGAGAAGACCGAGGCCAGGCCCGTCGCCATCATGTAGAGCATCGAGCTGTTCTTGAAGGTGTACTCGGCCGCCTCGCCCACGGTGGCGCCGATGGCGGCGGAGCTGGTGTAGCGGTAGATCTGCACCATGGCGACGCCGAAGAGCAGCGCGATGGCGGCGCCCTTAGCCTGCTTGAAGGAGTCCCTGACGGCGGTCGCGCACTCCTCGCCGCTCATGTGGTGCAGGAGCATGGTGAGGGCGGCGACGGGCACGAAGGGGAAGAGGCCCGGGTTGTAGAGCCAGGAGAACTTCCAGTTGGCGTTCTCGACGCCGAGGATGCCGGTCACGTTGGTAGTGAGCGCGGCGCTGTTGAAGAGGTCCTTGAGGCCGAAGGCGTTCAGGCGCGTGAGGACGAGCAGGACGCCGATGATCACGTAGGGGAGCCAGGCGAGCTTGGTGCTCATGCCCTTGGACTTGGTCTTGGAGACCTCGACGCTCGACTGCCAGCTCTTGTCGCCCCACTCCTCAACGCCCTCGAAGGTCCACTCGTCCTTGGGCATCAGGAAGCCCTTGCGCGCGGCGAGCATGAGGACGGGCAGCGCGGCGATGAAGCCGACCATGGAGACGAGCTCGGGCGTGCCGACGAAGATCGCCATGAACAGGTAGAAGCAGGCCACGACGGCAGCGCTGAACAGGCAGAACGGAAGGGCGGGCAGGGCGTCTTTGAAGCTGTGGTTGCGGCCATAGACCTTGCACAGGACGCACACGCCGATGAAGATGATGAACACGCCGCCGATCATGTTGGGGATGCAGACCCAGCGCGTGAGAAGGAACTGGAACTTGTCGAAGTCCCCGCCAGCCTGCACGACCTGGTCCTTCACGACGCTCGCGGCGGTGATGAGCGGGACGCCGACGGGGCCGGGGTTGACGGGCGTCGAGTTGTAGATGAGGCAGATCGTCGCAGCGGCGAGCGGCGGGAACCCGAGGCCCATGAGGATGGGCGCGCAGAGCGCGGCGGGCGTGCCGAAGCCGGAGGAGCCCTCCACGAAACCGGCGAAGACGAAGCCGATGAGGACGGCCTGGATGCGGGCGTCGCGCGTGATCGAGTTGAACATCGTGCTGATCGAGGCCATGGCGCCCGACTGCTTGAGCGTGTTCATGAGGAAGATCGCGCCGAAGATGATGAAGATCGTGGAGAGCGCGTTGAGGAAGCCCGCGAGCGTCTGGGCGAGGGCGCCCTGGAGGCTCATACCCCAGACGAGTACGCCCACGACGCAGGCGAGGAGCCACGCGGTGATGAGCGAGCGCGTCGCCGGTTGGTTGAAGAAGACCATCATCACGACGCAGGCCAGGATGGGCACTGCAGCTATCAAGGAGTACATGCGGGAGCCACCTTCCATCACGGGGGGATACGAAAAATCCTGTGATGTAACCGTAAGTGGTCAGGCTTTTCGCTTGTAGGCTCCGCGCATTCAAGTTCTGTTCGTTATTCACCCGAGAAATGCATTGATTTGAGTGATACACGATTGTATAATATAGGGTTGTTTATCGCACTTTGTTTTATAACCTGTGATTTCCATCCACTTGCGGAGGTATTGCTACCGCTTGGCTGGAGAGCCGCCCTTCCCAGCTTCCGGCGACCTCGCGAGGCGGCCCCGCGGGCAAGAGCCCGCGGGGCCGTCCGTTGCGGTTTCTGTTACTACAGCACGACCCCGTCGCACCTACAGGCCAACGAGCGCCTTCACGCCGATGAGGACGAGGACCGCGCCGCCGACGACCTCAGCCCTGTCGCCGAGCAGCTTGCCCAGCCTGCGGCCGGCGGCGATGCCCACGAGGCAGCAGACGAACGTCGTCGCGCCGATGATGCCCACGGCGACGGGCAGGTCGACCGTGGAGGCCCGGAAGCCGATGCCCACGGCGAAGGCGTCGATCGCGGTCGCGATGGCCTGCGCCACCAGCATCCTTATCGAGAGGCGCTCGGCCACGCACGCGGGGGCGTCCCCCTCGGGGCCACCCTCCCTGGACGCGGCGCCACCCGCGCCCCTGAGGGCACGCACGCCCTCGCGGACCATGTTGCCGCCGATGAGCCCCAAGATCACGAAGATGACCACGCTTGAGTAGCGCTCGATGAGCTCGGCCGCGACGCCGCCGGCCACGTAGCCCAAAGCGGGCATGAGCGCCTGGAAGGCGCCGAAGAAGACGGGCATCAGGAGCAGGCGCCTGTAGTCGCCGGCGTAGGCGAAGCAGTTCGAGATGGTGACGGCGAAGGCGTCCGCGGACAGCGCGAAGCCCAGCACGATCAGCTCGGCGATGGTCATGTCTCTCCCCTCCGCCCGACGTCCCCACGCCGGGCGCGCAATAGGGGGAGATGTTACACGCGGACGGGGCGCCGAGGCGCCCCGTCACTCACAACCCTCGCCCGTCACGAAAAAGCCATCACGTGGGGACCTAGATCTCCTTCTCCAGGAACGCCAGGGCGGCCTCGCGGACGGGACGGTAGTAGTCCTTCTCGGCCCACAGCGCATGCCCCGCGCCGCGGAACAGGTGGTACTCGGAGCCGGCGGGCAGGACGTCCAGGGCCGCCTTCGCCCTGTCCGGCTTGAGGTAGGCGTCGTTCGTGCCGGCCAGGTAGCAGGCGGGCGCGCTCAGCGACTTGACGTCGATGAGCCAGTCGTCGCCGGCCTCGAGGATGTCACGGTTGCCGCCGTTGGGACGGCCGTGGTCGAGGTCGTACTTGAACTCGCCGTCGAGCCAGATGCCCACGACCGGCCTCTCGCAGACCTCGTAGTCGATGTCCAGGCTGCTGCCGGGGACGTGCTGGAACACGCGGGTGCAGTAGGGGTAGTCGAGGGTGGTGAACGGCTCCGTCACGGGGGTCTTGCGGATGGTGCCGCCGAAGCACGGGCCAACCCACACCAGCCGGCGGATGAGGTCGGGACGCGCTATGTCGGCGCGCGACGAGGTGATGGAGCCCCAGGACCAGCCAAAGACGTCGGAGCTCGTGACGCCCATGAGCTCGTTGATCTTCTCGAGCGCGCAGATGATGTCTTTCGCCACGTTGTCGCTGTCGACGTCGAAGCCGTCCTCGTACTTGTCCGAGCGACCGTAGCCACCGATGTCGAAGCGCCAGACGTTGTAGCCGTTGCGCGCGAAGAACTTGGTGACCGAGTAGTCCTTGTAGTCGATGTCGTAGACGTGGCACGAGGACGTGAGGCCGTGGACGAGGAGGATGTTCCTCTCAGGGTCTGAGGCGGGGCAGCTGCACTTGCTGAAGTACAGCCTCTTGCCATTGTCCTTGCGCACAAGCTCCGGCTCCTCGTAGGTGTACCTCATGGAACGCTCCTTTCATCCGAAACCTTGAGATGCCTCTCGGCATCGTAGGAACTCTGGATGGTCGGCAGGAGGCTTGCCATGGACGAGGGGGCGGCATGCGCCGCGAGGTGGCAGAGCGGGTCCGCCTGGGCCGTCAGCCCGGATGCTATCACCTACGGGCTATGGAGCAGACGCCTTGGAGCTGACCGGTCATAAACGTCGCACCATTGGCGCGCCGACCGGCCAGTGGCGCGCCGGACGCGTGCTACGCTACGCTCGGATGCGCACGAGACGAGCGGGCGGGCCGGCGCCCGACCCAGGAGGCGGCCATGCACTGGCAACGAGCACGCAGGCACCTGGCGCGCACCAGCCTCGCCCTGGCCGGCTCCGCCCTCGCCTCCGGGCTCGCCGTCCTTCTCGCCCTGCAGCTCTCCGCCTGCGCGCCGACGGACCAGCTCGCGTCCCTCCCCTCGGCCGCGCCGGGCGCGCGCGAGTTCAACGTCGCCGTGCTCTACTACGACTACGACGACCCCTACGTGGGGTCAATCCGGACGGCGCTCTCCTCCGACCTCGCGCACGCCGGCGTCCCGTACGAGGAGTACGACGCCGGAAACAGCCAGTCGAACCAGGACCAGCAGGTGGACCAGGCCCTGCAGGGCGGCGCCAGCGTGCTCGTGGTCAACATCGTCACCAGCGGCAACGCCGAGGTCGCCGACAAGGTCTGCCTCAAGGCGGAGGCCGCCGGCGTCCCGGTCGTCTTCTTCAACCGCCCCGTCGAGGGCGAGGGCGACGAGGGCGCGATCCTCGACTACTACGATGACGTGGCGTTCGTGGGGACGGACCCCGAAGCCGCGGGCAGGCTCCAGGGCGAGCTGATCGGCACCTACCTCGTCGAGCACTACCAGGAGGTCGACCTCGACGGCGACGGGCGCATCTCCTACGCGCTCTTCAAGGGCGAGGCCGGCAACCCCGAGGCGATCTTCCGCACCAAGTACGCGGTCGAGCGCGCAGACGAGATCCTCGAGGCGAGCGGCAGGCCGGACCTCGTCTACTTCGACGAGAACAGCGTGGACCACTACCAGCTCGATCTCACCGGCTCGTGGTCGGCCGCCTCGGCGCACGACTACATGCGCGAGGACCTCCTCCGCCTCGGGCAGGGACGCGACGGCATGATTGAGCTCGTGATCGCCAACAACGACAGCATGGCGGCCGGAGCCATCAAGGCGCTGCAGGAGGTGGGCTACAACCTCGGCACGCCCGGCTCGACCACCATCCCCGTCTTTGGCGTGGACGCGAGCGCAACGGGACGCCAGCTCATCTCGCAGGGCGTCATGGCAGGCACCGTCTCGCAGGACCCCGACGAGACCGCGGCCTGCATGTGCAGCATGGTGCTGAACGCGCGGCGAGGGCAGGACCTTCTCGCCGGGCTCGACGCCTATCCCCGTGACGAGAAGGACGGGCTCTCGCGCGCGGTCTTCATCCCGTGCTCGATCTTCGAGCCGGAGCCCTCGGGGGAGGGCGTAGCGGACGCCGGGCCGGATGCGGCGGGCGCCTCCGCCGGCGCGGCCTCGTAGCCCACGGCGCCGCCGGCGCCGAGCTCGCGCAGGACCTCGTTCACCACGGCGCCGATCATCATGATGTAGCAGCTGAAGTACAGCCAGAACATCGCGAGGGTCAGGATCGTGAGGCTCCCGTAGGCGGAGAAGCCGTTGAAGCTCCGCACGTAGACGGCCAGGAAGAGCGAGAAGAAGTAGATGCCCAGCGCCGCGAAGAGGGCGCCCGGCAGCTGCCCCAGGTAGCGCAGCCTCCTGCGGGGCAGCACCTTGTAGAGCACGGAGAAGGCCAACGTCATCACGAGCACCGAGTAGACCGCACCGACGATGTCGGAGTAGGTGGAGAGCGGCAGGCCGCCCGGCCGGTACCGTATGAGGAAGGTGCGGACCGTGCGCCAGACGACGGTGCTCATCACCGCGAGCGCGAGCACGACGGCCAGCACGAAGGTGCACACGAGCGACCAGCCGCGCACGACGAACCAGTTGCGCGGCCTCGCCCTGGTGCAGATGACGTCGAGCCCCGCCGCCATGGCGTGCATGACCTTCGACGCGGCCCAGAGCATGGCGACCACCGTGAGGGGCACCAGGCCGTAGGAGGTGGTGAAGACCTCCTGCAGGATCGAGTGGACGGACGTGAGCAGGTAGGCGGGGAAGATCGTGTCCACCGCAAAGAGGATGTCCTCCTGGCTCACGGGCATGAGGCGGATGAGCTGCAGGAAGAGGATCGCGAAGGGGAACACCGACATGATGATGAAGAACGCGATCTGGGCCGCGAAGGCGCCGACCCTGTCCGCCGTGCACTTGGCCGCCACGCGCAGGCCGAAGTCGACGACGCCGGCGATCCCCGAGGGCGCGGAGCCGTCGCGCAGCCCGTCGGCGGGCGCACGCCTGGCGGCGCGCAGCGGCCCTCTCATATCACACCCCCTCGCAACGCAGGGGCGCCGGACGCGCCGGCGCCCCTCCCCTCCTACCAGCTCAGGAGCTCGTAGCCGTCCTCGGTCACGACGACCTGGACCTCCCACTGCGCGGAGGGCAGGCCGTCTATGGTCCGCACGATCCAGCCGTTGGACTTGTCCAGCGTGATGCCGGGCGCGCCCATGTTGACCATGGGTTCGATGGTGAAGCACAGCCCCGGGACGAGGATGGGGCCGGTGCCCTCCTCGGAGACGAAGCTCACGAACGGCTCCTCGTGGAACTCCTTGCCGATGCCGTGCCCGCCGTACTCCTCCACCACCGAGAAGCCCGCGTCGGTCGCGACCTTGTAGACGGCCGCGCCCACGTCGCCGAGGTGCCCCCACGGCCTGATCGCGGCCAGGCCGGCCTTCACGGACTCGCGGCAGGTCTCGACGAGGCGGCGCCACTCCGGGTCGACGTCACCGATGCAGTACATGCGGCTGGAGTCCGAGAAGTACCCGCCCTTGATGGTGGACATGTCGACGTTGATGATGTCGCCGTCCTTCAGCACGTCCTTCTCGTTGGGGAAGCCGTGGCAGATCACGTCGTTGATCGAGGTGCAGACGCTGTAGGGGTATCCCTCGAAGTTGAGGTCCGCGGAGACCGCGTCGTGGGCGGCCAGGTACTCGTTGACCCAGCCGTTGATGTCCATGGTAGAGACGCCCGCCGCGATGTGCTCCCCCACGTAGTCGAGAATGCCCGTATTGACCTCGGCGGACGCCTTGATGCCCGCGACGTCCTCGGCGCTCTTGTAGAGGCTGCGCGGCAGGACCTCCTCGCCGTCGTTCCAGAGCTTCTCGAGGCGCTCGTCGAAGGCGCTGTGGCACTTCTTGTACTTCCTGCCGCTGCCGCACCAGCACGGGTCGTTCCTGCCGGGGGTGGGCATGCCGTCATAGCTCATGGTTACCTCACTTCCGCGCGAGGCTCGCGCCAGGACGGTGCCGGGCGCCCGCGCGTCACAGATGGCTCTTACCACCGCTATGGTAGACCACATCGCCACCGCGAGCCGGGACCGGAGGCGCCGGGTCCGGCGTGCGCTGCGAAGCGCGTGGCTCCGTTGCGCGCCGTCCCCCCGGCGGGACCGGCCTAACCCGGGGCGAGTCGTTCCTACCTCGCCTCGGGCGAGCCGAACCTGGACCTCCCGAGGAGTCCGGTGACGACCAGGGCGACGACGCCGGCGACCGCTGCGACGACTCCGAGCGGCACGCAGACCGCCGCGCCGGCGAGGACGCCCACGACGCAGAGAAGGGCGCCGAAGACGAGGAGGTAGGCGCCCAGGCTGATCCTGCGCGCGTACCACCTCTGGCGCTCCAGGGCCGCGGCCTTGTCCGGGGAGACGTACGTGGGGGCTGGCTCCTGCTCGGGGGCAGATGCCGGCTGCGGCACCGGCCGGACCGCGGGGGCGGGCGCCTGCCGGGACGCGGGCTCCGGCGCGGGCGAGGTGCCCGCGCCGGAGGGGTCCGCGACGTCCGTCTTGAAGTGCCGCGCCCTTCTCGGTGCCTCCGTGGGGACCCGCCCGCCGCACCTCGGGCAGACGAGGTCCTCCTCGCCCTGGGACGCGGGCACGCTCTCGCCGCAGTTGGGGCAGGTGTATGTCGTAGTCATGCCTATCAGACCTTTGTGTTCGTGACCTGGGTGTTCTTTGGATCCGGACGCGTGGTCGCCGCACGACCGGCGCGGGGGGCGGGTCACGCGGACAGTCACGCGTTTTCGAGAGATGACCTTATCACGCCCACGCGACGCGTTCACCCCCATCTCTACCAGCACGCGGGCAGACAAGGCCACGTTGCGGTGCCCGAGCGCCTCTACGCCCGCATGGGACTCGGGATATCTAATATGAAGAAATGATGACGCAGGCAGTCCGCTTGACTCCTGAGAGGCCGAAGCCTATATTTCTTATTCGCGCATCGGATGCGCACCACATAGTGCGGGGTGGAGCAGTTTGGTAGCTCGCCGGGCTCATAACCCGGAGGTCGTTGGTTCAAATCCAGCCCCCGCGACCATAAATTCGCAGGCCAGAGGAAGTTGCCTCTGGCCTGTTTTGGTATCTGGGAGACCAGGTAGGGAAAATGTCCGCAAGGGTATTCCCGTAGATGGGGTCTCGTGCCGCACCCCGTCTCGGCACACCCGACACGACCGTCCACGCAAGCGATCTCGCTACAACGTCGTACGCCTGCGCGTCGCCTGGAGCTCGGCCTCCTGGTCGAGCCGTTCGGTGAGCCAGGCCTTGATGACCGCTTGGCGGCTCACGCCCATGCGGGCGGCTGCGTGGTCCAGGCCTCTCGCCATCTCCTCGGGCACGTCCATGCTTATGCGCCTTGCCGTGCGCCCCCGCTTGTAGGCGGACCCAGCCCCGGTGCCACGGGGCGCCAACCCCAGGCCGGGCCTGTCGTCGCGTCGCGGCCGGAATAGCTATAGGGAAGCTCGGAGCGAGATCACCCGCACGAGAAGGACCCGCACGCCGCGGAAGGCGCTCGCGCCGCGACGTCATCGCAGGCGAGCCTGTAGCATGGAGTCAACCGCCAGCACGGACCTTCCTCCAAAGTGAGGTGAGGCGCATGGGCAGGCGCCGTCAGCGCCTTGGCAACCACATGCTCCACAAGGCGATGCTCGACAGGTGCGCACAGTACGACCTGCTGAGGAAGTGAGAAGGACATGCACTACGTCACACGTATCGAGACCCCGCTCGGACGCCTCGTCGCCGCGAGCGACGGAGTCGCCGTCGTGGGCCTGTGGTTCGAGGGGCAGGCGCACTTCGGGGCCACGCTCGACGAGGCGCGCGAGCGTGCCGATGGCCTGCCCGTCTTCGAGGACCTCCGCCGCTGGCTCAACACGTACTTCGAGGGTCGCGACCCAGGCCCCCACCCTGCCTGCAGCCCCGAGGGCACCACGTTCCGCCTCGCCGTGTGGAGAGAGCTGGCGAAGGTCCCCTACGGCACCACGGTCACGTACGGGGAGCTCGGACGCCGCGTGGCACACGAGCTGGGGAGGGGCTCCTGGAGCGCCCGCGCCGTCGGGGGAGCCGTTGGCCACAACCCCATCAGCATCCTCCTGCCCTGCCATCGCGTCGTCGGGGCGGACGGCTCGCTGACCGGCTATGCCGGCGGCATCGAGACCAAGGCCGCCCTGCTCGCCCTGGAGGGCGTGGACGTGGGCGGGCTTCGACTCCCGAGAGGCTCCGCCCTCCCGACGTCGACGCCCTCCACGGCTCCAGCCCACCGTGGTTTGTAAGGAAAACGTCGGGTTTCCCCGGATGACGGCACACGGGCGGATACTTGTATTTGACATTAGTTTCTATGCGGTTAAATCGAGTGATTCAACGTGTCCGCCGACCTCCCAGCCGTATATGCATTAGACCTTATGGGCGAGCTGCTCATGATGACGCTACTGGTATGCAACGTCTGGCGTCTGAGGGGCCACACACGCGAGGACAGGCTCCTGCGCGTGCTCGTCTTCTGCTCCATGCTCGGCTGCCTCGCGGACGCGGCCTCGTTCTCATCCGACGGCATGCCCGGGGTCCTCGGCCGCACGCTCGTGGTGGCTTCGAACACCTTTCTCTACGCCTCCGGGACGATTCTCTGCTCCTGCTGGGCACTCCTCATCCACCTCCACCTGCGCGGCTCCGTCACCCGGTCCCGAGAGTTCCTCTTGGGGATCCCCGTCGCCATCTGCCTCGTGCTTCTCGCCGTGAACCTGTGGGTGCCGCTGGTCTTCTCCGTCGACGCCGCCAACGTGTACAGCCGACTGCCGCTCTCGAGGCTCCTGATGGGCTTTCCCTACGCCTACCTCCTCTACGCCCTCGCCCTCTATGCCCGCGTGCGCAGGAGCAACGGCGGCCTTCGCCTCTTTCCCGGGTGGGCGCTGCTGCTCCCCGTCGCGGTGGGCGGCTCGGTACAGATATTCGTTCCCACGACCCCCTTGTTCTGGCCGACGGTGAGCGTCGGCATCGCCGGCACGATCGCCAGCCTGCAGAACGAGGACATCTATCGCGACCGCCTGACGGGGCTCTACAACCGCGCCTACCTCGAACGCCTCGCCTCGGGCGAGCTGAGGCGCGACGACGCCGGGACGACCGGCATCATGATCGACCTGAACGCATTCAAGTCGATAAACGACCGCTACGGGCACAATGTGGGCGACCAGGCGCTCATCGACGCGGCCCGCCTCGTCAGGGGTGCGGTGGGCGACATCGGAATGACCGCGCGCTATGCCGGCGACGAGTTCGTCGTGCTCCTGAACACCCGAGACGAGGCCGTGGTCAGACGCACGATGGACGAGATCCGCGAGGACTTTCGCAGATTCGACGAGGACGGCAAGCGACCCTACCAGCTGAGCGTGTCCATGGGGAGATGCCCGCTCGAGCCGGGGAGGCAGTCGGTCGAGGAGTTCATCTCCTCCATCGACAGCGCCATGTACGAGGACAAGAAGCGCTTCTACGACGAGCACCCCGAGGCCAGCCGACGTGGGGTCAGGGACGAGGCGTCGGGCGACGGGGCGCAGGCGGCCTCCCGCTAACTCAGCCGATAGCGCCTCTTTGGGCTGTCCTTGGTGCCAATCGGTTCCAGGAGACCCTCTTCGAACAGGATGGCGATGTAGGGCACGCTCCGGGCACAGTCTCCCGGGTAGGACTACGCCCACGAGCGCAGCTTCCCAAGTGCCCGGCCGGCCTGCCTGCCCTCCCTGAGGCCAGAAGGACAGGCGCGATGCCCGACGGGCCGCACCCCATGGAGCCAGGGGCAGAGGACCAGGAGAGGGGATGTCCCAATCGTGCGTTGTGTTAGACCGCTTTGGATAAGTGTCCTATGCACAGTACACGCAGCAGGACCCCCAATTGCGACAATTCCATCATCAGGAAAGATGGAGGTTGCAATGGAAGACGTGCTCACCCAGCTGACGAGGCAGTTCCTCCCGCAGATGACGGCTGCCGAGAAGAGCAGGGCCCTGAGATCGCTCAAGGCGCTGATAGACGCGGAGTTGTTCGACCTCGCGGCAAGCGAGGGGGCGGAAGACGATCCCGACAGAGCCTGCCCCTGGTGCGGCTCCCCGCATTACGTGAAGAGGGGGCGAGACGGGCGCGGCCGTCAGCGGTTCCTCTGCCGAGGGTGCGCCAGGACCTTCACCGACGCCACCATGCGCATCTTCTCCACCACCAAGCTCGACAGGTCGGCCTGGATGAGGTTCGCGGAGTGCCACGTGGACATGCTCCCGCTGCGCGAGTCGGCGGAAAAGTGCGGCGTGTGCCTCAAGACGGCGTTCTTCATGCGCCACAGGCTGCTCGAGGCCATGGCCAAGCGCATGCCCGCCTTCCGCGTGGAGGCCGGCGGCGGGGCCGAGCTCGACGAGTGCTTCTTCAGGGAGAGCTTCAAGGGAAACCGCTCCAGGTCGGAGTCCGGCGTGCCCAGGAAGCCCCGCGCAAGGTCGCAGGGAACCGACGGGCACGAGAAGATATGCGTGCTCACCGGCATCAACGACGCCGGCGACATCTTCTACGAGATCGCGGGGAGGGGCGGCCTCGACGAGGCGGCAGCCAGGGAGCTGCTCGCCGACAAGCTCGCGGTCGGCGCGATAATCTCGACGGACCGTGCGCACGTGTACCGCCGCGTCCTGCCCGCCCTCGGCGTCGGCGAGCACATCGCCAGCAAGAGGGAGGAGCACGCCATCAACAGGGTGAACAGCCTCCACTCCCAGATGAGGCACTTCATCGGCAGGTTCCGGGGCGTCTCCACGAGACGCCTCGAGAACTACCTCGCCTGGTTCAAGTGGACGTGGTGCTTCAAGGTCCGCAGGAGCGCGGACGAGCTCGCCGAGCTCATAGTGAGGCAGGCGGCCCGCGGCACGTACGAGAAGACCTGGCGCCAGTACAAGGTGACCCCCTATCCGTTCTACGAGTACTGGATCAAGCAGGCGAAATGGGACTCGCGTGCGCGGAGGGCCATATACGGCGTGGCGTGATGTCCAGGGCGGTCTGGCGCAGCGCATCTGCGGCAAGCGCTGAAGTCGTGACCCGATGCAAAAAGCAACAGCTAGCGATATTCTTCGGGAACGTCGAAACCGTACTCACGGCATAGGAGCATGACATCGTGGACGTCGTGCTCGTCATGCTGATAGCCCAAGTGAAACAACAGCTGGCTTTCGGGGTCGATGCACGACACCTCCACCTCGCCGATGCGCCCCCTCCCCGAAAAGACCTCCCCGGGAAAACGATCTCCCTGATACAGAATATCGCCATTCTCGGCGAAATCGAAGCAATGCAGGTCGACGATGCGCCCCGCCTCGTCTTGCCACACCGTGTGATCTTCGGTGGTGAAAGATGCAGCCACCTCGGAAAACCCCTCATCAGCAATTAGATCCACGAACCTTTGGTAATCCCCGCGCTGAACGAACAGGTCGATGTCGTTATGAGCCCTGGTCTCACGCCCGACAAGCGCATCGACGCCCCAGCCGCCATCAAGATATACGCCAATGCCCGCACCTGCGGAAAGGCCGATTATCCAACACGCATCATCCTTGGTGACCATAGGAGCTCCTTCGCTTTCGCCTGCTATTTAAGCAAGAAAGATTATAGGAAAAGTCCCAGTATCCAAAGTGGTCTAACACAACGCAATCGTGGGACACACAAACGTCCTCCACGAACCTAAGCTGGGCGCAACCTGAAGATAACCGTGGGGAGGTAGGCGCCATGTTCGAGCCATCACGCCATGTCAGCACGTTCTTCGTCGCCGGGTTCCAGCACCACGACGGCGCCCTGGTCTTCGACAAGCTCAAGGTGGGCACCCAGCTCGAGCTCGCGGCCGAGAGAGACAACCCGTACGACTCCAACGCCATGGCGCTCTCGCTCGACGGGGTGATGATAGGCTACGTGCCCAAGAGCGAGAACGCCCTGCTTTCGGTCCTCGACTACTACGGCCACGAAGGCGTCTTCGAGGTGCGCGTCCTGCAGGTCGACCCCGAGGCGGACCCGTGGGAGCAGGTGCGCGTCGGGCTTTACGTGCGGGACGCGCGCTAGCCAGCCGGAAGGAGCCCTCGATGGTCATGAGAGTCAGGATCCCAGAAGCCGAGCTGGAGCGTATCGCCCAGATCGGCGGCATTCCCCTCACCTGGGAGGAGGGCGTTGGCGCGGATAACCAAAGGTCCGTCCAGAACCCCGATTCCCCGGCACTCCTGCGCGAGATGGCGGAGGCTGCCTTCGCGGACGATCCGGACGCCTTCGCCGAGTTCGTCTCGGAGAACCGGCACCGCATCCGCGACGCCGCCCTGTTCGGCGAAAGCGGCGAGCAGGTCACGGAGCTCCTGGTGCTGGGCTACGAGGCGGGGATCGCCGGCGGCAGCGCGGCATGCATGAACGACCTCGGCGCGCTCTACTACATGGGCGACCTGGTGGAGCAGGACTACGGCAGGGCAAGGGAGCTCTACGAGATGGCGGCCGCCCACGGCTGCCTGCAGTCCGTCATCAACCTCGGCTACGTCTACGAGTACGGCCGAACGGGCGAGCCCGACTACGCGAAGGCGTACGAGTGCTACGCGCTGGCCGCCGCCCTCACGCACTCGAGCGAGGCGACCTACAAGCTGGGCGACATGTACTCTCGCGGCCGCTCGGTCAGGCGCGACCTCGGCCGGGCGCACGCGCTCTGGGAGCATAGCCTCGAGCTCGCGTCGGATTGCGTGGAGCAGGCACAGCCCGCCGTCCGCATCGCGAAGCTCCTCGTCGACCCCAACTGCGGAGACTGGGGCATGCAGCGCGACCCCCTGCGCGCCCTCCACCTCTTCCAGGTCGCCGAGATAGGCCTCAGGCTGGACATCGCGGACGGCCAGACCTACTACAGAAGGCGCCTTCAGGAGGCCATCGAGGGGCAGGAGAGGGCACGCGCCCTGCTCGAGGAGGAGGGCGGGGCGCTCGAGTAGGCGTCAGGCACTCGCCGCGCGCGCCGCGCCCGCCGCACTCGCCAGCAGGGGACTCCTCACGCGAGGGCGATCCCTCCCAGCCAGCCCCACCGGGGCTCGGCGTCGAGGCCGTAGGCCAGCAGCCAGGCGGAGAGCGGGACGCGCCTGACCTTGTCGCCCACGCAGTCCATCACGACGCGGTCGCCGACATAGAGGCCCACGTGCCCCAGGTCCCAGGCGCCGCTTCCGTAGGGGTTGCCCGGCGACGCGACGACCATCGCCACCCGCAGGGGGTCCTCACCCGAGTAGGTGCAGAACTGCTGGTAGATGGTCCTGGCATAGCAGCGGCGCGGCCGGAGCCCCGCCGTCTCGAAGACGCGGCAGACCCATCCCGCACATTGGTTGGTGCCAGGGCTGGGCACCGCGCAGGCGCGCTCGACGATGCCCCGCTGCGCCCGGCTTGCCGCCATCAGGCCCTCCGCACCCGGGGCCGCCGCCTCGGCGAGGAGGTCGCGCCCTGAGACGGTCCCGTCACGCGCCACCAGGCCCTGGCGCACGAGGGCTTCGAGCACGCGGAGCGCGACCTCGCGCTCCTGGCTCCCCACGCCCGGGAGCGACCGCCCCTCCGGGGCCGCACGTCCCCCAGAAGACGCACGTCCTTCTCCCCGACCGCCCAAGGCGCCCCCCTGCCCTAAAGCACCGGCGTTCCGTCCCGCCTCGACGCCGGTGCGGAGCCCCGTCCACACGTCCGTCAGATCCGCTCGCCCCTGCGCGCCACGTGCTTGGCCAGCCCCATCCCGACCACGACCATGAGGACCAGCAGCACGAGGAAGAGGGCGCTCGCCTCGACCGTCTCTATCGAGGCGAGCGTGTCGTAGGCGCCGTGCAGGACAACCGGGACCGCGATAGCGAAGAGGCCGAGCAGGGCGCACGCGAAGCCGTGGCCGCGCGACCTCGCCAGCCGCGCGTGCCCGTAGAAGAAGCCCATGAAGACGGCGAACATGCAGTGGCCCGGTATGGCCGTGAAGGCGCGCACCACCGCCGTCTGCGGGCCGAACTCGAGGACGTAGAGGACGTTCTCGGCGATGGCGAAGCCGAGCCCCGCGAAGACGGCGTAGACGATGCCGTCGAAGACGTGGTCGAACGCCGGGTCCCGCCAGCTGCGCCCCTTGAGCGCGACGAACTTGCAGAGCTCCTCCGTGAGGCCGACCACGAGGAAGTTGTCGACCAGGACGTCCCGCAGGGCCAGCGGCTCCGCGTCGCCGAAGAGCGCCGCGGTGAGCGCGACCTCCACGACCATCGCGGGCACGGTCGACGCCATGCCCGCCAGGAGCAGCCTTCCGAGCAGCGACGCCGGCTCCTTCTCGCGCGGGTCTATCCGATAGACGTAGGCGAGAAGGACCGCGGCGGGGAGCACCGCCATGACTAGCAGGGTCCTCATCCGTGACCTCCCGTCAGTAGACTCTCCTGTGCGAGCCCTGCATCCGCTCGATGCGGCGCTCGACCGCGTGCACGCGGTGCTCGTCGCCCTCGAAGTGCAGCTCCTCGGCCAGGTAGCGGGCCACCGCCTCGGGCGACTCGCCGGACTCGATCATGTGCTCGATGTGCATGCGCAGGGCGATGCGGGCCGCATGCCTCTCGCGCATGCGGGCATGGCCCGCGGCCTCCACGACGGCCGGGCCCAGGTCCGCCGTGTCCTCGGCGAGCGTGGCCACGTCGAGCTCGGAGGCCCCGGCGGCACGGATCGCCAGCTGGCCCAGGAGCGGCATCAGGAACACCGTGACGGCGCCCGCCGCCACGAGGACCGAGGCCATGCCCTGCGACATCGCCCCGGCCGCGACGGCGATCGTCGTGACGGCGACCACGAGCGGGAGCGCCGTCGCGCAGTAGACGGCGACCGAGGCGCTCGCGCGCACCGAGAGCCGCCGGGGGTTGGCGCGGTCCGTCGCCGCCAGCACGAACACGGGCACGGAGCGCACCAGCAGCAGCGCGAGGATGAACACCGCGAGCATGACCGGCCTGCTCGCCACCGCCGTGACGTCGATCCTCGTTCCGGAGTAGATGAAGAACACGGGGATGAAGAAGCCGTAACCCATGCCGCCGAGCTTCTGGTCGAAGGCCTCGTCGCCCTTCGGGACCAGATACTGGAGGACGAAGCCGGCGGCGAAGGCGCCGAGCACGATGTCGACGTCGAACACGGCGGAGATGGTGACGAGGAGGACCAGCAGGAACATCGTGAGCCTCACCATCGTCTGGGCGGTGCCGTTGGCCTTCTCGACCATGAGCCGGTAGACGCGCGTGCCCCTCCGGCGCGCCGACGCGCCGTGCCGCGCAATCACCACGCACAGCAGCACGAGCCCCAGGAGGATCACGGCGCTCTGCCAGGCGACGCGGGCGGAGAGCAGCATCACGATGGCGACGATGGGACAGATCTCGCCCCAGGTGCCGTAGGAGACGACGCCGTCGCCGACGGGCGTACCCACGAGCCCGCGCTCGGCGAGGATGGGCATCAGGGTGCCGATGGCGGTCGTCGTGAGCATGATCGCCGTGGCCCAGCCGGTGGTGGTCCCATAGCCCACCCGCGGCAGGAGGCCGCTGATCGCGACCGCCACGACGAAGGAGACTCCCCAGGCGGCGAGCCCGCGCCTGCCCTCGTGGCCGGAGAGCATGCTCGGCTCGATCTCGCGCCCGGCGAGAAGGAAGAGGAAGCCGCAACCGAGCTCGGAGAGGAAGCCGATTACCTCGTTCGTGTGTATCAGGCCGAGGCCGTAGGGGCCGAAGGCGGCGCCGAGCATGAGCAGGAAGACCGTCTCGGGAACGATGTGGCGCGGGATGCGGTCCGCCAGGATCGGGCAGACGAGCGCGAGCGTCACCATCACGAGCAGCGACGCGAAGTCAGTGACAGCTTCCATTGGGACGAGCCCCCCTCGGTCGGGCCGTGCGAAGCGACCCCTCGGCCGCCCAGCTGTACCCTACCCCAACCCGACGCGACGCACCTCCGCGCTCTGTTTTTTCTGCCTATTCTTCCTGGAGCATGGGAGCCCATGAGGGCCGCGTGTTACATAACAGGTTGCCAACCGAAGCCTCCGGGCCGGCGCGCGCCGGTGGGCGGGGCACCTCAGAAAGGGCTGTCATGACCGAGAACGACTGGCGCAACGGCTTCCACATATCGCCCCGCAGGGGCCGCCTCAACGACCCGGCGGGGCTTTGCCAGTTCAAGGGCACGTACCACGTCTTCTACCAGCTCAACCGCGCCTGGCCCGACGCCAAGCTCCCCAAGTCGTGGGGCCACGCCACGAGCCGCGACCTGGTGAGCTGGACGGACGAGGGCGAGGCCATCCGCGCCGACAGCGCCTATGACGCCAGCGGCGCCTTCACCGGCTCCGCCGTCGTCCGCGATGGCAGGCTCTGGGTCTACTACACCGGCAACGTCGAGGAGCCCGGCCTGCACGACGCCATCACCGATGGTCGCGAGTCGAACGTGGTGCTCGTCACCTCCGAGGACGGCACGACCTTCTCGAACAAGACCTGCGTGCTGCGCAACTCCGACTACCCCGACGAGTGCTCGCGCATCGTCCGCGACCCCAAGGTGTGGGAGGACGAGGGCCGCCTGCGGATGCTGCTCGGCGCCCGCGACCTCGACGGGCACGGCCTGGCGCTGCTCTACGAGTCGGCGGACGGGCTCTCCTGGCAGCTCGCGAGCACGATCCGCTCCGACGAGCCGTTCGGCTACATGTGGGAGGCGCCCGACCGCATCCGACTGGGCGGCCGCAGCTTCCTCTCCTTCTGCCCGCAGGGCCTCTCGCACGACCGCCTGCGCTTCGCGAACAACTTCGAGTCCGGCTACGTGTGGCTCGGCGACACCCTCGCACGCACCTGCGCCTTCGACGAGTCGACCTTCAACGAGTGGGACCACGGCTTCGACTTCTACACCCCGCAGACCTTCGTGGACGAGCGCGGCCGGACCATCCTCATGGCCTGGCTCGGCGTCCCCGGCGCGGGCTACGGCTCCGTCCCCGCGACGCCGGGCTCCGGCTGGTCGGGCGACTGGAACGGCTGCCTCAGCGTCCCGCGCGAGCTGAGCCTCAACACCACCGAGTCCGGCAACGACTACATCCGCCAGTGGCCGGTCGCCGAGCTCGAGTCCCTGAGGGGCGAGCCCGTGCGCCTGCGCGACGACTCCCCCACCACCTCCGCGGATGACACGCTCCTGCCCACGCACCGCGCCGACATCGTGATCGAGGGGATCCGCTCGCGCGCCGCCTCGATCACCCTCGACGAGGACGTGTCCTTCTCCTTTGGGAACTACCGCGCCGACCTGCGCTTCGCCGAGGACGCGGCGAGTAGCGCCGGCCGCACCAAGCGCGCCTGCGCGCTCTCCGACAACACCCTGCACAGCCTGCGCATCCTGGTCGACAGCTCCGCCATCGAGATCTTCGCCAACGGGGGCGAGAAGGTCTTCTCCACGCGGTGGTTCCCCAGGGGCGAGCGGCTCTCCGTCTCCACCAACATCGAGGCTGAGAGCATGGTCGCCTACCCCATGGGCAGCGGCACCGAGGGGCTCTGGTAGCCCGGAAGGAAGTCCAGATGGAAGTCCTCGTCTGCCTCCTGGTGGGCTACGCGTGCGGAAACCTGCTCACGGCCGAGCTCGTCGCCCGCCGCGAGCTTGGGCGCTCCGCCTTCGAGGTGGGGGTCGGTAACCCCGGAATGGCCAACATCGGCCACGAGCTGGGCCTGCGTGCCGCCGCGCTGACGCTCGCCGGCGACCTCGGCAAGGTCGTCGCGGCTGCCCTCGTCTGCTCGCTCGCCTTCCCCGACCTCGGTTCCGCCTCCGCCGCGTGGGCGGGGCTGGGCTGCACGCTCGGCCACAACTTCCCCGCCTGGCACCACCTCAAGGGCGGCAAGGGGGTGGCGACCACCTGCGCGACGATCGTCCTGGCCTCCCCGGGCTGGGGCGTCCTGGCGCTCTTGGTCGGGCTCGCCGCCGTGGTCCTGTCTGGCTACCTCTGCGTTGGCGCGATCGCGATCGCCGCAAGCTACGCCCTCCTCATGCTCCTCACGGGAGACCTCGCGCACGTCATCGTCGCCCTGGCCCTGCTCGCCCTCATGGCCATGGCGCACGGCAGCGCCGTGGCAGGCATCCGGGACGGCTCCACGCCCCGGGCGTCCCTGGCGGACAAGGTCCGCTCGCTGCTCCCCTTCGACCTCCCGGGCGCGGGCGCGGGCGGCCTCGCCCCCGGCGCCGGTGCCCGCGCCCACGACGCCGGCTCCGACGCGCACGCCGCTCACGCCGCTCACGCCGCAGGCGAGAAGAGTCTCGGATTGCGCCGCGCCGCGACCGCCACAGAGGCCCCTGGTCGCTCCGACGGCGGCTTCTTCACCCGCGGCTCGTTCTCGCTCGACGCCCTTCTGCACGGCGAGGCCGGCAGCGACGACTCCCGCCGCGTCCGCTCCCGCGTGGGCAAGGTCTCCCCCGGAGACACCCTCGCCTACCCCCGCATCCGCCCGCGCGCCGACGGCGCGGCCGCAGCCTGCGCAGACGCGTCCGTACAGGCCGCCGGCGCGATCAGCGACCCTGTGGGCGCACCGACGGCGGCATCGCAGCAGCCAGCCTCCCCGGCCGACATGCGTGCCCAGGCCGCGCTGGGCGCGCCGAGCTCGCAAGGCACCCCTGCGCCCGCCCCGTTCGCGGTCGACAAGACCGTCGCCATGCCCCGCGTCGTGGCGGCGCCAGCGGACACCCCAGCACTGCGCGCTCAGGCGGTTCGCGTGCAGGCCGCAGACCAGGTGCGCCCCATGATCCCCGCCATCGAGGCCCAGCGCATGGCCTCCCAGCAGCGCCTCCAGCACGAGCGGCAGGCGGCCGCCGAGGAGGTCGTCCGCATCGGGCGCTTCGTCGGCGAAGGCGCGCACGCCGCCAGCAGGGGCTTGGCGCAGGCGGGCAACGCTGCCGCGCAGGCCCTCGGGCGCGCTCGTGCCGCCTCGGCTGACGAGCTCGAGCGCAGACGCACCCTAGAGCGCAGGAGGGCCTCTGCCGCCGCGCGCGACGACTCCTTGACCCAGCGGCCCTCCGCAGAGGGGCGCGGTCGCGGGCCCCGTACTCCCCCAAGCCGCCCGCGCCCGGCGCAGGGCCAGGGCACGCGGCCGGGCCAGGCCACGCGCGCGACGCGCTCGCAGCGCCCGCAGGTGGGGCGTGGCCCCGTCCGCGACGCCCGTCCCTCCCGGGCCCCTCGCGCGCCGCAGCCCACGACGGAACGCACGCGACCGAAGCACGCCCAGCACCTCGGGCAAGGTCGGGGTCCGCAGGACGCCCGACACCCGCAGCGGCACGAGGCGCATCAGGCGCACGTCTCGCGCCACCGTTCGTAGCATGACCGGCGGCGCCGGTCGCGCCGCCGGTGCGACCGCTCCGGGATTCCGGATTACGCACGATAGAGTTTAGGTTTGTGGATTTGCAGGCATTTCAGTTACCTTAAGCACAATCGTGCGTAGTTCCACCTCGGGCCATCGCCTGAAAGAACCGGTGCAACCGCATCGCGCCCCATCCTCCCCGACGAAGGGGGCCCTATGAGCAAGCGCAGGTCGGACGACCCCGTAGCGACAAGTGGACCCACGGCGTCGGACGAGCCCGCGGCGCCAGGCAGTCCCACGGCACCGAACAGCTCCGCGGCGCCGACTCCCCGCGAGGAAGCGCGCCGAATCGCCTACCTGAGCCACGACACCGCGCGCCGCGCGCTCTTCTCCCTCGCGGATAGTGGGATTGAGAGGGTACCAGAGCGGCCGTTCCTCCTCATGTTCGCAGCGCCCTGCGTCTCCACGCAGGGCCAGGCGAAGGCGGCCGTGGCGAGCGGAGCCCTAGACTTCCTCAAGCCGTTCGACAAGCCCCTCGACCTTCTCGTGCCCACCGCGGAGGCCCGGTCGCGGGGCAGCCAGGCGAACCTGCACGTCTGGTCCTACGGAATCCTGGAGAGGTCGCTCTGGAAGGCCAACGACAGCGTGCTGGTGAGCGACCCCGGCTTCGTGGTGCTGCAGCTCGCGTGCTCCCGACGGCCGACCAAGCTCTCGAGGGGCGCCGCGGCGCGGGAGTCCCGCGAGGAGAGCCGGATCCGCGCCGAGCTTGGCCTCCCGGAGCAGGACTTCGCGGAGAAGGACCTGCTCGCCTGGGTCGGCATATCCCAGCAGGTAGACGCAGTCGTCGCTGCGTGCGAGTTCTCCTCGACCTATCGGCCGCCCCACCCCGGCAGCCCGACGACCGCCTTCGGGAGGGAGCCACTCGCGTCCAGGGCGGAGATGCGGGGGTTCCTGCGGCGCATGCCCGCGTCGGCGGGCATCACGCGCGCCCGGCGCGCGCTCGACCTGGCCTACGACCGCTCTGGCTCACCCATGGAGACCGCGCTGGCGCTCATCCTGACGCTGCCCGTCGACATGGGCGGATACGGGGTCCCCCGCCCCGGCCTAAACCGGCCGATCAGCCTCCTGCCAGGCCAGCGCGAGCTTTCGAGCATGTCCGAGATCACGCCCGACCTCTGCTGGGAGGAGGCGAAGGTCGCAATCGAGTACGACGGCGACGACTTCCATCCCGCCGGCTCCCCCGAGAGGCTGGCCGCCGACAACGAGCGGCAGAACGCCCTCACGAGCCTTGGCTACAGGGTCCTCCGCGTGCGCTATCCGCAGGTGGCGAGCCCCCAGCGCATGGACCTTCTCGCCCGGCAGCTCGCGAGCCTGCTCGGCATTCGCCTCGATCAGCCCAGCGACCTGCAGCTCATTCGACGTCAGAAGCTCATCCTCAAACTGACGCGCCCATAGCCGGCGCCCCCAGCTGGCACGCGCTCCCCGGCCAGTGCGCCCCAGCCAGCACGCCCCCGGCCGGCACGCCCCCGGCCGGCACGCCCCCGGCCAGCCCTCATAACCGGGGCGGGCGACTGCCCAGCAGAGGTGCCACCGTGGCGCAGTTACGCACGGTTGAGTTTAGGTTTGTGGATTTGCAGGCCTTTTGTCTTCAGCAGGTGCAGTCGTGCGTAATTCGAGAAGGACGCGGCGTGGCGGCGCAGGTGCGCCCTCCGGGCGGCGTGGTCGCGGCGGCCCTCCGGGCGGCGGCGGGTCCGCTCGCCGGGCCGCGTGCCGGGCCGCACGCCCTCGGCGCGCTACGCACCCTCGGGCGCGGGCCCCACAGGCGTCCAGGTAGCCGCGAGGTTCTCCCGCTCCGGGCTCATGAAGGCCGGCAGGCCGCCCGTCTCGGCCGCCCGCGCGATGTCGAAGAGCGCGTCGGCCACCGCGTCGTCCGCGCTCGCGCCGATGTGCCAGCGCGCGCTGGCGGCGACCTTGGGGTCGGCGTTCGAGACCGCGACGCTGTTGGGGAGGCTGCCGAGGACCGAGAGGTCGTTCTCCGCGTCGCCGAAGGCCACGACCTCCTCCGGAGCGAGGCCCAGCTCCCTGCGCAGGTAGTCCACGCCGCGGTGCTTGCCCCACCCCTTGGGCAGCACGTCGACCAGGGGCGCCTTGGGGTTGGGGAAGACGAAATCGAAGGCGTCGAACTCGCGGCTGAGGAGCCGGCGCACGTCCTCGCGGCGGCGGGGGTTGCCGACCACGTGCACGTTCGCCTTCACGATCTTCTTGTCGGGCACGCGGGTGCGCACCGAGCCTATCCGGTCGAAGCTCCCGTGGAAGCGATGGATCTCCTCGGCGGTCACGCCCACGGCGAAGCGGTCGCCGTAGTCGTCGACCATGAGGGCCACGCCCGGGATGCTCTTGAGGAGCTCCCCCATGCGCGCGAGCTCCTGCGTGTCGAGGACCTTCTCCAGCACGAACTCGCCGTCAATGTAGACGAGCTGGCCGTTGATGAGCGTACCCGTGGCGAAGCAGCGCGCGTCGCCGTCGAACATCCACCCCAGGTCCCACGGGACGCGGCCGGAGGCGGGGCCGAAGTGGAGCCCCGCGTCGAGCATGGCGTGGATGCCCTCGATCGCGTGGCGCGTGGCGCAGGGCCGCCCCACCGCGATGAGCGTGTCGTCCAGGTCCGAGACCGCAAGCTTGATCATTGGGTCACCCCTCCTCCTTGGCGTTCGGACGCCACCGCCCGGCCTGCGTCCGCCCGGCCGGCCTCCCGCATGAACGCAGGCCGCTCCCCCCGCTGGGCCGCGAGCGCGATGTCGACCATCGCGACCGCGACGCCGTCGTCCGCGCAGGCGCCCACGTGCCAGCGGGCTGCCCGTGCCGCCGCGGGCATGGCGTTGGCGACCGCCACGGAGTTCTCGACCTCCGCGATGGCCTCGAGGTCGTTCTCGGCGTCGCCGAAGAAGACGACCTCGTCCGGGGAGACGCCGAGCTCTCGCGCCAGCACCCTGATGCCCGAGGCCTTGTTGACGCCGCGCGGCAGCACGTCGCACCAGCCGGGGAAGGTCTCCACCAGCTCCAGGGCGAGCCCCTCGTCGCGCACGGCGTCGCGCACGGCGTCGACGACCCCCGCGCCGCCCCTGGTCGCAACCGTGACGGAGATGTAGGGGACCTCCGGCGCCTCGTCCACGACGTGCGGCGTGAAGCGGTAGCGCCTGCCATAGGCGGCCGCCTCCTCCGGCGCGGCCCCCACGCAGTACGCGGGATTGGTTTCGTCGGTCTCCTGCGGATAGTAGAAGAGGCAGGTCCCGGGGTGAGCGAGCGCCGCCTCCTGAAGGCGGCGGAGGTCACCCGGAGCGCAGAGACTCTCGGAGACGAGCTCGCCGTCCACGTAGACCATCTGGCCGTTGAAGAGCACGCCCGTCTGGAAGTAGTCCGCGTCGTGCAGGAAGAACGGCGCCAGCTCGACCGGCCCGCGGCCGGTGCACGGGCCGAACTCGATGCCGGCCGCGCGCAGCGCCTGGATCGCGACGAGCGTGCGGGCCGAGACGTGCGAGCGCCCTATGGGGATCAGGGTGTTGTCCATGTCGGACAGGACGAGCTTGAACAAGGGGACGCCTCTCTGGGAGCGGTGGGATAGACGTCGGACGCACAGGTACGCGCCCGAGGACCCATCCTATCCCACGAGGGCGTCGAAGCGGTCGATGCGCATGAGAATCTGCTCCACGTCCACCATGGACCAGATCGTCGCCACGCGCCGGCCGTCCGACCACACGCCCACGCTCGCGCCGCCGCCGACGGGCGGCGGGCCCATCCTCCTGATAGAGGTGATGTCGCGATACCTCACCTCGGCCGTGGGGCCGACGAGGGGCGTCACGGCCATGCGGTCGTCGTAGGTGACCACGCGGTAGCGGCGCATCATCACCCACATGCAGAAGGAGGCGACGAGGAAACTCAGGAAGAACCCCGGGACAATATCCTCCGCAACGTCGAAGACGCCGATGCCGCACAGCCAGCTGAGGACGATTCCCATGATCGCGACGAAGGCCATCGACGCGACGACCGATCGCGAGAGCGCGCCGGAGACCATGTAGGTGTCATGGTGGCTGTGGTGCCTCTCCGGCATGCCCGCGTCGTCGAAGTGCTCCATCAGGGCTGCCACTATGGGCAGGCTCATGCTGACGGTAGCGAAGAGCATCGGCTCCATCAGCCCTCACCCGACCTTTCAACGTACGTGTTGGCCCATCTGGCCAACCGGCTCCAACGGCTTGGTAGCGCGCCAGCGCTTAGTTTCGATCTCGCGGGCCACTCGCGCTCGGACCCGTTGTCTGGATTTGCTCTCTTGGGGCCCTCGCGCTCGGACCCGATATGGTGGCAGGCAGTCGTTTGCGGTCGCGTAGCGTCGTCGAAGGTGTGGGCGAGCGGATCCACTGGCGTGGCCAGCTCATCGGTAGGAGAAGGACCGGCTGCAGGCCGGCCCTTCTCGCCTCGTCGCTCATATTGTAGTACGCTGGTAAGTTTTTCGGCATCGTGCGCCGTCTAGGGTTCCAGAACCCCCGTCTGCGGGACCGCGAACTTGGCTACGAGGCGCTCCAGCACGTCGACCGTGATCTCGAGGCTGCGCACGGGGACGAACTCACGGACCGAGTGGGCGTTGTAGCCGCCCGTCGCCAGGTTGGGGCACGGCAGGCCGCGCAGGCTGAGCTGCGAGCCGTCGGTGCCCCCGCGGACCGCCACGCAGCGCGCGTCCAGGCCGACCTCGCGGTTGGCGTCGAGGGCGTTGGTGATGAGGAACGGGCAGTCGTCGAAGCACTCGGCCATGTTGCGGTACTCCTCGCGGACCTCGACCTCCACGGTGCCCTCGCCGTAGCGGCCGTTCATGAAGGCCGCGATCTGGCGCAGGACCTCGGCGCGGTGGGCGAAGGCACCCGCGTCGTGGTCGCGCACGATCAGCTGCAGCCTCGCCTCGGCGGCCGTGCCCGAGACCTGCGTGGGGTGGTAGAAGCCCTCGTAGCCCTCGGTGTACTCGGGTCGCTCCGCGGCCGGGACGAGGTCGAGGAACTCGCCCGCGAGCGTGATGGCGTTGACCATGACGCCCTTGGCGGAACCGGGGTGGATCATCACGCCGTGGATAAGGACGTTCGCCTCGGCGGCGTTGAACGTCTCGTAGTTGACCTCGCCCAGGGTCTCGCCGTCCACGGTGTAGCACCAGCGCGCGCCGAAGCGCTCGAGGTCGAGGAGGGACGCGCCGTGACCGATCTCCTCGTCGGGGACGAAGGCGACCCTGAGCTCCGGGTGGGGCAGCGTGCGGTCGTCGTGAAGGCGGGCGATGAGGGAGCAGACCTCGGCGACGCCAGCCTTGTCGTCGGCGCCGAGCAGGGTGGTGCCGTCCGAGCAGATGATGTCCTGGCCCACGAACTGCTCGAGGTCGGGCACCTGCGCGGGGGAGGTGGCGACGGGCTCGCCCGCGACCACGCCGGCCACGAGGTCGCCGCCCTCGTAGTGGACCACGTGCGGGGACACGCCCTCGCCCGGCGCGTCGGGCGCCGTGTCGATGTGGGCGCACAGCCCGAGCGCGGGCAGTCTCTCGGCGCCGGGCGACGCGGGGAGGGTGCCGGGCACGTAGGCGTGCTCGTCCACGCTCACGTCCTCGCAGCCGACCGAGCGCAGCTCCTCGCCGAGAACCTCCGCCATGTGGCGCTGTCGCTCGGTGGAGGGGGTGCGGTCGGCATGCTCCGGGTCGGACTGCGAGCCCACGCGGACGAGGCGCATGAAGCGCTCGGCCACGTCGCTCAGCCGGGGCTCCCCCGGCTCGGGGATGGGATCCTCTGCCATGTTCTTCTCCAATCCTGAAAGGGGCGCCGCGGCCTGGCGCGACGCCCCGGGTTGCCACCCTGCGCTCTGCGACCCGTCTCGTGGGCCCCTGGCGCGGCTACCTTACTCCTGCCTTGCTGAGGCTACCTTACTCCTGCCTTGCGCTCCGCCTCCTCGATCCGGGCGAGCTGCTCGGCGGAGAGGTGGATGCGACCCTCGCCGCGTCCGTAGGTCCGGCCGCCGTCGGAGGTGCCGTCGGCGGCCGTCGGGACCTCGCCGTAGGCCGCGTAGGCGCCACCGGCGCTGCCCCCCTCGTTGACGATCGAGTCCTCGAGCTCTCCGGCGCGACGGTAGTGGCGCAGCGGCGCGGGCATCTCGCGCTCGGTCGGGTCGTCGGCGTTGGAGAGCCTGAAGGCGGGCGCGCCGTCGCCTGCGGCCTGGGCGGACCTGAAGTTCTCCTTGGCCACGGAGATCATGAGCTTGATGCGGTTGAGCTGGTTGACCTCCGAGGCGCCCGGGTCGTAGTCGACGGCCACTATGTTGCTCTCGGAGTGCATCTGGCGCAGACGCTTGATGACGCTCTTGCCGACCACGTGGTTGGGCAGACAGGCGAAGGGCGAGCACACGATGATGTTGGGCGTCCCAGACTCGATGAGGTCCACCATCTCGGCCGTGAGCAGCCAGCCCTCGCCCATGGTGTTGCACAGGGAGAGGACCTGCTTGGCCTCCTCGGCCAGATGGTAGATGGAGCCGTAGGGCTCGAAGCGCGCGCTCTTCTCGAGCATGTCGTTGATCGGCTTGCGCAGCCCCTCGACGTAGGAGATGCCGAGGCCGTGGGTCAGGCGGTTCACCGCCTTGGTCGGCAGCTCGTCGTTCATGTTGATCTGGTTGGACAAGCCGAAGAGGAAGAAGTCCACGAGCCCCGGCACGTTCGCCTCGCAACCCTCGGCCTCGATCACGCGCACGACCTGGTTGTTGGCCGTCGGGTGGAACTTGACCAGGATCTCGCCGACGACGCCGACGCGCGGCTTGGAGCGGTCGTTCACGAGCGGCAGCGCGTCGAAGCGGTCGATGGTGTCCTGGCACAGCTCGTAGAAACTGCGGCGCGTGGCGCGACAGATCTCGACCTTTGCGCGGCGCATCACGTCCTCGTAGAGCCCGTCGGCGGAGCCCGCCTCGGCCTCGTAGGGGCGCACGCGGTAGAGCAGCTGCATGACGAGGTCGCCGAAGAGCAGCGCGTAGACGGCGCGGTTGAGAAGGACCGGGTTCTTTAGCGGCTGGAAGCCGGGGTTGCTCTCGTCGAGGTTGAGCGCCGCGGTGAGCGAGATCACCGGGACGTCGGCGTGGCCGGAGTCCTTGAGCGCCTTGCGGATGAGGGCGATGTAGTTGGTGGCGCGGCAGCCGCCGCCGGTCTGGGTGATGAGGACCGCGGTACGGCTGAGGTCGTACTTGCCGGACAGGACCGCCTCCATCAGCTGGCCGGTCACGAGGATCGACGGGTAGCAGATGTCGTTGTTCACGTACTTGAGGCCGGTGTCGACGGCCGCGTGGTCCACGGAGGGGAGAAGGACCACGTTGTAGCCGACGCTCCTGAGCAGGGGCTCCACCAGCTCGAAGTGGATGGGCGCCATCTGCGGGCACAGGATGGTGTAGCCCTCCTCCTGCATCCGCTTGGTGTAGCGCACCTTCTTGAAGGCGGCGCTGGCGGCCTCGCGGTAGACGGGCGTGCGGCGGGAGAGGTCGGTCTCGCGGGCGCGCTCGAGGGTGCCGTCCGCCAGGCGGACGCCGGTCGGGGCGACCTCGCCGACGAGCCCGGCCCTGGTCTCGCGCTCGAGCTCGGCGCGCTCCTCCTTGAGGGCGGCCATCAGCGAGCGCACGCGGATGCGGGCGGCGCCGAGGTTGGAGACCTCGTCAATCTTGAGGACGGTGTAGATCTTGCCGGAGGCCTCGAGGATCTCCTGGACCTCGTCGGTCGTTAGGGCGTCCAGGCCGCAGCCGAAGGACTGCAGCTGGATGAGGTCGAGGTCGTTGCGGGTGGCAACGAAGCGCGCCGCGCGGTAGAGGCGGCTGTGGTACATCCACTGGTCGATGACGCGGATCGGGCGCTCGGGCTCCATCTTGTGCGCCACGGAGTCCTCGGTCAGCACCGCGAAGCCGAAGCCGTGCAGCATCTCCGGGATGGCGTGGTTGATCTCGCCGTCGTTGTGGTAGGGGCGTCCCGCCAGCACGATGCCGTGGGCGTCGTTGTCCTCGATCCACTTGAGGCACTCGTCGCCGGCGCGGTGCATGGCGTCCTTGAAGGCGACGTCGGCCTCCCAGGCGGCGTTCACGGCCTGGTCGACCTCGTGGCGGGTGAGGTCGGGACCCTTGAAGCGGCCGTGGCCGGCCTCGGCGTCGCTCTTGCGCTGGACCTGGAGGATCTCGTACAGGCGGTGCTTGAGGTCGTCTTTCTTATCGTAGGGGATGAAGGGATCGAGGTACTCGACATCGGGGGCGGCGAGCTCGTCCACGTTGAGCTCGAGCGCCTGCGGGTAGCTCATGACGATCGGGCAGTTGTAGTGGTTGGTGGCGCCGTCGTCCTCCTGGCGCTCCCAACGGATGCACGGCATCCAGATGAAGTCCGGGTCCTTCTCGAGCAGGTTCATGATGTGGCCGTGGCTGAGCTTGGCCGGGTAGCACACGGACTCGGAGGGCATCGACTCGGTGCCCGCCTCGTAGGTCTTGCGCGTGGTCCTGTCGGAGAGCACGACCGAGAAGCCCAGCTTGGTGAAGAAGGTGTGCCAGAACGGGTAGTTCTCGTACATGTTGAGCGCGCGCGGGATGCCCACGGTGCCGCGCGGGGCCTCGTCGGCCGGCAGGCTCTCGCGGTCGAAGAGCAGCTTGTTCTTGAACTCGAAGAGGTTCGGCGCCTTGCTGCGCTCGGCCGCCGGCTTGCCCGAGCCCTTCTCGCAGCGGTTGCCCGTGATGAAGCGGCGGCCGTTGCCGAAGGAGTTGATGGTGAGCAGGCAGTTGTTGGAGCAACGGCCGCAGTGCGCGTTGGTGTGCTTGACCGTGAGGCCGTCGATCGCCTCGCGCGAGAGGACCGTGGAGGTCCCGTCCACCCCGGCGCGGTCGCGCGCGAGGAGGGCGGCGCCGTAGGCGCCCATGGTGCCGGCGATGTCCGGGCGGATCACGTCGCGGCCGGTCAGGAGCTCGAAGGCCCTGAGCGTAGCGTCGCTCATGAAGGTGCCGCCCTGGACCACGACGTACTTGCCAATCTCGTCGTAGTCGCGCAGCTTGATGACCTTGAACAAGGCGTTCTTGATGACGGAGTAGGACAGGCCCGCCGCCACGTCGCCGATGGTCGCGCCCTCCTTCTGCGCCTGCTTGACGCGGGAGTTCATGAAGACGGTGCAGCGGCTGCCGAGGTCGACGGGGTGCTCGCCGCGCACGGCGGCGGCGGCGAACTCCTGCACGCTCATGCCCATGGAGTCGGCGAAGTTTGCCACGAACGAACCGCAGCCCGAGGAGCACGCCTCGTTGAGGGCGATGTGCTCGATGATGCCGTTCTTGACCTGCAGGCACTTCATGTCCTGGCCGCCGATGTCCAGGATGAAGTTGACGTCGGGGACGAAGGCCTTGGCGCCCCTCAGGTGCGCCACGGTCTCGATCTCGCCGGAGTCCGCCTGCAGGGCCTCGATCAGGATGCCCTCGCCGTAGCCCGTGGTGGTCACGTGGCCGATGGTGCAGTCGGAGGGCAGGTGGTCGTAGATGTCGTCCATGATCTTGCGGGCGGTGCCCAGGACGTCGCCGTTGTTGTTGTCGTACCAGGTGTAGAGCAGCTCGCCCCCCTCGCCGACGACGGCCGCCTTCATGGTGGTGGAGCCGGCGTCGAGGCCGATGAACACGCGGCCGTGGTAGTCGTCGAGGCTGCCCTTGGCGACCACCTGCGCGTCGTGGCGGCGCTTGAAGGCGCGGTAGTCCTCCTCGGTCGCGAACAGCGGGTCGAGGCGCGCGACCTCGGAGCCCTGGGTGTCGCGCAGGTTGTCGAGCTGGTCGATGACGTCGGCGAAGGTCACGTACTTGTCGGACTCGCCGGCCAGGGCCGCGCCGGTCGCCACGAACAGGTGCGCGTTCTCGGGGATGACGCGGTGCTCCTCGTCGAGCTTGAGCGTGACGTAGAAGCGCTTGCGCAGCTCGGAGAGGTACTGCAGCGGGCCGCCGAGGAAGGCGACGTAGCCGCGGATGGGGTGGCCACAGGCCAGGCCCGAGACGGTCTGGTTGGCGACCGCCTGGAAGATGGAGGCGGCCACGTCCTCGCGCGCGGCGCCCTCGTTGAGCAGCGGCTGCACGTCGGACTTCGCGAAGACGCCGCAGCGGCTCGCGATGGGGTAGATGTGGCGGGCACCCTTGGCGAGCTCGTTCAGGCCGAGGGCGTCGGTCTCCATGAGAGAGGCCATCTGGTCGATGAAGGCGCCCGTGCCGCCCGCGCAGGTGCCGTTCATGCGCTGCTCGATGCCGTTGTCGAAGTAGATGATCTTGGCGTCCTCGCCGCCGAGCTCGATGGCGACGTCGGTCTGGGGGATGAGCGTCTCGACAGCGCGCTTGGAGGCGATGACCTCCTGCACGAACTCGACGTCGAGCCACTTGGCGAGCAGCATGCCGCCCGAGCCGGTGATGGAGACGCGCATGCGGGCGCCGCCGAGGACCTTCCGGGCCTTCTCGAAGACCTCGCGGGCGGTCGCCTTGACGTCGGTGTGGTGGCGCTCGTAGTTGGCGTAGACCAGGTGGTCGTTGTCGTCGATGACGGCGAGCTTGACCGTGGTCGAGCCCACGTCGATGCCCAGGCGCAGGTGCGCGTGGGAGAAGTCAGCCTTCTCGGCCGGCATGAGCTCGGCGCCGACCTGCCTGAGCTCGAGCGGATGCTTGGCGGCCTTCTGCGCCGTCGGGTCGTTCACGTAGTTAGTCATCTTCTTCTCCTTGGAGCTGCGATAGGCCGAGAAGCGTCATCCCGAACGAGGGGACGTCGAAGTCGATCGCCTTGCCGTACAGGTCGCCGGGGCGCACGAACATGAGGCCCGTCATCAGCCGGGCCATGAGGCCGATACTCTCGCGCATCCCCGTGGTGAGCCACTGGACGAGGACCCCCACCTCGGCCGATATGGCGAAGGCGAGGTAGTAGTCGAGGAAGGTGCCCAGCGCGCCCAGGGGCAGCCCCTCGGCCGCGCGGTCGCGCACGACCTCGCGGACCATGCCCTTGACCTTCTCCACGAAGGCGGGGTCGCCCCCGTCGCCGAGAAGGGCCGGCAAGTAGCTGGCGCGGTCCTTGAAGAACCGCAGGACGTCCTCCGCGCCGGGGCAGGGCTCGCAGTCCGCGAGTGCGGAGGCGAGCTCGTCGAGGTCGGTGCGGGCGAGGGTGGCCACGAGCGGCCTCAGCTCGTCGATGGCCTCCGCCTCGAGCTGGCCGACGAGGTCGGGGATGTCGCGGAAGTGCGAGTAGAACGTCCGGCGGGTGACGCCCGCGCGGTCCGTCACCGCGGTGACGGTGACCTGCCCGAGGTCGCCCGTCGCGGCTATCTCCTCCGCGAGTGCGTCGCGCAGGGCGCGCCGCGTCCTCAGGGTGCGGCGGTCGCACGCCTCCGTCGGGCAGGACTCCTCCTCGCGCACGGCTTGGCGCATCTCCCCTCCTCCCTAGACAGGTGCCTGATATTGCACGCTGCGTGAAGTATTGCACACGGTGTGCAATTTGCTCGCACGGGGTTGGGGGGAGGCGCAGTCTGCACCTGGCTTTCACATTTCTGCACGACGGACGGGGCGCCAGCCTGGGCCGCCGCCGTCGCGAAGTGACTAGAGCCTGCCCGCCTCGAGGTCGCGCAGGACGCCCTCCGGGAGCTGCATCGCCTGGGTGAAGGGGTCGAGCACGACCCCGGCGAGCCCGCCGCCGTTGAGCGCCATGCCCACCGCGGTCGCCATCGGCAGGTTGACGAAGGAGAAGCCCGCGAGGGACTTGGCGTCGAGCTCGCCCGCGTCGGTGAACGCCGCCAGCCAGCGCTCGCCGTCGGCGTCGCCCAGGACGCACGGCTTTATCTGGGTGCCCTCGCGCAGCGGCAAGGACTCCCCGACCCCGAGCGCGGATATCGCGGCACGGTAGTCCTCCGGCGCGTCCACCACCTGCACCGGCACGACCACCATCGCGCCGGCGAGCGCGTGGAGAAGGTCGCGCACCCCGGACTCCGCGCCGCCGATGGCGGCGAGCTTCAGCTCGAGCAGCGAGCGGGCCTGTGCCGGAGCGGGCGCGGCGCCGCCCGAGGCGGGCTCCGTCCCCGCGACGGGGGCGGGCCGCGCGCCCTCGGGGGCGCCGCCGGCAGGGGCGGGACCCCCTGCCGCCGCAGGATCCGGGAGCCCCGCGCGCACCTCCTCCAGCAGGCGTCCCAGCAGGTTCCTGCCGGACCACGCCAGGGGCATCGCGGCGTCGGGAGAGCCCGCGGCCACGCCCGTGCCCCAGAGGGCATCGTCGCCCAGGCACGCGCCGATCGTGGCGTCGCCGGTCGCACGCAGGAACGCCGCGAGCCCGTCGTCCTGCTCGAACTTGGCCTTGAGGGCCTCGCGCGCGAGGCCGACGCGGGCGCCCGCCCAGCGCCCCTCGTCGAAGGGCGTCACCTGACGGGAGAGGTTCCTCAGGTAGGAGGGGTCGTCCAGGGCAAAGACGCGCATGGCCGTCGCCTCGTCGCCAAAGGTCATGGCCTTTGCGTGGACGAGGTACTGCCCGACGCTCGCGAACCGGTGCCCGTGCAGCTCAATCGGCGAGGGCGCCCAGACGCTGAGGCAGCCGTTGCTCCCCCCTGGCGCCCCGAACAGGACCAGCCGGGCTTCGCCGACCTGCGAGAAAACCGGACCTTCCATGCGCATCCCCCCGTAGACTCCCCGGCAGCAGGGCCGTCCCGGTAGCGTAGCACGCGGGGCGCTGGCGGCGCCCCGCGGCGACCGCGCCCGGCGAGCGCGCCCCGGCTCCGCTACAGGTCCGCGACGACCCTGCAGGCGACCCTGCAGGACCCCTTGAGCGTGTTGCCCACCGGACAGTTGTGCTCGACCACGGCCGCCAGCTCGTCGAGCTTCTCCTGCGGGGCACAGGACTTCACGTGGAGGGTGGAGCGGATCTCCTGGTAGCCGTTGTAGGGGTTCTGGCCGGAGAGGTCCATGTCGCCCTCGAGCTCGGCGCGGCAGCCCGAAAGCTCGATTCCGAGCTTCGGGGCGTTCATGCACGCGACCAGGGTCTGGCAGCCGCCCAGGGCGCACAGCAGCATCTCGACGGGGTTCATCCCCTTGTCGGTGCCGCCGGCGTCGACGGGCTCGTCGATCATGAGCCTGAAACCGCGCGACGCGGCCTCGACCTGGCAGCTCTCGGGAAGCTTCGTGGTGGTTGCAGAAAACGTGTTCATGCTCTTCTCCCTCTGCGTTGCTTGCCTCCCCGCGCGGGCGCGGGGCCGGGGCAGATGGTACGTGCGCCTTTTTGGTCACCGCCCGGGCGTCCGCTCGGCCGGCGCCAGCGGCCGCCCGGCTCCGCGCGGCCCACGTGCGAGGGGTAGCATCTCTGGCAGCGGCGGCCGAGGCCCCGCGACCCCGCTCTGCAGTCGCAAGGAGGATGCCATGCCCGTGACGACCCTGCCCTTCGGGACGGCCCCCGACGGGCGTCCCGCCCACCTCTACCTGCTCTCGAACGGCCGTGGCATGGTCGTGGGTGCGACCGACCTCGGCGCCTGCCTCGTCTCGTGCCGCGTGCCGGACCGCGAGGGGCGCCTGCCCGACGTCCTTCTCGGCTACGACTCGGCGACCGGCTACGCGGACAACCTCATGGCGTTCGGCGGGACCATCGGGCGCGTGGCCAACCGCATCGGCGGCGCCAGCTTCGAGCTTGGCGGCACCACCTACGAGCTCAGCGCCAACCTGGCGGGCAGCTGCCTGCACGGCGGGCGCGAGATGTGGTTCCAGCGCCGGTGGGAGGCGAGCGTCGGGGACTCCTCCGTGACCTTCTCGCTCCTCTCGCCCGACGGCGACCAGGGCTTCCCCGGCGACCTCGACGTGCGCGTAACCTACGCGCTCGCGGGCGACGGCTGCCTCGCCCTGCGCTACCGGGCCGTCCCCTCCGCCCCGACCCTGGTCAACCTCTGCTGCCACGCGTACTGGAACCTGAACGGCCACGCCGCGGGCGACGTTTGCGGCCACAGCCTCCAGGTCGCCGCGAGCCGCTACACCGTAACCGACAAGGACCTGGTGCCCACGGGGGAGCTCGCCTCCGTGGAGGGCACCCCGCTCGACCTGAGGCGCCCCCGGCGGATCGGCGACTGCCTCGCCGAGGTGCCCGGCGGGCTCGACCACAACTTCGCGCTCGACGCCCGCTGCGGGGCGGGTCCGTCCTGCAGCGAGCCCGACGCCGCGGACGACGCACGCCCGCGGCTCGCCGCGACCCTCGTCGGCGATAGGTCCCACATCCGCCTGCGCGTCCTGACCACGGCCCCCGGCCTGCAGGTCTTCACGGCGGGCGGCCTCTCGGAGCCGCACGGCAAGGACGGCGCCCACTACGACCCGAGCGCGGGCGTCGCCCTCGAGACGCAGCTCTTCCCCGACGCCATCCACCACCCGTCCTTCCCCGCCGCGACCGACCCGGTCTTCGGCCCCGAGCGCCCCTTCGAGGGCGAGACGCTCCTCTGCTTCGACGTGGCCGAGGGCTGAGCCCCGCGCCAAAGACGTGCGAGGCGTCAACCAGATAGAAACCGGCGGAGCGCATAATCGTTGTCACGAAAAGCCCCTGGCGCCCGCCGGCACTCCGAGCCGGCGCCCGGCGCCGGCCGAACCACCGGAGGGAAGTCCCATGGCAATCACGCCCGAAGAGGTAAAAGAGACGCTCAACATGGTCGAGCAGCAGAACCTCGACCTGCGCACCATCACGATGGGCGTGTCGCTCAACGGCTGTGCGGACGAGGACATGGGCCGCCTGTGCGACAAGGTCTACGACCGCATCACGAGCAGGGCCGAGAACCTCGTCTCCGTCGCGGAGCAGCTCGAGCGCGAGTACGGCATCCCCATCGCCAACAAGCGCGTGTCCGTCACCCCCGTGGCGCAGATCGCGGCGGGCTGCCCCGACCAGGACCTCACCCCCATCGCCCAGTCGATGAACCGCGCGGCGGAGACGCTCGGCATCGACTTCATGGGAGGCTTCTCCGCCCTCGTGCAGAAGGGCATGGGCGCGACGGACCGCAAGCTCATCGCCTCCATCCCCCACGCGCTCTCCTCCACCGAGCGCGTCTGCTCGAGCGTCAACGTCGCCTCGCTGCGCGCCGGCATCAACATGGACGCGGTCCTGCTCATGGCCCAGACGATGGTCGAGGCTGCCAAGGCGACGGTCGACATCGACTGCTACGGCGCCGCCAAGCTCGTGGTCTTCTCCAACATGGTCGAGGACTCGCCCTTCATGGCGGGCGCCATCCACGGCCCCGGCGAGGGCGACGCGGTCATCAACGTCGGCGTCTCCGGCCCCGGCGTCATGGCGGCGGCGCTCTCGACGCTTCCCGACGACGCCAACCTCACGCAGGTCGCCGAGATGATCAAGCAGACTGCCTTCAAGATAACGCGCGCCGGCGAGCTCATCGGCCGCGAGGCCTCCGCACGCCTCGGCGTCGAGAAGGGCATCGTGGACCTCTCGCTCGCGCCGACCCCGGCCGCCGGCGACTCCGTCGCCAGGATCCTCGAGATCATCGGCGTGGGAGAGTGCGGCGGCCCCGGCACGACGTGCGCGCTCGCGCTGCTCAACGACGCCGTCAAGAAGGGCGGCGTCATGGCGAGCTCGAGCGTCGGCGGCCTCTCCGGCGCCTTCATCCCCGTCTCCGAGGACGCGGGCATGATCCGCGCCGCGCGCGACGGGTCCCTCTCCATCGAGAAGCTCGAGGCCATGACCTGCGTCTGCTCGGTCGGCCTCGACATGATCGCCATCCCCGGCGACACCCCCGTCGAGACGATCGCCGGCATCATCGCCGACGAGATGGCGATCGGCGTCATCAACGCCAAGACCACGGCCGTCCGCCTCATCCCCGCCATCGGCAAGCGCGAGGGCGACCTGCTCGAGTTCGGCGGACTCTTCGGCAGCGCGCCGGTCATGGGCGTGAACCGGTTCGCGGGCACCACCCTGGCCCACCGCGGCGGGCAGTTCCCCGCCCCGCTCAACTCGCTCAAGAACTAGGCCCGCCAGGCCCCGACCGCCAGAGGCAAGACCAAGCCAGCCGCCGGCAGACGAGAAGCCCGTCTGCCGGCGGCTTCTCTCTGGCCGCAGACGCCCGCCGCGCATTGGCCTCTTTTCATCCATTGCATTTATTATAGTATGTGCCGAGGGGTCGAGGGAGAGCCCCTTCACGCACCGCCCGACCCAAGGAGGCCCGGAGATGAGAAGAGCGTGGCTCGCCGCGCTGGCGCTGGTCCCCATGACCCTGTGCGCCCTCCTCCTCGCCGGATGCGGCTCCACGGGCGCCGCGGCGGAGAGCTCCGCCCGGAGCGAGCCCTCCCAGGGAGGCCCGTCCGGTGGCGGCTCACCGGAGGCGGCGATGTCCTACAAGGAGCCGGAGCCAGGGAGCATCGTCCAGGATGGCGCGGCCACCTACTACGTGAACGACATCATCGACGTGACCGTCGTCTCCGGCACCTCACGCGAGCAGGTCGACGACCTCGCCTCCCGAATCGGCGGCAAGGTCGTCGGCGAGATAGGCCTGACCGGTGACTACCAGATACAGCTCGACGAGCCCAAGACGTTCGACGAGATGGAGAGGCTCGCGGAGAGCCTCGCCGAAGACCCCATCGTGGAGGTCGCCATGCCGGAGGAGCTGTTCGAGACGGACGCCAACTACGTCCCGAACGACGGCGTCTGGCGGCAGGAGGGCTGGGACACGGACGACCCGGAGGGCTCCAACTGGGGCGTCGAGGCCATCGACGCCCCAGACGCGTGGGACCTCGTGGACGACATGCAGCCGGTGGGCGTCGGCGTCATCGACAGCATGTTCGACGCCTCGCACGAGGACCTGTCGTTCGCGAGGGTCATTAACAACCCGAGCCATCCAGACGACAAGCATGGCACGCACGTGTCGGGCACGATCGCGGCAGGCTTCGACAACGGAAGGGGCATCGCGGGAATCGCTCCGACCGCCGACCTCTACGGCTTCTCCACCATGGGCGAAGACAGCGACCCCACGGTCCTGAACGGCCACTACGACGGCTACATGAAGTGGAAGTACGGCCTGGCCGAACTGGTCTCCAGCGGCTGTCGGGTGATCAACGTCAGCATGGGACTCACCTTTAGGGGCCACGAGGAGGCGCGGAGGGCCTCCGAGCTCGACGCCCAGGTCTACACCCCCTTCCTCGGGAAGCTGCTGGACAGGGGCTATGACTTCGTGATCGTGCAGGCCGCCGGCAACGACGGCGAACAGGGCTGCGACGCCGTCGAGAACGGCATCTTCGCGGGCATCACCGACGAGCGGCTCAAGGATAGAATCATCGTCGTCGGCGCGGCCGAGAACGCCGGCGACGGGCGCTACCGGCTCGCGGCCTTCAGCAACACCGGGAGCCGCGTCGACGTAGCCGCTCCGGGCGTAGACATCTGCAGCACGGTCCCCGGGGGCTACGAGGGCGGCTGGAGCGGCACCTCGATGGCCGCGCCACACGCGTCGGGGATCGCCGCGCTGTGCTACGCGCTCGACCCCGGCCTCACCGGGGACCAGGTGAAGCGGGCCATCGTGGACACCGCCGACAGGGGCGCGAGCAGCGCCTCCGGGACGTACGCGATGCCCGACGCGTCGGCCGCCGTCGCCTCCGTGCGCCCCGACCTCGGGCGCACGGGCAACGACGAGGCCCACGAGGCCTACGAGCGCTTCGTGGAGGACGGGGATTGGTCCGGGTACGTCCTGGACTTCCTCGCACAGGAGGCCGCGGGTACGTCGGCAGAGTACCTGGGGTCGCGACAGGACCTCATAGGCCTCATGAAGACCAACGGCTCGTCCAACTGGGTCCGCCTGTGGGACATCGACTCCGACGGCGTGGACGAGCTGTTCGTCAGCTCCGGCGGGGTCGCCAACCTCTCCCTCTCCGCGTTCTCCTACGACACGGCCACCCACGAGGTCGCATACCAGGGAAGCGTCCTCTACGGCACGATGTTCTTCGACTTCCGGGGCTCGGACTTCCTCGTCAGCGAGACCGAGCCGAACACCGTGGCCGTACGCGCGAACGGCACGGACCCGACGGGGAGCGCCTTCACGAGCTGGGCGACCGTGACGTTCGACGGCGGCTTCGCGTTCGACTCCCGTCCCGACATGGACGACGCCAGCCTGGCGAGCTGGCACGACGGGAAAACGCTGGACCTGGGCTAGCCAGGGCCCTACAGCGCGCAGGACCAGCGCACGTTCTCGTTGTCGAGGTCCTCGGGGGAGGGCACCACGGTGAGGTGGGGGGTGTCCCAGCAGCGGTGGTCCCGCACGATGGTCGCGGGCACGCCCGCCACGGTGACGTTGGAGGGCACGTCGTGCACCACGACGGCGCCTGCGCCCACCTTCACGTTGTCGCCGATGCGGATGTTGCCCAGGATCGTGGCGTTGGCGCCCACCATCACGTTGTCGCCGAGCGTCGGGTGGCGCTTGCCGCCGTGGTGGCCGGTCATGCCGAGCGTGACACCCTGGTAGAGCAGGCAGTCGTCGCCGATGACGGCGGTCTGGCCGATCACGATGCCCATGCCGTGGTCTATCAGGAAGCGCCGGCCGATGGTGGCGGCGGGGTGGATCTCTATGCCGTAGCGCTTGCGCGAGCGGCGCGCCAGAAACAGGGCGAGCTCGTGCAGGCCGTGCACCCACAGCCAGTGCTGACGCCTGAACGCCCAGATGGCGTGCAGCCCCGTGGAGTTGCGGCGCACGTCGCCGTGGCTCGTGGCGCTCGGGTCGCGCGCGAGCATAGCCTCCACGTCCTCGCGCCGGCGCTGCCGCCACGAGACCCTCTCCTGCATACGGGCGTCCTCCCCGAGGCCGCTCCCGGCCCCCAGGCCCTTCCCGCCCTGCGTGTCCAGCGCACCTGCCAGGCTCATCGCTGTCCCCTCTCGTGCGGCCGGCCCTCCCCCGAGGGCCGGCCGGTTACGCCAGTCTTGCGATAGGTTGCAGCCAGCCGGCTACAGGTCCATCGAGAGGTAGCGCTCGCCCGTGTCGGGCAGGATCGCCACGATCGTCTTGCCGGCGAACTCGGGACGCTTCGCCAGCTCGACGGCGGCCGCGACGGCAGCGCCGGAGGAGATGCCCACGAGCAGGCCGAGCTCGGCCGCGAGGCGCTTCTTTGTCTGGATTGCGTCGTCGGACGCGACGGGGACCACCTCGTCGACGACGGAGGCGTCATAGGTCTTGGGGACGAAGCCGGCGCCGATGCCCTGGATGCGGTGGGCACCGGAGGGCTTGCCAGCGAGCACCTGGGACTCCGCCGGCTCGACGGCCACGGCGTAGACGCCGGGCTTCTGCTCCTTGAGGAAGCGGGCGGTGCCGGAGATGGTGCCGCCGGTGCCGACGCCGGCGACGACGGCGTCCACGGCGCCCTCGGTGTCGCGCCAGATCTCGGGGCCGGTGGTCTTGTAGTGGGCCTCGGGGTTGGCGGGGTTCACGAACTGGCCGGCCACGATGGCGCCGGGCGTCTCGGCCTTGAGCTGGTCGGCCTTGGCGACGGCGCCCTTCATCCCCTCGGCGCCGGGGGTGAGGACGATCGTGGCTCCATAGGAGGCCGCGAGCTTGCGGCGCTCGATCGACATGGTCTCGGGCATCACGAGGATCATCTTGTAGCCGCGCTCGGCCGCGATCATGGCCAGGCCGACGCCGGTGTTGCCGCTAGTGGGCTCGATGATGGTGCCGCCGGGCTTGAGCGAGCCGTCGCGCTCCGCCGCATCCACCATCGCCTTCGCGATGCGGTCCTTCACCGACCCTCCGGGGTTGGTGGCCTCGTACTTGCCGAGGACCCTGGCAGCGCCACCCGCGAGTGGCGAGAGGTCTACGAGGGGGGTCTGGCCGATGAGTGACTCCGTGCGCATTGCGAACTTCATGATGCTCCTCCTATAGATGACGTTCCGCTAGCCGCGAGGTAAGAAGGACGGTCCCTTTTCGCCCGCCCGTTAACTCGCTGGGACAAAGAATGGCACTCATATTCCTAGTTTGCAAGTAGGAATATGTAAGCAGCAGGTTTCGTGCGGCGCAGCCCGGGGCGAGAAGGACCTCAGGGCCGAGAAGGTCCTCGGGGTCGCGCCGGCCGGGACGCAGAGGCGCACGAGAGGGGCGGCGCAGGCCGAAGCCCGCGCCGCCCCTCCCCCAGGCTTGCCCGGCCCCGCCGGCCGCCCGCGCCCGCTATCCGAGCGAGATGACCTCGCACTCCAGCCTCACGCCGAACTGGCGCTCGACCTCCTCCTGCACGTGCTCGATCACGGCGTGCACGTCGGCGGCGGTAGCGTGGCCGAGGTTCACCACGAAACCCGCGTGCTTGGTCGAGACCTGCGCGTCGCCCACGCGGTAGCCCTTGCACCCCGCGTCCGTGATGAGCTTGCCGGCGAAGTGCCCCTCCGGCCGCTTGAAGGTGGAGCCGGCGCTGCCGAACTCGAGCGGCTGCTTCTCCTCGCGGCGCCTCGTCAGGTCCTGCATGGTCGCAGAGATCTCGGCGGGGTCGCGCGGCTCGAGGCGCACCGTTGCGGAGACGACCACCAGCCCGGCGGTCCTGATCAGGCTCGTGCGGTACCCGAGCTCGAGCTCGTCGGCGGGCACGTCCGCGACCGAGCCGTCCGGCATGACCGCCCGCACGCGCACGAGGACGTCGGCCATCTGGCCGCCGTAGGCGCCCGCGTTCATGTAGCACGCGCCGCCGACGGACCCCGGGATGCCGCAGGCGAACTCCAGGCCGCCGAGCCCCAGCTCGAGGGCCTTGTCGGTCGCCTCCTTGAGCGAGACGCCCGCGCCGAAGGTGAGCTCGTCGCCCTCGCGCGAGAAGCCCTTGAGCCCGTCGGCGGCGACGATGACGCCGCGGTAGCCCGCGTCGGAGACGAGCAGGTCTGAGCCTTTGCCGAGCAGGAAGTACGGCACGTCGCGCTCCCGCAGCCAGGCGAGGGCCCGCACCAGCCCGTCGGCGCTCTCCGGGACGGCGTAGAGGTCGGCGGGGCCGCCGACCCGGAAGGTGGTGTGCTCGCTCATCGGCTCGTCCTCGAGCACCCGCCCGCTCCCCAGGATGGCGGCAAGCCCGCGGGCAGCGGCCCGCCTGTCGAACGTCTCCCCTGACATCGCCCCTCCTCACGGCCTGCGCCCCGGCGGCGCGCAGGCTCGCATCGGCCTCGTGCAAACATCTATCAAGCATACTCGTACCCGCAGTCTATCCCAGCAGGCACCCCTCCCGCCCGGGGGCCGCGCGCCCCTCTCGCCCACGCGTCCTTCTCGGCCGCGCGCCCTTCCTTTCGCGCTTGTAAAACCCGGGAAGCGTATCCGTGGACGCGCGGGGCGTTCGTGCTATGCTCCTGCCCGTCAGTTTCAGGGCGGGGTGAGATTCCCCACTGGCGGTAACGACCGGGGAGCACAGGGCTCCCGGCGGAGTCCGCGACCCGCGAGAGCGGTTGACCTGGTGAGAGTCCAGGACCAACGGTCAGAGTCCGGATAGAAGAAACGGAGACGCCACCATGGCACAACCATCCCTCGACAAGCACGCGACCACCGACCAGAACGGCGGCTGGTCCACCCGGCGCATCGCGGTGTGCGCCCTGTTCTGCGCCATCTCGGCGGTCTGCACGCTGTTCATCGAGTTCCCGATCATTCCCGGCATCGAGTGGCTGCGCTACGACCCGTCCGGGATCGTCGCGCTCCTCGCGGGCTTCTCGTTCGGCCCGGCGGTCGGCGCGGTCGTGTCCGTCCTGCCCTACCTCGTGCACCTCGGCACCTCGGGCGGCATCTACGGGACCATCATGGCGATCCTCGTAACCTTCGCCATGACCGTGCCCGCCTCGCTGATCTTTCGCACCAAGCCCTCGCCCAGCCGCGCTGTCGTGGGCATGGTGGCGGGCGGCGTCATCTGCGTGGCCGCCGCCATCCTCGGCAACCTGGTCTTCACGCCGCTGTACGCCGGCATGCCCGTCGAGGCCGTCAAGGCCCTGATCGTCCCCGCGCTGCTGCCGTTCAACGTCCTCAAGGCCGCGATCAACGGCGTCGTCGCGGGCCTGCTGCTGAGGCCCGTCTCCAAGGCGATAAGGTAGCCGGGGCCGCCCCCACTTGGCGGCCGAGCAGAGATTCAGCACGTCCCGGGGACGGTGGGCGCACGCCCGCCGTCCCCTCTCCGATCCGCCGGCGCCGGGTGCGCCGGCGGCACCCCCAAAGAAAGGCAGGTGAGCGCGTGGGCACGTCCCCCAGCCAAGTCCGCACGGCCCCGTGCGCCGCAGGCAGGCGGCCCGTCCCCCGGAAGGGCGGGGAGCCCCTGCTGTCGCTTCGCGGGGTCACCCTGCGCTACGACAGCGGCGTCCGCGCCCTGGACGGCGTCGACCTCGACGTCTTCCCCGCGGAGCGCCTCTGCGTCCTGGGCGCCAACGGCTCCGGCAAGTCCACGCTGGGCTCCGTGCTCTGCGGCCTCCTCGCCCCGGACGAGGGCGAGGTCACGCTCCTCGGCGAGCGCGTGCTCGCGGACGGCAGGGTGGACTTCGACGCCTACCGCCGCGCGCGCCGCGGCATCGGCCTCGTCTTCCAGAACCCGGACGACCAGATCGTCACGACCGTCGTCGAGGAGGACGTGGCCTTCGGGCCGGAGAACCTCGGCCTCGACCCGGAGGAGATCGGCCGCCGGGTGCGCCGCGAGATCCGGCGCGTCGCCCTCGACGACTACGCGAAGGCCGACCCCACGCTGCTCTCCGGCGGGCAGAAGCAGCGGCTCGCCATCGCCGGCGCGCTGGCCATGGAGCCGCGCGCGATCGTGTTCGACGAGCCTGCCGCCCTTCTCGACGTCCGCGGGCGCCGCTCGATCCTCGAGGTCATGGGCGAGCTGCGGGAGTCCGGCATCGGCATGGTCCACATCACCCACTACATGGACGAGGCCCTCTCGGCCGACCGCGTCGTCGTGCTCGACCACGGCCGCGTCCGCCTCGAGGGCACGCCCGAGGAGGTCTTCGCGCACGCCGACCACATCCGCGACCTGGGGCTCGAGGAGCCCTTCCCGGCGCGGCTCTCCGGACGGCTCGCCGAGCTGGGCGTCGGTGTGGGCTGGACCTGCGACCCCCAGGAGCTCGCCGCCTCCGTCGCGGCCGTCTGCGCCCACGCCCCGGCCCCGGGCGAGAAGGACGCGGGCCCCGCGACGGCCGCCGGGGAGGGCGGTCGCCAGGCCGCGCCCGCAGAGGGCCTGTGCCCCACGCCCGCGCCCGCGCGCGGTGCAGGCGCCGAGGAGCCCGCGGTCCTTGTCGACCACGTGTCCTACGGCTACGCCGACGGCATCGCGGGCACGCCCGCGGGGTCGGCCCTCGACGACGTCTCGCTCGAGGCGCTGCGCGGCGAGAGCGTCGCGATTGTCGGCCAGACCGGATCGGGCAAGTCGACCCTGCTCAGGCTCGTCTGCGCGCTCGACACGCCGGACGCCGGCACCATCAGGGTCGACGGGCTCGACACGGCCGACAAGCGCTCGCGCCGCCTCATCCACGGGCGCATCGGCTACGTGATGCAGTTCCCCGAGCGCCAGCTCTTCGCGGAGACGGTCGCCCAGGACGTGGCCTACGGCCCCACCAACCTGGGCCTCGCCGCCGGCGAGGTCTCCCGGCGCGTGGCCGAGGCCCTCGCGCTGGTGGGCCTCGCCGACAAGGCCGACGACTCGCCCTTCGAACTCTCCGGCGGCCAGCAGCGCCTCTGCGCGCTCGCGGGCATCCTCGCCATGCGGCCCGAGACAATCGTGCTCGACGAGCCGAGCGCCGGGCTCGACCCGCGCGGCCGCATCGAGCTGGAGTCCATCCTCGACGACGTCCACGCGCGTGGCGCCACCGTCGTCAGGGTCACGCACTCGATGGAGGAGGCCGCCGAGGCCGAGCGCGTCGTGGTCCTCGACCGGTCGCGGGTCCTGATGCGGGGCACGCCCGCCGAGGTCTTCTCGCCCGAGAACGGCCGCGCGCTCGCTGAGGCCGGCCTGGGGCTACCCCTCCCGCTGCGCTGGGCGCTTCGCCTCGGCGAGCTGGGCGTGGACGGGCTGGGACGGCCGCTCACGACGGAGGCGCTGGCGCGCGCCGTCGCCCGGCGCGCGGGCGCGGCTCGCACCGGCGGCGGGGCCGCGAAGGGGGGCGAGGCGTAGCCATGGCTCTCCGGATCACGCTGGGGCAGTACTACCCCGCCCAGTCGCCGCTGCACCGGATGGACCCGCGTGCCAAGCTCGTGTGCATCCTCGTGCTGGTGGTGACCTGCTTCTTCATCAACTCCCCGCTGCAGCTCGCCTACGGCTACGCGGCGCTGGTCGCCCTCGTGGCCTCCTCGCGCGTGCCGCTCGGCAAGGTCCTCGCCTCCACGCGGGCGCTGATCGCGACCTTCGCCATCCTGAGCCTGTTCAACCTGCTCGTGCGGCCCACGGGCACGCCCCTGGCGCAGCTGGGCCCCATCCTCATCACCACCGACGGCGCCTGGGCGGCCGTCCTCTACACGTTGAGGCTCGTCATCGCGGTCGTGGCCTGCGCCCTGCTGCTGCTCACGACCACGCCGACCTCGCTCACCGACGCCCTCGACTCGCTGCTCTCGCCGCTGGCGCGCCTGGGCCTGCCCGCCCACGAGATCGCCATGATCTTCTCGCTGATGCTGCGCTTCATCCCGACGCTGGCCGACGAGGCCTCCGCCGTCATCGACGCGCAGACCGCGCGCGGCGGCGCCTTCGGCCAGGGCTCGCCCGTCCACCGCGTCAAGGCCGTGGGCCCCGTGATCGTGGCCCTCCTGGCGAGCTCCATGCGCCACGCCAACGGGCTCTCGCGCGCGCTCGGCGCCCGCTGCTACGAGGGCGCCCAGACGCGCAGCCGCTGGCACCCACTCGCGATGCGCCCGTCCGACTGGGGCTTCGTCGCCCTCGCGGCGGCCTACGTGGCGGGCCTGCTCCTGCTGGGGGGCGTCTAGGCGCCCGGCGGGCCGGCGCGGCGCGGCGGGCGCTCGCGGGTGCCGGCCGGGCGCGGGCGCCCCGCCCGCGCCCGGCCTCCCTAGGCCTCCTCGAAGTCCACGACCTCGACGGAGCGCTCCATCTCGGAGCCGGCGAGGCCGACGTCTCCCACGCTCATCTCGCCGCGCTGGTTGTCAAAGGGGTCCTCGCGCAGGGCGTCGTCGGGCGGCGTGAGCGGCTCGTAGAAGTCCGTGCAGGCGATCATCCGGAGCGGGTCGAGGTTGCCGAAGTAGTGGGTGCGGCGCAGCTCGTCCCCCGAGCGGTAGGCGCTCGCGCCGAACGAGCAGTCCACCCAGCGCCAGCCGTAGGGCCCGGCGTAGAACTGCGCCCAGTCGTGCGGGCGGGCGCCCTGCGGCCGCACGTAGAGGCCGCTCTGCCAGCGCGCGGGCACGCCGGCGATCCTGCAGAGGGTGATGAAGAGCAGGGACATGCAGCCGCAGTCGCCCGTGAGGGTGCGCGCCGTGGTGTCGGCGATGCTGCCGAGGGCCACGTAGGCCGGCTGGTAGTGGTACTTGACGCTGCTCGTCACGTAGTCGTAGATCGCGCGGGCGCGCGAGAGCGCGTCGCGCCGCTCGCCCACCACCCTGCGCGCGAGCGCGCGCAGGAAGGGTGTGAAGACGATGTGCGGGGCCTTCTCGCCCAGGTAGGGCGCGAGGTCCGTCGGCGCGTCCGCGGGGCCGGGGTAAGTGGGCACGCCCTGGCGCCGCCTGGAGCCCGCCTCGTCCGCGGCCTGATAGAGGGCGACGTAGGGAACCTGGATGGTGTAGCGGTAGAGCACCTGGAAGCTCGCGCGGCCCTCCACGAGGGGAAGCTCGGCCCCCCTGCCCTCCCAGAAGATCGTCCGCTGCGCGGAGTCGACCGGCGAGACCACGCCGCCGGGCGTGGACTCGTAGAAGACCTCGACGCCGCGCTGCTCGCCGCACTCGACCGGCAGCGGGAGCCAGGCCCTGACGACGTCTTCCGGCGCCACCGGCGCCCTCGAAGCGACGGTCGCGCGCAGGGTGATGCGGCGCGCCTGCGAGCAGGTCTCACGCATGGAGACGAGGGTGCGGACCAGCCCCTTGGCGTCCGGGTCCCGACTCGCCTCCAGACCGGGGACCTCGCCGGCGTGGCGCTCGAGGGTCTCCAGGTAGCGCGGCAGGAAGCGGCGCTCGCCGTCTATCTCGCGCCAGTCCACCAGGCGGCGCTCCATCAGCTCGTCGAGCAGGGCGTCGGCGTCGCCCGAGGCGCCCTTCAGCCTCCCCCTGAGGCCTCCCAGCACGTCCTCCCTGCTGAGGCGGTACTCCTGGCACACGCGCCTGAGCCGGTAGAGCTCCACGCGCAGCCGCGCCGCGCGCTCCGGCTCGAGGTCGCCGGCCGCGAGCTCCCCCTCGATCCTGCGCATAGCCTCGCTCGTCCGCCCGGAGCGCTCGAGGCGCTCGAGGCCGGGGTCGAGCGGCCTGGACACGAGCGCGAAGTCCTCGTTCCTGACGGACGCGCGCAGGCGCGCGTCCTTCTCGGCCGCCCACGTCGAAGACGGCGCCCCGACAGCTGAAGCCTCACCGGACATGGCTGAACCTCCGTTCCGTCGCGGGATGCGGAAATGATAGCCAAGCCCGCCGCCGGCGGGCCGCCGTGGTCCGTGGACGCTGCGCAAACCTCCGTAAACTGCCCCGCCCGACCGTGCGGGCGAACTATCATGGACGAGTACCCTCCGGCAACGACAACCAGGGAAGGCAGGACCTATGGTCTCTCGCGTCTACGTAGAGAAGAAGCCTGGATTCGACGTGGAGGCGAGCCAGCTCCGGCACGAGCTGCGCCACACGCTCGGTATCTCGGCCATCACCGACCTCAGACTCATCAACCGCTACGACGTCGAGGGGATCTCCGACGAGCTGTTCGAGCAGTGCATACCCACCGTCTTCAGCGAGCCCCAGAGCGACGTTGCCTCCCGCGACCTGCCCGACCTCTCCGGCCTGCGCGTGTTCGCCGTCGAGTCCCTCCCCGGCCAGTTCGACCAGCGCGCTGCCTCCGCGAGCGAGTGCGTGCAGCTCATCTCCCAGGGCGAGCGCCCCGAGGTGCGCTGCGCCAAGCTCTACGCCATCGGCGGCGACGTGACCGACGCCGACCTCGAGGCCGTCAAGCGCTACGTGATCAACCCGGTCGAGTCGCGCGAGGCCTCCCTCGAGGAGCGCGAGACGCTCCGCGTTGCCTACCCCGAGCCCGCGGACGTCGAGGTCCTGGACGGCTTCCTCGACCTCACGGACGACGAGCTCGCGGCCTTCATCGACGAGCGCGGCCTGGCCATGGACCTCGCCGACATCCAGTTCTGCCAGAGGTACTTCTCCGACGAGGGCCGCGTGCCGACCATCACGGAGATCCGCATGATCGACACCTACTGGTCCGACCACTGCCGCCACACCACCTTCGGCACCCAGCTCGACCAGGTGAGGATCGACGACGAGGTCGTCTGGGAGGCCTTCAACCGCTACCTCGCGATGCGCGAGGAGCTCGGCCGCGCCGAGCGCCCCGTCTGCCTCATGGACATGGGCACCATCGGCGCCAAGTGGCTCGAGCACGAGGGCAAGCTCGAGAACCTCGACAAGTCCGAGGAGATCAACGCCTGCACGGTGAAGGTCAAGGTGGACGTCGACGGCACCGACGAGGACTGGCTCTTCCTCTTCAAGAACGAGACCCACAACCACCCGACCGAAATCGAGCCCTTCGGCGGCGCGGCCACCTGCATCGGCGGCGCCATCCGTGACCCGCTGTCCGGCCGCAGCTACGTCTACCAGGCCATGCGCGTGACCGGCGCGGGCGACCCGAGGGTCCCGGTCTCAGAGACCCTGCCTGGCAAGCTCCCGCAGCGCAAGATCTGCCGCACCGCGGCGGCCGGCTACTCCTCCTACGGCAACCAGATCGGCCTGGCCACCGGCAAGGTCGACGAGGTCTACGACCCCGGCTACGTGGCCAAGCGCATGGAGATCGGCGCCGTCGTGGGCGCCACCCCGGCCGACCACGTGCGCCGCGAGTGCCCGGCGCCGGGCGACAAGATCGTCCTGCTCGGCGGGCGCACCGGCCGCGACGGCATCGGCGGCGCCACCGGCTCCTCCAAGGCCCACAACGTCGAGTCGCTCGAGAAGGACGGCGCCGAGGTCCAGAAGGGCAACGCCCCGACCGAGCGCAAGCTGCAGCGCCTCTTCCGTCGCGGCGACGCCTGCCGCCTGATCAAGCGCTGCAACGACTTCGGCGCGGGCGGCGTCTCCGTCGCCATCGGCGAGCTGGCCGACGGCCTCTACATCGACCTCGACCGCGTCCCCAAGAAGTACGAGGGCCTCGACGGCACCGAGCTCGCCATCTCCGAGTCCCAGGAGCGCATGGCCGTGGCCCTCGCGCCCGAGGACGTGGACGAGTTCCTCGGCTACGCGGCCGAGGAGAACCTCGAGGCCACGGTCGTGGCCCGCGTCACCGAGTCCCCGCGCCTGGTCATGACCTGGCGCGGCAAGACCATCGTCGACGTGAGCCGCGCGTTCCTCTCCTCCAACGGCGCCCCCAAGCACCAGGTGGTCCACATCGAGCACCAGGAGCCCTGGCAGCCCACCTGGGAGGGCGACGACCTCGCCGACAGGCTCGACGCGGTCCTCTCCGACCTCAACGTCGCCTGCAACAAGGGCCTCTCCGAGCGCTTCGACTCCACGATCGGCGCGGCCACGGTCCTCATGCCCTTCGGCGGCAGGCGCCAGCTCACCCCGTCGATGGCGATGGCGGCCAAGCTCCCCGTCGAGGGCGAGACCACGACCTGCTCCGGCATGGCCTGGGGCTTCAACCCGCGCCTGATGGAGCACGACCAGTTCCGCGGCGCGTACCTGTCCGTCGTCGAGTCGCTCTCCAAGCTCGTGGCCGCGGGCTTCGAGCACAGGAAGGCCTACCTCACCTTCCAGGAGTACTTCGAGAAGCTCCGCGACGTCCCCGAGCGCTGGGGCAAGCCCGCGGCGGCCGTCCTCGGCGCCCTCATGGCCCAGGCCGACCTCGGCGTCGCGTCGATCGGCGGCAAGGACTCCATGTCCGGCTCCTTCGAGGACCTCGACGTGCCGCCGACCCTGGTCTCATTCGCCACGGCCGTCGGCAGCGTCGGGCGCGTGTGCTCCCCCGAGCTCAAGCACGCCGGCGACCGCCTGTGGGCGATCCTGCCCGCCTACGGCGAGTGCAACCTGCGTCCGACGCCGGAGTCGCTGCTCGCGACCTTCGACGCCGTCGAGGGGCTCGTCGGCCGCGGCGAGGCGCGCGCGGTGGCGACGCCCGGCTACGGCGGCTGGGCCGAGGGCCTCTTCAAGATGTGCGTCGGCAACGAGCTCGGCATCCGCTTCGACGAGGGCTTCGACACCGACCGCCTCTTCAACCTCGCCTACGGCAGCTTCGTGGTCGAGCTCGCGCCCGGCGTGAGCCCCGAGGCGCCGGCCGGCGTCTTCGTGGAGCCCTTCGGCACCGTGGTCGAGGACTACCTCTGGATCGTGGGCGACAAGGGCCTCGACCTCGCCGACGCCGAGGAGGCCTGGAAGGAGCCCCTGGCCGAGGTCTACCCGTGGGAGCAGGCGGGCGAGCGCGTGGAGGTCGTCTCGCACACCACCGGCGGCGGCATGTCCGCCCCCGCCGTCAAGCTCGCGCGCCCGCACGTCGTGATCCCGGTCTTCCCGGGCAACAACTGCGAGTACGACAGCGCCGCCGCCTTCGAGCGCGCCGGTGCCGACGTCACGACCCTCGTGGTCAACAACCTCACGCCCGAGCGCGTCGCCGAGAGCGCGCGTGCCCTCGTCGACGAGATCCGCCGCTCGCAGATCGTCATGATCCCCGGCGGCTTCTCCGGCGGCGACGAGCCCGACGGCTCCGCCAAGTTCATCACGAGCTTCTTCCGCAACCCCGCGGTCACCGAGGCCGTCCGCGACCTCCTCAACGCCCGCGACGGCCTGATGCTCGGCATCTGCAACGGCTTCCAGGCCTTGGTCAAGCTCGGCCTCGTGCCCTTCGGCGACATCGTGGACATGAGCGACGAGTGCGCCACCCTCACCTTCAACACCATCGGCCGCCACCAGAGCCGCCTCGTGCGCACCCGCGTCGCGAGCGACCTCTCGCCCTGGCTCTCCAAGTGCGCGGTCGGCGACGTCCACACCATCGCCATCAGCCACGGCGAGGGCCGCTTCGTGGCGCCCCAGGCCCTTCTCGACGAGCTCGTCGCCAAGGGCCAGGTGGCGACCCAGTACGTGGACGAGGACGGCGTGCCGTCCCTCGACCTCGACGTCAACCCCAACGGCTCCATGCTCGCCATCGAGGGCATCACGAGCCCGGACGGGCGCGTCCTCGGCAAGATGGGCCACACGGAGCGCTACACCTCCGGGACCTACAAGAACGTCGACGGCAACCCCTACCAGCCCCTCTTCGAGGGCGGCGTGGCGTACTTCGCAGACTAGCGACCACGCCCGCACGAAGGGACCCGAGCCTGGGGCCCGCACGACCGGTACGAGCCGGCCGCGCGGGCCCCTTTCCCATGCGGCGGGCCGCCGCGCGGGGCGCGCACGGCTAGAATTGGTCGCGTACCCCAGACGCGAAGGAGGAACGTGTCCGACGTAGACCCCACCGAGGGCGGGCCCGGCGGCCGGGACCGCATCCAAGAGATCGTCGACTCCGTCCTCGAGGCCATGGGCGACAAGGGCGACGCGAGCATCACGACGCGCACCTACTCCGACGAGCCGATCCTGCGCACCGGCGCCGACTTCAGGCGCGAGCGGGAGGCGCGCGACGCCAGCCGCCCGAACGACGCCCCCTCCAAACGCACCCCGACCCAGGCGGACGGGACCCCGCCCCGCACGGGCGAGGCCCAGGTGCGCCGGAGCCGGAGCAGCCAGGAGTACCAGGAGATCATCCGCCGGTCCTACGAGCGCTCGACCTCCCGCGCGGAACGCGCCTGGAGGCCGGCGACGATCGGCACCTCCTCCCTGCCGGAGACGCTCCGGGAGCTGCGCGCGCTCGAGCACGAGCTGCCTCACTCCGGCAGGAGGCAGGAGGCGGAGCTGTTCGTGCGCCAGGCCCGCCTCGCCGAGGACTACGCGGACGACGCGTCCTTCTCCGCCATCTACGTCTACCAGCAGCTGCCGACCTACCGAGCGCTGGGCAACCGCGAGCTGCGCGGCTACTTCGCCTGGAGGGCCGAGTGGAGGCGTGGCGTGGCGCGCACGATCCCCTACGCCTACGCGCGCCTCCTCGCCGCCGAGCTCGTCAACGGAGTCGGGTGCGGGCGCCGGCGGGACGAGAAGGACCCGGGGTCCGAGGGCCCCGCCGAGCCCGAGGGGAGCGGGCGGCCCCGCAAGGGCGCCGCGCCCGCCTGGGGCGACGCCTGCGCGCGCGAGCTCCTGCGCCTCAGGGACGCCGCCCCCGAGCTCTGCACGTCCGGCATGGGCCCCAACCTCGTCCGCGAGCTCTCGGGCTGGCTCGACGACTGCGTCGTCTGCCTCGGCGCGGACCCCGCGCTCGCGGTCTCCGAGTGGGAGCGGACCTTCGGCGCGGCGGTCAGGGTGCTGCGCATCGCCGAGGGACGCGCCGTCTCGGACGCGGCGGCGGCGCGCAGGGCCGCGCGGACCGCCGCCGGGCCGGAAGGAGCCCTCGCCCGGGAGGACGCCCGGAGGGAGTACGCCCGCGTCACGGGCGACGCGCGCTCGGCCTTCGCGCGCGACCCGATGGAATGCATCGCCGACAAGGACGCGCCGGTCACGGACGAGCAGGTCTTCCGCGCCATGCTCGACCTCTCCTCGCGTAAGCCCAACCACTCGCCCTTCTTCCGCGCGCACCCCGAGGCCGCCGCCAGGGTCTCCGCCAGGGTCTTCGCCGCCATGTGCGAGCACTGCGCACGAAGGCGCAAGGTCGGCTTCGTCGACGGCCTCTTCGGTCCTCCCTGGGCCACGGGCTACACCCCGTTCCGCGGCCTCCCCTACGTCGAGCCCGAGGGGCTGCCGGACGTCGAGGTGCGCCTCAGCGACGTCGAGCTCGTCATCCGCTCCGAGGGACGCCTCAGCGAGCTCAAGGGCTACGACCGCTGCGTCCCCTCGCGCGATCTCGCGCTCGTCCTGCACGAGATCGACCGCCAGATGAGGGCCGCCTGGCAGGAGGGCCACCAGCTCAAGCCGAAGGGCCTGCCCAAGTACCTCGTGCGCATCGTCGAGGGGGCCGCGCGCGAGGTCTGGCAGGAGGAGCGGGAGCGCGAGGCCCGCCGCGTGAGGATCGACTTCTCCCAGCTGGCGCACATCCGCTCCGCCGCCGCGACGACCCGCGAGGCGCTCCTCGTGGACGAGGAGCGCGAGGGCTACGTGCCGCCCTCGGAGGCCACGGCCGACGAGGCCCCCCAGCCGGGGACCGCGCCCGCGGGCGCCTCGCCGGCCGCGGGCGTCGTCGCACCAGCAGGCCCCGCGCCGGCGGCCAGCGATGACGCTCCCGCGCAGGCCGCCGGCGGCGACGTGCCCGAGGGCGGCGCGGGGGAGGAGGGCGCGGAGACGCTCGGCCTCACGCCGCTCGAGCTCGCCGCGCTCGAGCGAATCCTCGATGCCAGGCCGATCGACGACCTCCTCGGCCCGGGCGCGCCCCTGCCCTCCGTCCTCGTCGACTCCATCAACGAGAAGCTCTTCGACGAGGTCGGCGATGCCGTCGTCGAGGAGACCGACGACGGCTGGCGAGCCGTCGAGGACTACGCGGACGACGTGCGGGAGCTCATCGGGACCTAGGCCTCGCGGCGCGCCGGGCGCGAGGACCTGTGAGAACTTTATTTAGAACAACTGTTCCCCTCCCCCGTCCTATAGTGTACAATCAGGCTTCAGCCCAAGGTCACGAGCAACCGGGCCATCGTGCGCTTCGGGGAATCGAGGGAACATGTCAGCAGCCACGGGCAACAAGCGCGTCCCCAAGCGCATCGCGTCGGTCATCGTCAACTCGCTCAAGGGCGGTGTCGTGCCGCGCGTGGGCCTGCCCTACATCACCGTGGGCCGCGAGCGCGAGATAGGCGCCCTCCTGCACGACCTCGACCTCGTGGCGGACGGCGGGGCGAGCTTCCGCTTCCTCGTCGGCAGGTACGGCAGCGGCAAGAGCTTCCTGCTCCAGACCATCCGCAACCACGCCATGGGCAAGGACTTCGTCGTCTGCGACGCGGACCTCTCGCCCGAGCGGCGCCTGCAGGGCGGCTCCGGCCAGGGCCTCGCCACCTACCGCGAGCTCGTCCGCAACCTCTCGACCAAGACCCGTCCCGAGGGCGGCGCCCTGAACCTCATCCTCGACCGCTGGATCTCCAACGTGGAGGGCCAGGTCACCGTGGGGGAGGGCCTCCACCCCGAGGACGACGGCTTCGCCGAGGCCGTCGAGCGCAAGATCCTCGAGTGCGTCCGCTCGCTCGAGGAGCTCGTCCACGGCTACGACTTCGCGCGCCTCCTCACCCGCTACTGGCGCGCCCACCTCGAGGGCGACGACGAGACCAAGTCCCTCGTCACCAAGTGGTTCAGGGGCGAGTACCGCACCAAGAGCGAGGCCAGGCGCGAGCTGGGCGTCAACATCGTGATCGGCGACGACGACTGGTACGACTACCTCAAGATCTTCGCCGCGTTCTTCCGCGGCGCCGGCTACAAGGGGCTCATCGTCCTCATCGACGAGCTGGTCAACCTGTACAAGATCCCCAACGCCATCAGCCGCCAGTACAACTATGAGAAGATCCTCACGATGTACAACGACACCCTGCAGGGCAAGGCCCACTACCTGGGCATCATCATGGGCGGCACGCCCCAGTCGATCGAGGACCGCCGCCGCGGGCTCTACTCCTACGAGGCCCTGCGCTCCCGCCTCACGCAGGGGCGCTTCGCGTCAGACGGCCTCGTCGACCTGCTCGCCCCGGTGATCCACCTGCAGCCCCTGACCTACGAGGAGCTCCTCGTCCTCACGGAGAAGCTCGCGGACATCCACGCCGGCCTCTTCGGCTACCAGCGGACCATCACCGAGGACGAGCTCGTCCAGTTCCTGCAGGCCGAGTACGGCCGCGTCGGCGCGGACACCCACCTCACGCCCCGCGAGGTCATCAGGGACTTCGTGGAGATGCTCGACATCCTCTCGCAGAACCCCAAGCTCTCCCCCGCCGACCTCCTCAAGGACCAGCTCCTCTCAGGCCCCGTGGCCTCCCCCGCCTCCGTCGCGGACGGCTCGAGCGTGCGCGAGGACGACTTCACCGAGTTCGAGATCTAGGCCGCACCATGGGCGCCTTCGACCGCTACGCACCCTTCGTCCAGGACTTCATCTACGACCACAACTGGGAGAGCCTCCGTTCCGTGCAGGTCGCGGCCGCCGACGCCATCTTCAACACGGACGACAACGTCCTTCTCACCGCGTCGACCGCCTCGGGCAAGACCGAGGCGGCCTTCTTCCCCATCCTCACCGAGCTCTGGGAGGACCCTCCCGCCTCGGTCGGCTGCATCTACATCGGCCCCCTGAAGGCGCTAATCAACGACCAGTTCCTCCGCCTGGAGGACCTCTGCGCCGAGGGCGACATACCCGTGTGGCACTGGCACGGGGACGTCTCGCAGTCCCACAAGGCCAAGATGCTCAAGCACCCCTCCGGGATCCTCCAGATAACCCCGGAGTCGCTCGAGTCCATGCTCCTGCACCGCCACGCCGCGATCGGGAGGATCTTCTCGGACCTGCGCTTCGTCGTGATCGACGAGGTCCACTCCCTGCTCCGTGGGGACCGCGGGGACCAGACCCTGTGCTGCATCGAGCGGCTCTCGCGCCTCGCGGGCGTGAACCCCAGGAGGATCGGCCTCTCCGCCACCATCGGCGACCCCACCGCCGCCGGCGCCTACCTCTCCGCCGGCACGGGGCGGCGCTGCGTCATCCCCAGGCTCGACGCCCCCAAGGAGCGCTGGCGCATCTCGATGGAGCACTTCTACGTCACCGGCCCCCAGGCACCCGAGCGCGGCGAGGACGGCCTCGGACGAGGGGCGGCCGCAAGCGAGCCCTCCTACGAGGTGCCGCTCGCCGAGCCCAGCTGCGAGCGCGTGCCCCCGAGGGCCGAGCGGGCGCAGGACGCGCCCGAGGTGTCGGGAGGCGCGGAGCCCGAGCAGCCCGACCACGAGGAGCCCAGCGACAGCGCGCCCGTCTTCGCGGACCCTGGTCTCGCCTACGTGTTCGAGCACACCAAGGGCCACAAGTGCCTCGTCTTCGCCAACTCCCGAGAGGAAGCGGAGTCCGTCACGACCTCGCTCAGGCAGTACTGCGAGGCCTGCGGCGAGCCCGACCGCTTCCTGATCCACCACGGCAACCTCTCGGCCAGCCTGAGGGAGACCGCCGAGGACCTCATGCGCGAGGAGGACAGCTGCCTCACCACGGTCACCACCTCCACGCTCGAGCTAGGCATAGACATCGGCCGCCTCGAGCGCGCCTTCCAGATCGACGCCCCCTTCACCGTGAGCTCCTTCCTGCAGCGCATGGGCCGCACCGGCAGGCGTGGCCAGCCCCCCGAGATGTGGTTCCTCATGCGCGAGGAGGAGCCGGAGGCCCGGGCGCTCCTCCCGGAGACGATCCCCTGGAAGCTCCTGCAGGGCATCGCCCTCGTCCAGCTCTACGTCGAGGACCGCTGGGTCGAGCCGCCCCGCCTGGACGGGCTGCCCTTCAGCCTGCTCTACCACCAGACCATGGCGACGCTCGCCTCGTCCGGCGAGCTCACGGCCCCAGAGCTCGCGAGGCGCGTGCTCACCCTCACGCCCTTCCACCGCATCTCCCTGGATGACTACGCCGTCCTCCTGCGTCACCTGCTGGAGATCGACCACCTCGAGCGCACCGACGAGGGCGGCTTCGTCGTCGGCCTCGCCGGCGAGCGCGTCTGCAACGACTTCCGCTTCTACGCCGTCTTCGCGGAGGACGAGGAATACACCGTCCGCAGCGAGTCCGAGGAGCTCGGCACGATCGTGCAGCCTCCCCCGGTGGGCGAGCGCATCGCGATAGCGGGCGCCGTCTGGGTCATCGAGGAGATCGACTACAAGCGCCACCTCATCCAGTGCACCAAGGTCAAGGGGAAGGTACCCGCCTACTTCGGCATGGTCGCGGGCGACATAGACACCCACGTCCTCGAGCGCATGCGCGGCGTCCTCGAGGAGGGGCGCAGCTACCCCTACCTCAAGCGCAACGCCCGCGCCCGGCTCGCCCAGGCGCGCCACGTCGCCTCGTTCGCCCGCGTGGCGAGCGAGCCGCTCGTCTGCCTCGGCGGCACCATGTGGTGCCTCTTCCCCTGGCTCGGCAGCTACGCCTTCCTCGCCCTCGAGCGCTTCCTCAAGATCCGGTGCGGCGAGCGCCTCGGCCTCAAGGGGCTCGACTCGTCGCGCCCCTACTTCATGCAGTTCGTGATGAGGGCGGACGCCCGCACCTTCTACCGCGTCGTGAAGGAGGAGGCCGCCAAGCCGCTCGACCCGATGGAGCTGCTCTACCCCACCGAGGTCCCCTACTTCGACAAGTACGACGAGTTCGTGCCCGAGGAGCTCGTGCGCAAGGGCTTCGCCCTCGGCGTGCTCGACGTGGAGGGCATGCTCGAGCGCGTGCGCTCCTGGCCGGACGAGCCGGCCGCGGCCAGGCTCGCGACCCGCGCCCAGCTCCCGCCACAGTCCCGCGGGTAGGCGCTGCGCCCGCGCCCCGTCGCCGCCCGTCGCGGCGCCGGGCTACCTGCGCAGCACGTCCAGGGGCCGCAGGGGGAAGGGCGAGAGGAGCCGGTAGCACTCCATCGCCCGCGAGAGCTCGCCCGCCCGCTCCCAGCCGGCGAGCGCGTCGTGGTGCTCGAGCCCCTCGAGGCGCAGCGTACGCACGGGCTCGCCCGCGCAGACCGCCTCGAGCTCGTCGCCCGCCCGCGCCTTGTTGCGGCAGACGACCTCGACCGCAAAGCGCGCCCGCCCCTCCGGGCCCGGCGCGGCGGGCGCGCACGAGACGACCGTGGCCACCATGACCTTCTCGCGCAGGTAGTCGACGTCACCCGGGTTCTGGGTGGGATCGCCGTAGAAGAACCCCGTCGAGAAGGGCCGGTGGCTCGTCGCGTCGAGCTCGCCCATCCAGCGGGAGGCGGGCTCGCCGTCGAGCACGTGCCGGTAGGCGTTGGTCACCGTCGCCGTGTAGTAGGCGCCCTTCGCGCGACCCTCGAGCTTGATGGCGCTGACCCCGGCGCGCTCGAGGTCGTCCAGGTGGTCCAGCATCTCGAGGTCGTTGCTCGACAGGACGTAGCTCCACCTGCCGTCGTCCTCGACCGGCATCCTGCGCTCCTCGGGGTGGCGCTCCTCGACGAGCTGGTAGCCCCAGCGGCACGGCTGGGCGCACGCGCCGAAGCTGGCGCCCCGCGAGCGGCCCGCCATCTCGCTCGAGAGGAGGCAGCGGCCCGAGACGGCCATGCACATGGAGCCGTGGGCGAAGACCTCGAGCTCGAGGTCCGAGAAGCCGTCCGCGTCGAGTCTGCGCCTGACGCCCGCGACCTCCTCCAAGGCGAGCTCGCGCGCGAGCACGACGCGCCGGGCGCCGAGGCGCGCATACTCCTCCGCGGCGCGGGCGTTCATCACGGAGGCCTGCGTGCTCACGTGGACCTCGACGTGGGGCGCGCACTCCCGCACGAGCGCGATGGCCCCCAGGTCCGCAACGATCGCCGCGTCCACGCCGATCGAGTCGGCGAAGCGGAGGTAGTCGGGCAGGCGCTCGATGTCGGAGTCGAGCATGAGCGTGTTGACCGCGAGGTGGACGGCGACGCCCGCCGCATGCGCCCGCTCGACCGCGCGGGCGAGCTGGGGGCGGTCGAAGTTGTCGCTCCGGGAGCGCATCCCCCACTCCCTGCCGGCGAGGTAGACCTCGTCCGCCCCGAAGTGGATGGCCATGTCGAGCTGCTCCGGCCCTCCGGCCGGGGCGAGCAGCCTCATCGTCCCCATGCGACCCCCTCCCGGACGCCGACCCGGCGTCCGATACGGCATCGTAGCATGCGCCGCCCCGCCGCTCCGTCCGTCCTCCCCCCCTCGCGTATATGCCACTTGTGTCGTTTCATTTTCTCGGCCGCGTGGCGCCCGGTCGGTCGGCCGTCGGGTATAACGGTTGGAGGGGGGAGTCACAGGGGCCCAGGGGTTGCGCCTCCGGGGCCGGCCGAAAGGCCGGGCCCCGGGAGCGCCGCCCCAACCGTAGCCCTGGCCCCGACACCCCGGGGAGGCGGGAGCCATGGGCAGGAGCGTGCTGATCAAGGACACGACGCGCGAGGAGCGCATCCGCATCGTCAACAAGGCCCTCTCGTGGTGCGACGACTCGAGCTGCGAGAACTGCAGCGGCTGCAGCATGGGCGTCGGCAGCGTGGAGGCGATGTACGCCCCCTACATCGACGGCAGGCTGGAGCTGCGCGAGATCAACTACCTCCACGCCGCGCGCCACTTCACCCTCGGCGGCGGCTACGCGCCCGACCCGCTCGAGAGGACGTAGGGGCGCCCCTGGGATAATCGTGGCCGTTTCGCTTGCCGCCGTCGGCGAATGGTGTGCGACTTATACTCTACTCACGTTGGCAGGAAGCTGGCCCGGGCACGCGCCCGCGCGCCGCTCCGCCTCGCCTTCGCACCCCGTCTGCACCTGTCACTCCGGAGGTAGCATGAGCGAACAGAGGAATCCCCAGGACACCTGCGTGCTCGTCACCGGCGGCGCCGGCTTCATCGGCAGCCACACCGTGGTCGAGCTGCTGCAGGACGGCTACAACGTCGTCATCGTCGACGACCTCTCCAACGCGAGCCCCAAGGTGGTCGGCCGCATCGAGACCATCGTAGGCCCCGAGGCCGCACGCAACCTCGCCTTCGTGCAGGCCGACGTGAACGACCGCGCCGCCCTCGAGCGCGTCTTCGAGGAGCACCGCATCGACCGCGTCATCCACTTCGCCGGCTTCAAGGCCGTCGGCGAGTCCGTGAGCAAGCCGATCGAGTACTACTCCAACAACCTCGGCAACACGCTCACCCTCGTGGACGTGATGCGCGACCACGGCTGCAAGGACATCATCTTCTCCAGCTCGGCCACCGTCTACGGCGACCCGGACAAGCTCCCGCTCACCGAGGAGAGCCCCAAGAAGCCGGCGACCAACCCCTACGGCTGGACCAAGTGGATGATCGAGCAGATCCTCACCGACCTCCACACGGCCGACCCCGAGTGGAACGTCGTCCTCCTTCGCTACTTCAACCCCATCGGCGCGCACCCCTCGGGCCTCATGGGCGAGGACCCCAAGGGCATCCCCAACAACCTGCTGCCCTACGTGGCGCAGGTCGCCATCGGCAAGCGCGAGTGCGTGCACGTCTTTGGCAACGACTACGACACGCCCGACGGCACCGGCGTGCGCGACTACATCCACGTGTGCGACCTCGCGACCGGCCACGCCGCGGCGCTCAACTGGATGAACGGCCGCACCGGCGTCGAGATCTTCAACCTGGGCACCGGACGCGGCACCAGCGTGCTCGAGATCGTGAAGGCCTTCGGCAAGGCCTGCGGCAAGGACCTCCCCTACCAGATCGACCCGCGCCGCCCGGGCGACGTGGACGCCAACTACGCCGACTGCTCCAAGGCAAAGCGCGAGATGGGCTGGGAGGCCAAGTACACCATCGACGACATGTGCCGCGACTCCTGGAACTGGCAGTCCAAGAACCCCGACGGGTACGAGGGATAGCATGGCGGAGAAGGACTCCCCCTTCGCGGCCTACCTCAAGCGCCATCGCGACCAGATCGACCAGGCCATCCTCGCGTGCGTGCCCGAGCTCGGGCCGGGGGCGGCCGAGGAGCCGGAGGTGCCCCGCGACGTCGTGACCTACCTGCGCCGGCCGTACGCGCGCTTCGTCTTCTCGGGCGGCAAGCGCACGCGGCCCGCGCTGGCGCTCCTCGGGGCCGAGGCGGTCGGCGCCCCCTGCGAGCGGGCGCTGCCGGTGGCCGCGGCCGTGGAGCTCTTCCAGACCTGCGCCCTCATCCACGACGACATCGCCGACGAGGGCGAGATGCGCCGCGGGCAGCCCTGCGTGCACGTGAGCGAGGGCGTAGGCATCGCGCTGAACGTCGGCGACGCCGCGCTCGTCTCGGCCTTCTCCAGCCTGCTGGACGCCCCCGGCTACGATGACGCGACCAGGCTCGCCCTGCTTCGCGAGCTCGTCTCCATGGAGCGGGTCACCCTCCAGGGCCAGGCGCTCGACCTCGGCTGGGCTCGCGACGGCCGCTGGGACGTCACCGTAGAGGACTACCTGGACATGGCGAGCCGCAAGACCGCCCACTACTCCGCGGCCTCGCCGCTCGCGATGGGTGCCATCGCCGGCGGCGGCACCGGGGAGCAGGTCGGCGCCCTGCGCACCTTCGGCGAGGCGGCCGGCCTCGCCTTCCAGGTCGCCGACGACCTCCTCAACCTCGTGGGGGACCAGGCCGCGCAAGGCAAGGACTTCCGCAGCGACGTCACGGAGGGCAAGCGCACCCTCGTCGTGGTCCGGGCCCTCGCCAGCCTCGACGCGGACGGTCGCGCCGAGCTCGTGGACCTGCTCTCCTCCCACGCCACCGACCCGGCGCGCCTCGGACGTGCGGTGGAGCTCATGGAGGGGTCCGGCGCCGTCGACTACGCGCGCGACTACGCCCTCCGGCTCGTCTCCGAGGCCAAATCCGGCCTCGAGAAGGCCCCCGTCGACGCCGCCGCCAAGGCGACGCTCCTCTCAATGGCAGACTTCTTCGTGGAGCGCAGCTCCTAGCCCCGGCCACGGGGTCAGGAGCGCCGGCGCGCCACGCCTACTCAGAAGGAACGAAGATGGAACCGATCACCATAGGCGCCCAGGGGGCGGCCGTCGAGGACGTGCAGGAGCGCCTCGCCGCCCTCGGGTACCAGATCTCCGAGGACGAGCTCGAGGAGAAGAGCTTCGGCAAGTCGACCGCCACGGCGGTCGCGCGCTTCAGGCTCGATCACGACCTCTCGCTGGGGCAGGAGGTGGACTCCGCCACCTGGTCCTGCCTCGTCGACGAGGGCTACCACATGGGGGACCGCACCCTCTACCTGCGCCTCCCCAACTTCCATGGCGCCGATGTGCGCCAGCTGCAGCAGTGCCTCAACATCCTGGGCTTCTCGGCCGGCGAGGTCGACGGCTACTACGGCGTCCACACCGAGGCGGCCGTCAAGCAGTTTCAGGAGAACATCGGCGCGCTCGCCGACGGCATGGCCTTCCCGGACACCTTCGACGCCATCGAGCGCCTCCACCACGTCTGGGCCGGCAAGCCCGCGAGCGGCCCGCACCCCCTGGGCGCCATGGGCTTCGCCCGAGCCGCCAGCGTGCTCGAGAGCGTCAAGCTCTCCATCACCGCCGAGGACCCCATCTCGCGCAACGTGGCCGGCCGGATCGTGAACCTCGCCTCCGCGACCAACGACAGGAGCGGCCTGGACATCGTCGAGTCTCCCCACGCCCATCGCCCGGGCGACCAGGGCGTGCTCGTTATCGCATCCGGCCCGCTGCCGCAGGACTCCTCCGTCCCCAACGTCATCATGGACGACATCGACACCCTGCCCATGCGACTGCGCACCGCCATCGAGAGCTCCGACGAGGCCGTGCCCGTCGTGCGCGTCCAGCTGCCGCTCGACGCCGCGACCTACAACGGCACCTTCACCATCAGCGACGCCCAGACCTTCGCGGTCATGCTGCTCGACGCCATCTGCGCCGCGTTCGAAGCCTAGCTCCAAGGGCATGAAGAGGCCCGCCGACAAGGACATGCTCCTCGTAGGCGGGCCCCATCCCAGGGGCCAGATCCCGCCCCTCGTATGCGCTGGCTGGGGTACTAGGACTCGAACCTAGGTTGCAGGCACCAAAAACCCGTGTCCTAACCGCTGGACGATACCCCAATGCACTCGCTGCGTTGGCAACCAGCCAGCAAGCCAGACCAGTGTAGCAGAAACGCCCCGGACCCCGGCGAAGGCGCCGGCGGCCGAGACGAGCACCCCTCCCCTGGGGCGTCCCTAGGGCGCTGGCCCCTAGGCGAGGACCTCCGCAAGGTCAAGGGTAACCAGGCCGTCGTCGCGCACGAAGCACGGGACGCCGATGCCCTTGCCGAGCACGGGGGCGAAGGCGTCGGGGTGCGCGTCGCGCAGGTTCATGAACTCCTTTAGGTGGCGGAGCTCCTCGACGCCGACCAGGGCGTAGTCGACGTTCCTCTCGTCCAGCTCGCGGACGGCGGCACGGCAGTCCGGGCACTGCATCGTCACGAATACCTTGATCATGGGACCTCCCTCGTCGGCCGGACGGGCGTCCGGCACCCTCGCCTTCCCGACGCCAGGCGCCCTCGGGCGCCCGCGCACGCCCACACGATACTCCCCCGCAGGGCGCCCCGCACGCCTGGGGGGCCACCGCATGCGCGCCGTACGGGAGCCGCGTGTGCGGCTCGTGTAGCACCCATGGGAACGGCTGCCGCCTATCGTACAGCAGCTGTCTCCCACTGGTCGGTGCGCTAGAATTACGGCGTCTGCGTCTTTTCGCAGCCAAGGGACGCCCATTAGCTTTTCTCTGGGAGGGTAAGCAATGCCCATAACCGCGATAGTCCTCGCCGCCGGCGAGGGAACGCGCATGAAGTCCCGTCATCCCAAGGTAATGCACAAGCTCCTCGACCGGCCGCTCGTCGGCTGGGCGGTCCGCTCCGCCCAGGACGCCGGTGCGGACCGCACGATCGTCGTCGTCGGCAGCGGCGCCGACGAGGTACGCGCCTACCTCGGCACCCTCGACGGCGTCGAGAGCGTGGAGCAGACCAGGCGCCTGGGGACGGGTCATGCCCTGAAGACGGCCCTCGAGGCCACGGACGTGAGCGAGGGGACCGTCGTGGTCCTCTACGGCGACTCGCCGCTGCTGCGCGGCGAGACCGTGCGCGCGCTCGTGGACCGCGTCGAGAACGGTGGCGAAGCCGCCTGCGTGCTCACCATGGAGCCGCCCGACCCCACGGGCTACGGCCGCGTAGACTTCGACGATGATGGCCAGGTCAGGGCCATCATCGAGCACAAGGACTGCACGGAGGAGCAGCGCGGGCGCCTGAGGGAGTGCAACTCCGGCGTCTACGCCTTCGACGCACGCGAGCTCAGGCGCCACATCGGCGAGATCGGCAACGACAACGTGCAGGGCGAGTACTACCTCACCGACATGGTCGAGATCCTGCGCCGCACGGGCCTCGCGGTCGCGGCCGTCCACTGTGACGACTACTCCGAGCTGCTCGGCGTCAACTCACGCGTCCAGCTCGCCCAGGCCACCAAGGTCATGCAGCACCGCATCAACGAGGCGCACATGGAGGCCGGCGTCACCATGGTCGACCCCGACTCCGTCTGGATCGGGCCCGACGTCACCATCGGCCAGGACACCGTCATCTGGCCAGGCTGCTACCTCCTCGGCCACACGACGGTGGGTGCCGAGTGCACCGTGGGCCCCGACAGCCGCCTCGTGGACGCCACCGTGGGCGACAACGTCCTTCTCGACGAGACGATCGTGGTCTCCTCCACGGTCGACGACGACGTACACTGCGGCCCGCGCGCCTACCTGCGCGGAGGCGCACACTTCATGAGGGGCTCCAAGGCGGGCACCCACGTGGAGATCAAGGGCTCCACCGTCGGCGAGGGCTCCAAGGTCCCGCACCTGAGCTACATCGGCGACGCCACGCTCGGCAAGGGCGTCAACGTCGGCGGCGGCTCCATCACCTGCAACTACGACGGCAAGCACAAGAGCCGTACGGAGATCGGCGACCACGTCTTCATCGGGTCCGACACCATGATGGTCGCACCGGTCACCATCGGGGAGGGCGCGCTCATCGGAGCGAGCTCCTGCATCACCAAGGACGTGCCCGCAGGCGCGCTCGCACTCGAGCGTTCGCGCCAGTACATAAGCGAAGGCTGGGCAACCGAGTACTTCAAGAAGCTCGAGGAAGAGGATTAGATGTACGAGAGTCTGAGCGATCCGATCGTCGTCCACAAGGAGATCAAGCTCTACAGCGGATCGGGCAACCCCGCCCTCGCCACGAAGATCGCCGAGATCCTGCACCTGCCGCTCTCCGGCCTCAAGCTGGAGAAGTTCGCCAACGGCGAGATCTACGCCCGCTTCGAGGAGTCCGTTCGCGGCGACGAGGTCTTCTTCGTACAGACGCTCGCGGGCAAGAACGTCAACGACCTCCTCATGGAGCTGTTGATCGTCGCCGACGCCGCGACGCGCGCCTCCGCCGCGAGCTTCACCGCCGTCATCCCCCACTACGGCTACGCCCGCCAGGACCGCAAGGCCGCCGGTCGCGAGCCGATCACCGCGCGTCTCGTCGCCAACCTCCTCGAGGCCGCCGGCGTCGACCGCGTGATCTCGCTCGACCTGCACTCCAACCAGATCCAGGGCTTCTTCGACATCCCGCTGACGCACCTCACGGCCCTCTACCTCTTCGGCGACTACTTCAAGACCAAGGACTTCGACTGGAGCAACACCGTCGTGGTCTCCCCTGACATGGGCCGTGCCAAGGTCGCCAAGAAGCTCTCCGACTACCTGGGCTGCGAGGTCGCCATCGCACACAAGAGCCGACCCAAGCACAACGCGGCTGAGGTCATGGGCATCATCGGCGACATCAAGGGCAAGACCTGCATCGTGAACGACGACATGATCGACACGGCGGGCACGCTGTGCGGCTCCATCACCAAGCTCAAGGAGATGGGCGCGGGCGACATCTACATCAGCGCCACGCACGGCATCTTCTCCGGCCAGGCGATCGAGCGCCTGGAGGCCGCCCCCATCAAGGAGTGCGTCGTGACCGACGCCATCCCCTGCGGCATCGCCAACACGCCAGGCTCCAAGATTCGCCAGATCTCGGTCGCCAACGAGCTCGCGGAGGCGATTGCGCACGTCTACCTCAACAAGTCCGTCTCAGAGATCTACGGCGGGAACTCGGAGATGTAGGCGTCGGCCGAGGCGGCACGAACACGCCTCCGCAGCCCCCAGCCCTCCAGAACGCCATCGGCCGCCCCTTCCCTCTCACCGGGGGAGGGGCGGCCTCGTTCTCGCGCGGACGACAATCACGCAGGGGCCGCCGTCACGCGGCCGCCTCGAGGCACGCACGGCCGCGCAGTGCCAGGAAGAGCACGAACGGCAGGCAGAAGACCAGGAAGGCGTAGTACCTCACGAGCGTAGTGGGGCCGAGCAGCAGGGTCCCGACGACGGCGAGGAGCGACAGGGAGACCGTAGCGCCCAGCGGGTTCTTGTCGGCCACCGAGAAGGCGAGGCAGCCCAGGAGGATCCAGTTGAGCGCGGCGGGCGACCCGAGCAGGGCGAGCCAGGGCATCCCCCCGTAGTTGCGGTGACGGGAGATCCGCCAGAACAGGTCGGCAAGCCAGGGCACCTTCGTTTGCTGTACCCCGGGCCCCTCGACCCAGCATGCGAACACGGAGGTGTCGGTCTCCCCGTAAGCGAAGTCGGGGACGTTCCTGTACCAGGTCGCCTGGTACGATGCTGCTTCGAACGTCGGGTCCCACGCGCAGCGCGTCAGCATGAGCGTCGAGGCCCGGGGCCGCGTGGGCGCCGGGACCACAGGCGCCCCGCGCCCGTGCCACGGACCCGTGAGGGGGCCGTCGCGCCCCCCTCCGGGAGGTGATGCACCCAGCATACCAGCAGACGGACCGTACCCGGTGCGGCCCGCGCGGACCCCTACGCCCCGTCGAAGCGGTACTCGGTGCAGGAGACGAAGGGGTGCCCCGGCCCGAATACGTCCTGCGCGAACGCGGGGTGGTTGGGGGCGTCGGGGAAGAACTGCGTCTCGAAGCACACGGCGTCGTGCGGGCGCAGGGCGACCCCGCCCTTCCCGCGCTCGCCGTCGAGGTAGTTGGCCGTGTAGAGCTGCAGCCCGGGAAGGTCGCACAGGACGTCCATGCGCAGGCCGCTTCTGTCGCCCCACGCGCTCGCGACCCTCCTGACCTCGCCTACACGCCCCTCGGCGGGGCGGAAGCCGCGCGTCTCGAAGTTGTGGTCGAAGCCCCCGTGCTCGCGTGCGAAGAGGGCCGCCGCCTCGTCGAGTCGGTGCGGCTCGCGCAGGTCGAGCGGGGTGCCGGCGACGTCGAGCAGGCGCCCTGTGGGGACGTTGCCCGCGTCGACCTCGGTGTAGCGGTCTGCGAGGACCTGCACGCGGTGGGCGAGCACGCTCCCCGAGCCCTGCCCGTTGAGGTTGAAGTAGCTGTGGTTCGTGAGGTTGATCGCCGTGGTCGCGTCGGCCTCGGCGAGGTAGGAGATCCTCAGCGCCCCCCGCACGACCTCGTAGGTGACCCGCGCCCTGACGGCGCCCGGGAAGCCCTGGTCGCCGTCGGGCGAGTCGAGCTCGAGGGTGACGCTCGCAGGACCCGCGGAGACGAGCCTCCACAGCCTGTGGCGCCAGAGGTCCGGACCGCTGTGGTTGCTGTTCGCCCCCTCGTTGGCGGCGAGGTGATAGACCCTGCCGCCGAGCTCCAGGGTGGCACCACCGATCCTGTTGGCGACACGTCCGATCACGGCGCCGAGGTGCGCGTCGTCTGTGGCGTAGCCAGCCGCGTCGTCGTACCCCAGGACCACGTCGAGATAGGAGCCGTCGCGTGGGACGAGAAGGGAGGTGAGGCAGGCGCCGAGGTCGCTCACGCGGGCCATGAGCCCGCCCTCGGCGCCGATCGTCCACACGCGTGCCTCGCGGCCGTCGGGAGTCCTGCCGAAGGGCGCGCAGGTGCCCGCCTCGAGCTGCCGGCCGCCCATCACGCCTCGACCCCGGAGGCGGTACCGAGGCCTCCCTCGGCGGCGAGCTCCGCCGCCATGGCGCGGCGGAAGCGGTCGAGGTAGGTGGCGAAGCCGGCGACGTCGGCCTCGTCGGGCGCGATCGTGGAGGAGCCCACCTGGCCGAAGACCTCGCGGTCGAGGTAGCGGGCGAGGTCCTCGCCCCTGTCCTCGCGCAGCATGAAGGCCGCGGCCACCGCCTGCCCCCACGCGCCGCCCTCGCTCGCGGTGTCCATGACCGTGACGGGCGCGCGCAGCGCCGCCGCGAGGAGCCTCTGGGCCACGACGGGCGTCTTGAAGACGCCGCCGTGGGCGTAGAGCCTGTCGATTCCCACGCCCTCCTCGGCCAGCGCCTCGTTGCCGCAGGCCAGCGCCGCAAAGCAGGACATGAGCGCACTGCGCATGAGGTTCGCCAGGGTGGGGTGGGTTCCGGGGGCCCTCAGCTGCAGGGGCACGCCGGTGTCGACGCCCATGACCGTCTCGCCCGATACGAAGGGCACGGAGACGAGGCCGCCCGCGTCCGCGTCGCCTTCGAGGGCGAGCTCGAAGAGCCTGCGGTAGACGTCGTCGTCGGAGGCGCCCATGAGCCTGCCGTACTCCCTGAGGACGGAGATGAGGTCGTTCAGGTCGGAGGTGCAGTTGTTGCAGTGGACCATCGCGACGGGGTCGCCGGCCGGCGTGGTCACGAGGTCGACCTCCGGGCGCGTGGCGTCCGCGAGCGGCCGCTCGAGCACGACCATGGAGAAGACCGAGGTGCCCGCGGAGACGTTGCCCGTGCGCGGGGCGACGGAGTTGGTGGCGATCATACCGGTGCCGGCGTCGCCCTCGGGCGGGCAGACGGGGCAGCCGGCCTCGAGCTCGCCGGTGGGGTCGAGGAAGCGCGCGCCCTCCTCGGTGAGCCGGCCCGCGACCTCGCCGGCGGGAAGCACCCGCGGCAGCAGGTCGGGGAGGCTCCAGGCGACGCCCTCCCTCTCCGCGAGGCCGGCGAAGGTCTCGAGCATGCGCTCGTCGTAGGCGAGCCTCGCCGAGTCGATCGGGAACATGCCGGAGGCGTCGCCCACCGAGAGCGCCCACTCGCCCGTCAGGCGGTAGTGCGCGTAGCCGGCGAGCGTCGTCAGGTGCGCGATGTTCGGCACGTGCTCCTCGTGGTCGAGGATGGCCTGGTAGACGTGGGAAACGCTCCAGCGCTCGGGCACGTGGAACGAGAAGGCCTCGGAGAGGGCGCGCGCCGCGCGTCCCGTGGTGGTGTTGCGCCAGGTGCGGAAGGGGACGAGCAGGCGCCCGTCCGCGTCGAAGGCGAGGTAGCCATGCATCATGGCGGAGACGCCCAGCGCGGCGAGCCTCCTGGGCGCGACGCCGTAGCGCGCGCGGCAGTCCTCCTTGAGCGAGGCGTACGCCGCGGCGATGCCGGCGTCGAGCTCTGACTGCGGGTAGGTCCAGTAGCCGTTCTCGAGGGAGTTCTCCCAGTCGTGCGTGCCGATCGCGAGCACGCGGTGCGCGCGGTCGATGAGGACCGCCTTGATCCTCGTGGAGCCGTACTCTATGCCGAGGACGGCCTCGCCGTCGCGGATCGTCGCTGCGCCAACTTCCTTCTCCATGCGTTCCTCCTAGAAGACGGGGGCCGCGCCGCCATGGGGGTGGGCGGCGCGGCCCTGTGGTGCCACGTTGCTTGCTGTGGTGCGGCCGCTAGCGGAAGCAGACCTCGCCGAGCATGAGGTCGCGCTTGAAGCCGCGGATGGTGGTGTCGGAGTCGATCACGACGCACTCGATGCCCATGAGCTCGGCCCAGTCGGCCATCTGCTGCGCGGTGAGGTCGAAGCTCACGGCCGTGTGGTGCGCGCCGCCCGCGTAGATCCAGGCCTCGGTGCCCACCTTGAGGTTGGGGCGCGGGGTCCAGAAGAGGGTGCCGGTCGGCAGCATCGGCATGGGCTTCTCGACCTTCTTGCAGTCGACCTCCTGGACGATCAGGCGGAAGCGGTTGCCCAGGTCGATGAGGGAGCTGGCGATGGCAGGGCCGGTCTTGCCCGTGAAGATGAGGCGGGCGGGGTCCTCGCGGTCGCCCATGGAGAGCGGCGTCTCGCGGATCGCGATGCGGCCCTCGGCGATGGTCGGGTCGACCTCGGTCATGTGGGACTCGAGGATGCCCTCCTTGCCGGCGACCAGGTTGTAGGTGTAGTCCTCCATGAAGCAGCTGCCCTTGGCGTCGGCCATGCCGGAGGTCATGACCTTCATCAGGCGCACCATGGCAGGGGTCTTCCAGTCGCCCTCGGGGCCGAAGCCGTAGCCCTTCTGCATGAGCCTCTGGATGGAAAGGCTCGGCAGCTCGCGCAGGGCCCCGAGGTCGCCGAAGTGGTCGGAGAAGGCGTTGTAGCCGTGCTCCTCGAGGAAGCGCTCGATGCCGATCTCCTGGGCGGCCTGGACCTCGACGTGGGCGCGGAACTCCTTGGGGTCGCGGCCGTCGAGGATGACCTCGTAGGTGTCGTAGTACTCGTCGGCGAGCGCGCTCGCCTCGGCGGGCGTGACGGCGTCCACGTAGGGAGTGAGGTCGTTCACGGGCCAGGCGTCGACGGTCCAGCCGAACTTCTCCTCCGCCTCGATCTTGTCGCCGTCGGTGACGGCCACGTTGCGCATGGTGTCGGCGAAGCGGGCGACGCGGATGTTCTTGCTCTCGACGTAGCCGACCGCGACGCGCTGCCAGGCGCCGAGCTCGGCCCGCACGGAGGCGTCCTGCCAGTGCCCGAAGACCACCTTATGCGCCCAGCGCATGCGGGCGAAGATGTGCCCCAGCTCGCGCTCGCCGTGCGCGGCCTGGTTCTCGTTCATGAAGTCCATGTCGATCGTGTCGTAGGGGATCTCGCGGTTGTACTGCGTCGCGAACTGGCACAGGGGCTTCTGCAGGGCCTTGAGGCCATGGATGTAGTTCTTGGAGGGCGAGAAGGTGTGGGCCCAGGTGATGATGCCGGCGCAGTCGTCGTCGGCGTTGGCGGCCTTGAAGGTCTGCTCGATCACGTCGCTCGTGAGGAGGTTGGGCTTGAGGACGACCTCGAAGGGGACCTCCGGGCTTGCGTTCAGCGCCCGGACGACCTCGGCGGAGTGCTCGTCGACGTGCTTGAGCACCTCGTCGCCGTACAGGTCCTGCGTGCAGGGGCAGAACCAGAACTGGTACTTCCTGATCTCTAGCATTGCTGACCCTTCTGTCAAGAGGCGAGGCCTCGGTGGATTACGGCTACTTGATGACCTGGTTCGCGGAGCGCTCGGAGAAGACCGTGACCATGAGGATGAAGACGACGCCGAGGATGAGCTGCTGAATCTCGGTGGTGAAGCCCATCATCACGAGGCCCTTCTGCAGGACCAGGTAGGACAGGACGCCGACGACGACGTTGGAGAACCTGGCGCGGGCGCCGCCGTTGATCGGCATGCCGCCGAGGACCATGGCGATGAGCAGCTGGGTCTCGAACATGTTGCCCGCGGTCGAGGTGACCGAGCCGACCTTGATGGCGTTGACGAAGGCCGCGAGGCCCGTGATGCAGCCGGCCGCGACGTAGACCAGCGTCTTGGTGCGCTGGACCTTGATGCCGGCGAAGCGGGCGGCGCGCTCGTTGGCGCCGATGGCCTTGAGGTTGTGGCCGAGGGAGGTGAAGCGGGTGACGACGTAGGTGACGACGAGGACGGCGACCGTGATGCCCATGAGCAGCGGCATGCTGTTGAGCTGCACGACGTAGTTGGCGGCGTTGACCGGGCTCTCCGTGGTGATGAAGGCGCAGACGCCGCGGAGCAGGAACATGATGCACATCGTCACGATGAACGACTGGATCTGGCGGTTGACGTGGAAGTACGCGTTGACCGCACCGATCGCGGCGCCCGTCGCGATGCCACCGACCACGGCCAGGACCGGGTTGACCTTGGAGAGCGCGCAGACCACGGCGCAGGAGACGCCGAGCATGGAGCCCTGCGAGAAGTCCAGGCACCCCATGGTCATGATCATCCAGACGCCGCAGGCGGCGATCATGAGCATGTAGCCGCCCGAGAGGATCAGGGTGATGTTCTTGGCCGTGAGGATCGCGCCGTTGGTGGCCACGGCGAAGAACAGCAGGATCACCACGAAGCCGATGAACGGCAGGTAGTTCTTGAGCGCAGCCGAGGAGAACTTCTTCTTGGGGGCCTCGGCGACCGCCTCGTTGTTAGTAGACATCTATACCTCCTAGACCATCTTCGCGATGAGGTCCTGCTCGGTGAGGTCGGGCCTGCGGGTCAGCTCGCCGTTCACCTTGCCGTCCTTCATGACGTAGATGCGATCGCACATGCCGATCAGCTCCATGATCTCCTCGGAGATGATCAGGACCGCCTTGCCCTCAGAGCGCATCTTCTCTAGCAGGGAGTAGATCGACGCCTTGACCTTGATGTCGATGCCGCGGGTGGGCGAGTCGAGAATCAAGATCTCGGAGCCCTTGCCGAGCCAGCGCGCAAGCACGACCTTCTGCTTGTTGCCGCCCGAGAGGGCCGAGACGTACTGGTCGACGCCGACCATCTTGACGCTCATGGCCTCGGCGAACTTCTCGGCGAAGGCGTGCAGCCTCTTGTCGGAGAGGAAGCGGCCCATGTCGCGCATGGAGGGCAGGGTGATGTTGTCCTCGATCGTGTCGTTGATGAGCAGGCTCTCGTTGTCCCTGTCCTTGGACGTGTAGGCGATCGAGTGGTTGATGGCGGTGTTGATGTCGTTGACCTCGGTGCCGTCGGAGAGCGTCACCGTGCCCTCGCGGTCGTACGAGGCGCCGAACAGGGCCTTGCCCACCTCGTGCATGCCGCACTCGGACAGGCCGCCGATGCCGACGATCTCGCCCTTATGGACGCAGATCGAGACGTCGTCGAGCTGGCCGGGGACCTTGAGGTGCTCGGCCTTGATGGCCACCTCGCCCTCGGGGAGGCTCTGGTAGTCGGGGTAGTCGGTGCGGTAGTAGTGGTCGTCCATCTTGCGGCCGACCATCAGGGTCTTGAGCTGCTCCTCGTCGACGTCTTTCTTCTCTACGGTGGTGATGTAGTCGCCGTCGCGCAGGATCGAGATGCGGTCGGACATGTCCAGGACCTCGCTCATGTCGTGCGAGATGAAGATCACGCAGTGGCCGAGCTCGCGGACGTGGCGCATGACCTCGAAGAGCTTGTCGCGGCCGCTCTGGGAGAGGGCCGTCGTGGTCTCGTCGACCACGAGGACCTTGGGGTCGAAGTAGGTGGAGCGCACGATCTCGACGAGCTTGCGCTCCTCGAAGCCGTAGTGGTCGATGACCGTGGTCGCCTTGATGGAGCCGAGCCCGTAGGAGTCGAGCAGCTCCTGGGCGCGCCTGTTCATGGCGGCGGTGTCCTTTACGCCGTGGTGCATGAACTGGTCCTCGTCACCCAGGAACATGTTCTCGGCGACGGTCAGGCCGGAGAGCGTGCCGGTCTCCTGCACGACGATGGCGATGCCGTGGTGGTTGGCGTCGACCTGGTTCCTGGGGGCGACCTGCTCGCCCTCGAGGGTGAAGGTGCCCGAGCCGATGGGGATGATGCCCGTCAGCATGTTGGTGAACGTCGACTTTCCGGAGCCGTTCTCGCCGATCAGTGCGTGGATCTCGCCGGGATAGAAGTCGAGGGAGACCTCCTTGACGGCGTGCGTCGGGCCGAAGCTCTTGTCGATCTTGTCAGCGTGAAGCAGTGGCTTGGTGTCCATAGTCTCGTCTCCCCTCCCTTACTTGACGACGGCGCCCTTGACGCGCTTGGTGGTGATGCAGATGATGATCAGCAGCGTCGCGCCGGTGATCACGTTGTTGATCGTGACGGGCATGCCGAGGGCGACGAAGCCCGCGAACATCATCGAGATGATGAACTCGCCGATCACGATGGAGATCACGGGGCGGCCGTACTTCTTGAACGCCAGCCCGAAGAAGGTGCCCATCAGGGGCTTGAAGTTCAGCGACTGGGAGAGCATGCCGGTCATCGGCGTCTGGGCGGTGCCGTAGCCGATGTAGAGCACCGACATGATGCCGACGAACATGGAGCACAGGACGAAGGCGAGGAACTTGTACTTGTCGACGTCGACGCCCATGTTCTTGGCCGTGGCCTCGTTGGCGCCGATGGCGTTGACGTAGGTGCCGAGCTTGGTGTACCTGAGGATGAACCAGCAGAGCAGGAAGGCCGCGAGGGCGACGATGAGGTTCCAGGGGTAGGAGCCGAAGAGCTTGTAGGAGTCGCTCAGCCTCGTGCCCGCCCAGTCGGAGGCGAAGACCGCGAGGCTCTCGTAGATGAGCGAGAGGCCGACGGTGACGATCAGCGACGGGATGCGCAGCTTGATGTAGGCGAGGCCGTTCGCCGCCCCGAGAACGATGCCGCACAGGATGGGCGCTACGATGAGGCCCACGTACCCGAACATCTGGCTGAACCCGATGGAGAGCAGGCAGGACAGCACGAGGATGGAGCCCACCGAGAAGTCCCAGAGGCCCATGACGACGATGAAGTAGAGACCGCAGCCGCCCACCGCGTAGATGATGGCGGTCTGGACGTAGGTGAGCATCTGGTCCGGCGCACCGAAGGTGCCCGGGCAGAGGATCTTGAACACTACCCAGCACAGTACGGTGATGACCAGCAGGAGGCCAACACCGTACCATGAGTTTTGCTTGAGCTTTGCAAGTGTGCCCATTGCCATTCCTTTCCGACTTGCAACCCGGCGCAAAGAAAAAGGCCGGGGGACACCTTGGTCCCCCGGCGGGAGCAGGGCTTAGGACTGGTGGCGCTTCTTGACGTCCTCGATGGAGAGCGCGGTCGCCGCGGCGTTGAGGTCGTCGAAGCTCTTGGAGGCGAGCTCCTTGATCTCGTCGTCGGTGTAGGGCGCCTCGTCCACGAAGTACTTCTCGTAGTCCTTGTACTCGTCGACGGAGGAGACGAAGACGTACGGGAACTTGATCTCCTTGCCGAAGCTACCGGCCTGCGGCACGTAGCCGTCGGTGCCCTTGATGGCGTTGTAGACCATCATGAAGGCGTAGAGCGGGTCGCAGAAGTGGCCGCCGGACTCACAGTACATGCCGCCGCTCTTCAGCTGGTCCTCGAGGTCGTCGAGGAAGTCGGTCGAGGCGACGCGGATCTTGCCGGTGAGGCCCATGTTGGCGAGCTGGCCCACGGAGCCCACCAGCGGGTCGCCGCCGCCGCCGGCGACGATGAGGGCGTCCATGCTCGGGTCGGTGTTGTAGAACTGCTGCGTGACGTTGGCGCCCTCGGAGGACGAGGTGTTGGCGTAGACGGGGTCGGACAGGGTGACGGTGTCGCCGGGGTGCGCGGAGTTCCACTCCTCGACGCCCTTCTTGTAGCCCTCCCAGCGCTGCTGGAAGGTGGCGTCGCCGACGGTCCAACCCTCGAGCTTGATGTTGCGGGCGCCCTTCTGGATGCCCTCGTAGGCCTTGTCGTTGTCCGCGGTGAGCAGCGAGATGAGCTGCTTGCCGTTGTCGACCTCGTTCTCGTGGACGGCGCCGACGTAGTACTGAGAGCTCTCGGCGAGGGCGTAGACGTCGGGGGAGGCGTCCTTGGAGATCATGCGGTAGAACTGGGCGAGGTAGACCTGGTTGTCGTTGCAGGTGTTGATGGCGGAGGTCATCTCGGAGTCCGCGGAGTTGCAGACGATGATGCCCTGGCAGCCGGCGGCGCACAGCGTCTCGATGGAGGCGGTCACCTGCTCGGAGACGTGGCCCTGGTCGACCGTGGAGATCTCGACGCCGAGGATGTCGGCGGCCTTCTTGATGATGTCGACGGAGAGCTTGCCGAGCGCGTCGGTCGAGCTCCAGATGGAGACGCCGATCTTGATGTTGTCACCGTTCGAGCTGCCGCCGCCGTTCGAGCTGCCGCTCCCGCCGCAGCCGGTCAGCGCGGCGCCGCCCGCGAGCGCGCCCATCATGCCGGTGTACTTGAGGAAGTTCCTCCTCGAGAAAGACCTCCGAGCCATCTCTGCCCCTTTCGTAACTTTCCTTGCTGCCGCGCTCATGGAAATCACAGTTTAGTAAACATTGCTCTTATTGTTTACTGCTTTGGCGCAAAACAACACTCTCAAAGATTTACACCTTGATTTTTTATCTCACTATTTAACTGGTCTTTTGAGCTTATTTTGCGTCTCTTGCGTTTACCGCATTTCCATGTGCTGTTCAAGACTTGTTATACAGGGGCTATAGCCGATAAAACCATGTTCTAACGTGAGCGTTCCTGTTTGCGCGGCGAGTGGTCGGATTCGCTGCGTTTGGCAACGACCTCTCGTAAACATTGTCCGTAATGTTCACGAAACGATAATGTCCACGCACGGTAAAGGGCCCGGCCCCGCGCCGCTCGGGACGCAAGGCCGGGCCCTTCCGCGACGCGCGCCCGCCTCCGGGGGCGGACGGTGGCCTAGATGCTCCTCACGCTGTCGCGCTCGATCATCATGGTCGAGAGGTGGATGGTCTTCTGGTAGTAGCGCGGGGCGTTCAGCTGCTCCATCAGCAGGTCGACGGCGATCGAGCCCATCTCGTGGTTGGGGATGCGCATGGTCGTCAGCGGCGGCGTGGCGACGGTCGCGAACGGCAGGTCGTCGAAGCCGACGAAGGAGACGTCGTCGGGTATCGAGACCCCGGCCTCCACCATGGCGCGCATGGCGCCGAGCGCCATCGTGTCGTTCTCGGCGAAGAAGGCGGTGGGCAGCAGCGGCTTGGTCTCCAACCAGGAGCGCATCGCCTCGTAGGCGGTCGAGACGGTCGTGCCCACCTCGACGCGGAACGCCGGGTTGGCGGCCAGCCCCGCCTCGCGCAGGGCCCTGCGGTAGCCGCGCTCGCGCAGCGGGAAGTTCTTGATCCGGTAGGCGCCGGCGATGTAGCCGATGTCCTTGTGGCCGTGCTCCACCAGGTAGCTCGTCGCCCGGAAGGCCGAGCTCTCGTTGGCGGTCACCACGCAGTCGAAGAAGAGGTGGTCGCTCCAGCCGTCCACGACCACCAGCGGGGCCTCGGTCTCGGCAAACAGCGAGTAGTCGTCCCCGCGCATCTCGGTGCCGAGGAGGACCACGGCGCTGGTGATGTCGCGCGCGATGTCGGAGGCCTGGGACGCGGCGTTGGGGCTCGTGAGGTCGAGGGTGACGAAGCTCATGGGCAGCCCCACGGCGCTCGCGGCCTTCTCCACGCCCTCCATGACGCCGGGGTGGAAGGTGCCCTCGTCGAGCACCTCGCCGGTCTTGCGCGCGAGCACGAACACGACCCTTGCGACCTTGCCCCGGCGGGCGTAGCCCAGCTCCTTGGCTACCGCCAGGATCTTCTCCGAGGTCTCCCTGCTGACGTTTCGCTTGTTGGAGAGCGCGTTGGAGACCGTGGCGGGCGAGAACCCCGTCTTCCTGCTGATTTCCCTGACGCCGACGTTCCGCATGGTCGGACCCCTCCAAGCGCTCCTCGTATAATTGTTCAAACAGACATATTAAACGTTTGCCATCCGGGGGATGCAGGAGCCATTCGGTCGAGCGGATACTCTCCGGCGTTGTGCGGCGTTGTGCGGCCTCTTTGCGACTCGATTTGTGCCGCATACGCCCTACAGGGGCCTAACGCATGTTTTATCGATATTTACTCTTCTCAAAGCAGACTTCGGGCCACGGTCGAGCGCCTCGTAGCCGAGTATCGCGACGTGGTCGGGATAGCATATACAGCGGGAAGGGAGTGGATTCCCGGGGCTACATGTCGAGAGCGGGATGACGTGGGATAGATCGGGCAGACTCCCTAGGAGAAGGCCAGTTGCACCAGGAGCATGTAGGTGACGGTGCCCCCGGCGATGGAGAGCAGCATGTTCCGGCGCCACAGGTGCAGCGCCACGACCACCGCGATCGCAATGAGCTCCGGCGCCCCGTGCGGTGCCGCCGCGAGGTCGACGTCGCGCAGGCAGTAGGCGACCAGGATCGCGAAGATCGCACCCGGCAGCACGCGGCCGAGGTAGGTCACGATGGCGGGCGTCTCGCGCCTGCCGCCGAAGGCCACGAAGGGCAGGAAGCGCGTGACCATGGTGGCCGCAGCGGCGAGGAGGATGGTCGCGACCTGCTCCGCCACCGTCATCGCCCGTCACACTCCCCCGCGGCGGGCACGCCGCCGTCCGAGGGCCCTGCGGGCGCGCCGTCCTTCTCGGCCCCCGAGCCGAGCCTGCCCCTGAGCGCTACGAGCACCACCGAGGAGGCGGCGAGCGCCGGCAGCATGAAGCCGTCCGGGCCGAAGGCGGCGAGGCACGCGACGGACGCGGCCGCCCCGACGAGCGCCGGCACGACGTCCCCCTCGCTCAGGAGGCGTTCCAGGAGGATGACCACGAACAGCGCCGTCATCACGAAGGAGATGCCCTCGGTGTCGAAGGGGAGCAGCCCGCCGACGACGCCACCGGCCAGGGCGGAGAGCGCCCAGTAGAGGTAGTCGAGCAACGTCACCCAGAACATGAACCAGCGCCGGTCGACGCCTGCGGGCGGCTCGGCGGAGCACAGCACGGAGAAGGTCTCGTCGCACATGCCGAAGATCAGGAAGGGGCGCATCCAGCCGGTGTCGCGGTACCTGTCGAGCATGGCGATGCCGTAGAAGAGGTGGCGCGCCTGCACCGCGAGGGCGACCACGAAGGTCGTGAGCGGGGCGAACGCACCGCCCAGCATCCCAGCCACCAGGAACTCGAGCGACCCGCCGAAGATCACCGTGGCCATGGCGAGGGGGTAGACGGGCGGGAAGCCCAGCGCACGCACGTAGACGCCGTACGAGAAGCCCAGGAAGGCGAAGCCCGCGAGGATGGGCACGGTCAGCGGGAAGGCGGCGGCGAGGGCACGGAGCCAGGGGCGCGCGTCCGCCCGTCGCCACGCGGCGTCCTCCGCCTCGCCCGCCTCTGACGCCGCCCCGACCATCCGAGACCCTCCTGCACCTCCGCGTATATACTGAGCAGACTGGGCCGGCCGCCGTGGCCTGGCCCCAAATCGATCTCACGACTGTACCACAGGGGCGCCGGCCCGAGGGCCGCGCGCGGGCCCGCCCGCGCGCCGGCACGCCGGGGCCCGCGCGAGGGAGGCACCATGATCACGCTGGCGATACCCGGCAGGCCCACCATCCAGGTCTCCAACGTCGTCCTCGACTACAACGGCACCATCGCCTACGACGGGCGCATCTCGCCCGAGGTCGGCCTGCTGATCCGCCAGCTCGCGCAGGCGTGCAACGTCCTCGTGCTCACGGCGGACACCTACGGGACCGCGCGGCGCGCCTGCGCGGAGCTCGGCGTCGAGGTCAGGACGTTCACGAGCGGCGCCGCCTCTGGCGAGAAGCGCGCGATCGTCGAGGGACTGCGGGGCGTCACCGCCAGCGTGGGCAACGGCCTGAACGACATCGAGATGTGCGACGCCGCGGACTTCTCCATCGGCGTGCTCGACGGCGAGGGCATCTGCCCCGCGCTCATCTCGCACGTGGACATCCTGGCGCGCAGCTCCGAGGAGGCGCTCGCGCTCCTGCTCAACACCGACCGCATCCGCGCGACGCTCAGGGCCTAGGCGGAGATGTCCATGGGGGACACGCAGGCGGAGAAGGACGCGGGCGCCGCGGTACCGGCAGAGGCGCTTCAGGCGCTGCGCTCGTACTTCGGCTACGACTCGTTCCGCCCGGGGCAGGCGCCGCTCGTCTCCGCGATCCTCTCCGGCAGGGACGCGCTCGGCGTGATGCCGACGGGCGCCGGCAAGTCGGTCTGCTACCAGGTGCCCGCCTTCGTGATGGGGGGCCTCACCCTGGTCGTGAGCCCGCTCGTCTCGCTCATGGGCGACCAGGTCCGCGCGCTCAAGGCGGCGGGCGCGCGCCCGAGCTACCTCAACTCCACGCTCACGCCCGGCCAGCAGCGCACGGTCCTGCGGCGCGCCGCGGAGGGTTGGTACCAGATCATGTACGTGGCGCCCGAGAGGCTCGAGGACGAGCGCTTCCTCGAGTTCGCGCGGGCGGCGGCCTCGCCCGGCGGCGTGGGCATCCCCCTCGTCGCCGTCGACGAGGCGCACTGCGTGAGCCAGTGGGGACAGGACTTCCGCCCCTCCTACCTCGGCATCGCGGACTTCGTGGCCAAGCTCCCCCACCGCCCGGTCATGGCCGCGTTCACGGCGACCGCGACCGGGCGCGTCCGGGACGACATCGAGGAGATGCTGCGCCTCCGCTCCCCCGAGGTCGTGGTCACGGGCTTCGACCGGCCCAACCTCTACTTCGGCGTCGAGGAGGTGCCGGACGCGCGCAAGGGCGAGAGGATTCTCTCCTTCGTGCGCGAGCACGCCGGCGAGAGCGGCATCGTGTACTGCGCCACGCGCAAGGCCACCGACGAGCTCGCGGCCTTCCTCGGCGAGGGGCTCGCGGCGGACGCGGGCGGCGCGGGCGCGGGCCACGTCCCCGTGGTGGGCCGCTACCACGCCGGCATGCCGCTCGAGGAGCGCAGGCGCAACCGCGACGCCTTCGTCGAGGACCGCATCGACGTGATGGTCGCGACCAACGCCTTCGGCATGGGGATCGACAAGCCCAACGTCCGCTACGTGGTCCACAACAACGCGCCGGAGAGCATCGAGGCCTACTACCAGGAGGCGGGCCGCGCGGGCCGCGACGGCGACGCCGCCACCTGCCTGCTCCTTTGGAGCGGGAACGACTTCCGCTTGCGCAGGTTCCTGATAGACCGCACGCCCGCAGACGAGCGCCTCGCGCCCGACCAGCGCGAGTTCGGCGTCCGCAACCGCTACCGCCTGCTCGACCAGATGCAGGGCTACTGCGAGACAACCGGCTGCCTGCGCGCCTACATCCTGCACTACTTCGGCGACGATGCGGCGGGTGCCGGCCGCGGGGCCGGAGGCGCCGGCGCCTTCGGCGGCGGGGGCTGCGGCAGGTGCTCCAACTGCCTCACCGAGTTCGCGGTGGAGGACGTGAGCGGCCCGGCCCTCTCCGCCCTGAGGTTCGTCTCCGAGACCGGCGGGCGCTTCGGCAAGTCGCTCGTCGCCGACGCGCTGCACGGGAGCGCGTCCGAGCGCGTCCGCCAGTGGCGCCTCGACGAGGCCGCCGACTACGGGGCGCTCGCCGACGTCCCCGTGGGCCGGATCAAGGACGTGATCGGCCAGCTCGTCGGCCGCGGCTACCTCGAGCAGGGCCAGGGGCGCTTCCCGGTGCTCTCGCTCGGGCCCCGCGCTGCAGAGGCGCTCGACGACCCCGCGGGCTTCTCGTTCTCCCTCAAGCGGCGCGAGCGGAGAGCCGCGCTGCTCAGGCGCCGCGCCACGGACCTGCTGCGCTCCGAGGGCGGAAGTCGCGGCACCCGGGCGGAGCGCCCCGGCGACGACGCCGACCTCTTCGAGCGCCTGCGGACCCTGAGGATGGACCTCGCGTGCGAGCGCGGCTGGGCGCCCTACATGGTCTGCTCCGACAAGACCTTGCGCGACCTCTGCCGCAGGCGCCCGCACTCGACCGACGAGCTCCTCGAGATTCAGGGCATCGGCGAGAAGAAGGCCTCGAGCTTCGGCGACGCGCTGCTGTCCGCGATCGCTGCCTTCGAGGCCGAGAAGGGCTAGGGGCCAGGGGCCTGCCAGGCGCGCTGCGCTCGGCGGAGCGCGGCCGGCCACCAGGGCCGAGAAGGGCCGGCGCCCGCACATAGGCAAGAGGGCGCCCGCCGCAAAGCGACGGACGCCCTCCCTGATCGAGCTCGATACGCTCTACCTGGCGCTACTCGGCGGCAGGAGCGGCCTCCTCGGCGGGAGCCTCCTCGGCAGCGGGAGCCTCCTCGGCGGCCTCGGCAGCCTTGGCGGCCTTCGCAGCCTCAGCCTCGGCCTTCTTGGCGAACTCGGCGGCGCGCTTGGCCTTGGCAGCGGCCTTGGCCTCCTTGGCAGCCTTCCTCGCGGCCTCGGCCTCGGCGGCCTTCGCGGCCTTGGCGGCCTTGGCCTCCTGGGCCTTCTTGAGCTGGTTGGCGGCGGCGCCACCGAACTTGTCGGAGAAGCGCTGGACGCGACCACCGGTGTCGATGAGCTTCTGCTGGCCGGTGTAGAACGGGTGGCACTTGTCGCAGAGGTCGATCGTCATCTCGGACTTGGTGGAGCGGGTAACCCACGTGTTGCCGCAGGTGCAGCGCACCGTGCACATCACGTAGTCGGGATGGATGCCGTTCTTCATGCTGGACTCCTTCGAAAGGCCTGGTTTCCGACCAGGCGAGGGGCTGGAACGCCTGCCGCCCCGGCGATGTGGCCTCGCCGGACAAAGCGAACAAGCTGTACAAGTATAGCGCACTGCTCCCGGGTGCCGCTCGTCCACACAGCCTACATACGCGCGCGGCGGCGCGACCGGACCCGGGCGCCGGCGCCCGCCGGCACCCGTCGCTGCTCGCTGGGCCAAAAGCGGCTCGTTGCCTCGCTAGCCGAGCGTCACGTACTCCCCGACCTCCTCGGTCAGGGGGTCGACCGTCGGCGCGTCGAGCGGCTGGGCGAGCGCCCGCGCGTCCGCCTCGAGGTCGCGCAGCCACTCCTCCCGCGTCGGCGCGGGACCCGCGTCGGGCGCGCCGAACAGGAACGCGCGGATGCGCGGCAGCTCGCGGACGCCCTGGTCGTACCCGAGCAGGTAGGCATCGCGCAAGAGGCCGGCGTCCTGCGTCGTCGACCTGACCGGCATCAGCTCCGGCCGGATGATCAGCGCGCGTCCCTGGCGCTCGAGGTCGAGCATGTGCTCGAGCGCGATGTTGTAGCGCGCCCAGCGGTCGAGCAGGGCCTGCGCCAGCACCGGGTAGCGGACCCGCGCCCGCTCGAGCAGCTGGCGGTAGGCGCCGACCGGCGCGGTCTTGCGGTAGCCGAACGGCCTCGTCGCGACGAACAGGAACTTCTCGTACCCGTCCCTCTCGGCCATGACCGTGGGGATGCCCGCGCCCTCGCCCAGGCCGCCGTCGAACATGCGGTGCCCGCCAAGCGAGACGGGGTGCATGAAGCCAGGCAGGGTCGAGCTCATGCGCACGTAGGTGGCCATGGTCTCGGCGTCCGTGCAGTCGCGCTTGTGGAACACGACCGTCTCCCCGGTAGCGCCGTCGAAGCTCTGGAAGGCCACCTCGGCGGGGTTTCGGGAGAAGGTCTCCCAGTCGAAGGGCAGGTAGCCGTCCTCGATGCAGCCGGTGTAGTCGTACTCGGCGTCGAAGTAGCCCTTCCCGCGCAGGATGCTGCGCAGCCCGCCCTTGTCGGGCAGCGTCGCGAAGTCTATGAAGCTGCGGCGCACGCGGACGCGGTCGCGCGACACGTAGTCGACCGTGTGGCTCGCACCGGCGGACAGGCCGCAGACGTAGTCGAAGTAGATGTGCTGGTCGAGAAGGACGTTCACGATGCCGGCCGTGTAGCTCGCCCTGAAGCCGCCACCCTCGAAGACGAGGGCGCAGTCGTGCACGTTGGTGGCGAGGGGCGCCGCCGCGCCCCCGGTCGCGCCAGCCGTGGGCGCCGTCGGGGCGGATCCGGTTGTAGATGCGGTCTCTGCGGTCATGGCTCTGCCTTCCGTCCTCGGACCCCAGGCGCGCAGGCGCCGCCACCGCTCGCGGCGGGGGCAGGGGGTGCTAGAGTCCAGTCTAGGAAATGGTAGTTGAGTTGTCGGCAATCGTAGCGGAACGAGGTCGCAGAATGGCGAAAACTATCAAAGACCCCGCCGAGGCGGCAGCGGAGCTCAAGCGGCTGTTCGGTGAGGCGACAAGCGCGGTCTTCTTCGGCGGCGCGGGCGTATCGACGGCGAGCGGGATCCCGGACTTCCGGAGCCCCTCGGGCCTGTACCACCAGCGCGGCTACAAGTACCCGCCCGAGACCATGCTCTCCCACGGCTTCTACGAGACGCACCGCGAGGAGTTCTTCGACTTCTACCGCAACGTCATGTGCGCGCCCGACGCCAGGCCCAACCAGTGCCACCTCAAGCTCGCCGAGCTCGAGCGCGAGGGCAGGCTCCTCTCCGTCGTGACCCAGAACATCGACGGCCTGCACCAGGCCGCCGGCTCGAGGCGCGTCTGGGAGCTGCACGGCTCCACGCACCGCAACGTCTGCCAGCGCTGCGGCAGGGTCTTCTCGCAGGAGTGGGTCCTCGCCACCAGCGGCGAGCCGCGCTGCGACGCCTGCGGCGGCCCCGTCAAGCCTGACGTGGTCCTCTACGAGGAGAGCCTCGACCAGTCGGTCATCGAGGGTGCGGTGCGCGACATCGCCAGCTGCGACCTCCTCGTCGTCGGGGGGACCTCGCTCGTGGTCTACCCCGCGGCGGGCCTCATCGACTACTTCCGCGGCGACAGGCTCGTGATCTGCAACCTCGAGCCCACGAGCGGCGACGCGCGGGCCGACGTCGTCTGCGCCTGCGACATCGCGAAGGCCTTCGACTTCTAGCACCCGCCGGGCGCAGGGGCCGGGCGCCTCCCGCCGTGTGCGTCCGCACCTCCTCCCACCTGCGCCTGCACTCCTGCGCAGGCCCCGAGGGACGCAAACCGCTACAATTGGTGAGCGTGTATGCACCCCCGCGCGCCATCGCCCGCGGGTGCGGTCGTCTGGAGGGACCCGGGATGCTTCGAGAGAACTACTACGACTGGCTGTGCGGAGCGCACCACGTTTCGCTCACGAGGCCGCGCGTCATGGGCGTCCTCAACGTCACGCCGGACTCCTTCTCGGACGGCGGCTCGTACGTGGACGCGGACGCCGCGATCGCCCACGGCATGGACATGCTCGACCAGGGCGCGGACATCATCGACGTCGGTGGCGAGTCCACCCGGCCCGGCTTCAGCCCCGTCTCCCCCGAGGAGGAGGCCCGCCGCGTCGTCCCCGTGGTCGCCGCCCTGGCCGAGGTGGGCGCGATCGTCTCCATCGACACGCGCCACGCCCCCGTCGCCCGCGCCTGCCTCGAGGCGGGCGCCTCGATCGTGAACGACGTCGAGGGCTTCACGGACCCCGAGATGGTCCAGGTCGCCTGCGAGTACGACTGCGGCGTCGTCGTCATGCACTGGAACCAGACCACGGGCGCGGGCTCGCGCCGCTTCGTGACGCTCGACCCCACCCGCCCCGCGCAGGCTCGCCTCATGGCCCCCAGCAACCGGCGCTTCACCCTCCCGGAGGAGGCGCCGATCATGCGCGAGGTCATGGGCTTCCTGGGCGACCAGGCCCGCAAGCTCATGCGCGCCGGCGTCTCCCACGACCGGATCTGCATCGACCCCGGCCCGGGCTTCGACAAGACGACCGACACGGACGTGGTGATCCAGCGCAACACGCACAAGCTCGTCTCCATGGGCTACCCCGTGCTCTGCGCCGTCTCGCGCAAGCGCTTCGTCGGGGCCCTCTCCGGCGTGACGAGCGCCCCCGAGCGCGACGCCGCCACGGCCGGCGTGGTGCTCTCCGCCATCGAGTCCGGCGCGCGCATCGTCCGCGTGCACAACGTGGCTCTGGCCGCGCAGGTGATCGACACCTACTGGGCCTGCAGCCACAAGGACCCGCGCCAGGGCTTCGTCTCGCTCGGCTCCAACGTCGGCGACCGCCTGGGCTACCTCGCCCGCGCGGCCAAGCTCATCGACGAGCTGCCGCTCACCTGCGTCGTCGCCGTCAGCCACGCCTACGAGACCGAACCCGCCTACGGCATCGCCACGCCGGTGGCCAACGCCGTCGCGGAGATCCGCACCGAGCTCGCCCCCCTCGTGCTCATTGACAAGCTCCTCGAGATCGAGGAGCGCGAGGGCCGCGTGCGCCACGAGGGCGAGGAGGGCCACGGCCCGCGCACCGTCGACTGCGACCTCTGCTGGCTCGAGGGCGAGGAGCACGCCGGCCGCCACCTGACGCTGCCGCACCCCGGCCTCGGCGAGCGCGACTACGTGCTCGTCCCCATGGAGGACCTCATGAGCGACCCGGAGCGCTTCCTCGCGCACGCCGGCGTCGAGGTCAAGCCGTTCGAGGAGCGCGTGGGCAAGGTGCTCGCCGACCTCGGCCCCGTCGACTGGCGCTAGCGTGCCCGGCCAGGGGGAGGGGCTCCCCACCATCACCCTAAACAGCGACCCCGCCTCCGCGCTCCCCGCGGAGGCCCTGGCAGACGCCGCCTACGCGCTCGCGCCGGAGGGCACCTGCACGGCCTTGGCCGAGAAGGACCGGCTGCTCGTGGCCGTCCTGGCGAGGCCAAAGGTCCCGATGGGGCACCTGGTCGCGGCCGCGCCCGTCGCCGCGCTCGGCGCCGCGGACGCGCTCGAGGCCCTCGGGGCGGACGTCTCCGCCTTCGGAATCGGCTGGCCCCACGACCTCGTCCTCGCCGGCGGCGCAGACGTCGTCTGCCGCGTCTCCGCCAAGGCCGGCTACGCGGAGGGGACCTTCGTGGTCCTCTCGCTCGACCTCGACCTCCACGCGCTCGCCGCCCTTCTCGGCGAGGACGCGACCGCAGGGCCCGACGCCGTCGCGGGCACGCTGAGGGACGCCGTCTGCTCCCGCATGGACGCCTGGGCCACCTCGGTCGCAGGCGAGGGCGCGAGGGTCGCCCCGTGGGCGAGCTTCCTGCCGGAGTACTTCGACCGCGTGGCGCTCATGGGAAGGCCGGTCGACGTCCGCTACCCCAACGGCAGCGTGTACGCGCGCGGCTACTTCGTCGGCGTCGACATCTGGGGCCGCGCGACCGTGCGCACGAGGCGCGCCGGCGACATCGAGTTCCCCGCCGAGCGCTTCGGCATCTCCCCCCAGTCCGACCAGGAGTAGCGCGAGCGGCCTGCGCCGTCGCGGCGCGCGGGCGCCTGGGGGCTAGCGCGCCCCGCCCTCGGCCAGCCAGATCAGCCTGATGCCGCGCAGGGTGAGGTCGTCGTCGACGGCGTCGAAGAGCTCCGTCGCGCGGGCCACGGTCCTGGCCAGGCCACCGGTGCCCACCACCTTGGCCCCCTCGATCGAGAGCTCCGCCTTGATGCGCGCGACCAGGCCCTCCGCCTGCGCCGCCGCACCCACGACCAGGCCCGACTGCACCGCCTCCGCAGTCGTCGCGCCGAGCGTGCGGCCGGGGGCCTCCACGGGCACGCTCGCGAGCTTGGCCGCCCGCTCGAAGAGGGCGGCCGCGGAGAGCATGAGGCCCGGCGAGATGACGCCGCCGCGGTAGGCGCCCGAGGCGTCCACCACGTCGATGTTGGTCGCCGTCCCGAAGTCGACGACGATGACCGGGTCGCCGTAGGCCTCGCGCGCGGCGACGGCGTTGGCGACGCGGTCCGCGCCGAGGGTCGTCGGGTCGGGCATGTCCACGCGCATGCCCGCGGTCGTGCCCGGGCCCACGAGCAGCGGCGCCGAGCCGAGAAGGCGCTCGAGGCAGCGCGACCACGCCCTGCTCAGCACGGGGACGACGCTCGCCACGCCGGCGTCCGTGACGTCCGCGCGCCCGAAGCCGTCCATCGCCAGGAAGCCGAGGATCTTCTCGCGCAGCTCGTCGGCCGTGTCCGTGCGGCCCGTCGCCATCCTCCAGCCGTGGCGGAAGGCGCCCTCGGCGTCGTAGAGGCCGATGGTCGTCTGGGTGTTGCCCACGTCGATGGCAAGAAACATGCGAGCCTCCCCGCGCTCGTCGGTCAGAGGGCCCCACGGGCCAACAGCTATACTACTGTTTCGCGCTCGCGCGAGGCGGCGCGGGGCGCTGCCGGCCACGGGCCGGGCGGGCGCCGGAAGGGACGTCTAGACCACGGGGCGCGGCCCCGAGGATGCGAGGTTCGATGACCACCGAGGATGCGGCCGGCGAGACGCTGGCCACGGCAGGCGCAAAGGGCGGCGTCGCGGGTGCGGCGCGCGAGCTCAGGCTCGTCTCCTGGAACGTGAACGGCCTGCGCGCCGTGATGAAGAAGACCCCGAGCTTCGTCGACGTGGTCTCAGAGACGGACGCCGACGTCTTCGCCATCCAGGAGACCAAGCTCCAGGAGGACCAGGCCGCCAAGCTCGGCCTCGAGGAGACGCTGCCCGGCTACGTGCAGACGTGGAGCTACGCCGAGCGCAAGGGCTACTCCGGCACCGCGGTCTTCAGCCGCGAGGAGCCGCTGCAGGTCGTGCGCGAGACGGGCTGCGAGTTCGCAGACGACGAGGGCCGCGTGTGCGCGCTCGAGTTCGGCAGCTACTGGTTCGTGAACGTCTACACGCCCAACGCCAAGCAGGGCCTGCTCAGGCTCGACGAGCGCCAGGTCTGGGACGCGCGCTTCCGCGACTTCCTCAAGGAGCTCGAGCGCGACAAGCCGGTCGTGACCTGCGGCGACTTCAACGTCGCGCACGAGGAGATCGACCTCAAGAACCCCAAGAGCAACCGCGGCAACGCGGGCTTCTCCGACGAGGAGCGCGCCGACTTCACGCAGCTCCTGGACGCGGGCTTCACCGACACCTTCCGCAGCCGCCACCCCGGCCTCGAGGGCGCCTACAGCTGGTGGAGCTACCGCTTCCACGCGCGCGAGAAGAACGCGGGTTGGCGAATCGACTACTTCCTCGTGTCGGACTCGATCGCCGACCGCGTGCGGGGGGCCTCGATCCTCTCCGAGGTCTTCGGATCGGACCACTGCCCCGTCGAGCTCGCGATCGAGCTCTAGCCGGGCCGGCGGCCGGCGCCGGCGCGGCGGGCGCCGGCCCGGCAGGCGCTAGGCCCCGTAGCTCTCCTTGAGCTTGCGCCAGGCGGGCATGGAGCCGACGATCGTGTCGAAGCTCACGCAGTAGCCCACGCGCACCCAGCCGTGGCAGCCGAAGGAGTCGGACGGCACGGGCAGCAGCTCCAGCGAGCGGGCGCGCTCGAAGAACGCGTTCTCGTCGGGCTCGAGCGCCTTGACCCACAGGTAGAAGGCGCCCTGGGGCTCCACGTACTCGTAGCCCAGCTCGGAGAGGCCGTCGGTCAGGGCCTTGCGGTTCCTCTCGTAGGCGGCGATGTCGGTCGGCTCGTCCACGCAGTCGACCAGCACGCGCTGGAAGAGCGCCGGCGCGCAGACGAAGCCGAGCTTGCGGCCAGCCCCCGCGACGGCGAAGACGAGGTCGTCGTGGTCGGGGTTGGTGTTGGGCACGAGCACCCAGCCGATGCGCTCGCCCGGCAGGCTCAGCGACTTGGAGTAGCTGTAGCAGACGATGGTCGCGTCGTAGATCGAGGGCACCCACGGCACCTCGACACCGGCGTAGGCGATCTCCCGGTACGGCTCGTCGGAGATCAGGTAGACGGGGTGGCCGAACTCACGGGACTTCTCGCGCAGGACGGCCGCCAGCTCCTCCAGGTTCTGGCGCGAGTAGACCGAGCCCACGGGGTTGTTGGGCGAGTTCACGAGGACCGCGACGGTACGCTCGTTGATCGCCTGCGCCATCGCGGCGACGTCGATCTGGAAGGTGTCCGCGTCGGCCATGACCTCGACGCAGCGTGCCCCCGCGTTCTCGATGAAGACCTTGTACTCGGGGAAGTACGGCGCCACGACGCAGACCTCCTGGCCGGCGCCGCGCTCGACGATGGCGTTGAAGGTGATGGAGAGCGCCGCAGCCGCGCCGCAGGTCAGGTAGAGGTCGGCGGGCGAGTAGGACGTGTGGAACCGGCGGTTCAGGCTGTCCGCGACGGCCTTGCGCGCCACGGGCAGGCCCGCGGCGGGGGTGTAGCCGTGCAGCTCGACCGGCGACAGGTCGAGGGCGCGCTCGATCGAGGAGCGCACGGCCATGGGGGCCGGGACGTTGGGGTTGCCGAGCGAGAAGTCGAAGACCTTGTCCGCGCCGATCTCAGCCTTGCGGGCCGCGCCCCAGGCCGCGATCTCACGGATCGAACTCTTGGAGGCGCCGTAGGCGTAGCTTTCCTTGTTGATGCTCATGCTCATCTCCTTGTCACGAGCGCCCGGCGAGGCCGCGCTGCGAAGTCGCAGGCAGGCCCGCGGGCGTCCAGTCGCATCCATGGTATCCCGCACGCGACCGCGCCAGGGCACGCGCGCGAGAGTGGAAACAAACGTCGCGCGGCGCAGGCGAGAGGGGCCTCGCGTCCCTACTCCCCCAGGACGGCGACGGCCCCCGGCCACAGGCGCCCGGCCGCAAGCTCGTCCCACTCGGGCGCGTCCAGCCGCACCTCCCTCACCGGCACGCCCTCGGCGTCCGCCCACGCGCAGAGCTCGCGGCGGGCGGCCTCGAAGGCGCCCGCGAGGGCGTCTGCGCGCTTGCCCCTCGTGGCCACCGCGCCACGGTCGAGCAAGGCGTAGCGCAGCTCGCCGAAGCCGAGCACGACGCCGGCGCGCGCGGACGTCGAGCCGTCGGACACGAGAAGGACCTCGCGCGGCGCGTCCAGCGCGGGCAGGTGAGCGACCTCGGCCCCGAGGCGCTCGGAGAGGGTCTCGAAGACGGGCAGCGCGCGGGCCGCGTCCTCGGAGGCGTCCAGGCGCGCGGCGCTCAGGCCGAGGGCGGCGCAGAGGTGGTCCAGGTAGGCGAAGCCGGGAACGGCCTCGCCGTTGAGGTAGCGCTGCAGCCCCTCGACGGACTCGTCGCCCGCGGCGCGTGCCAGGCGGGCGGCCGTGACGGTGGGATCGCTCGCGGCGATGAGGTCCACCGCCTCGTAGAGCCGCTCGGCGTAGGTCGACGCGTAGTCGAGAAGCCCGCGCTCGCTCGGGCGCCTGCGCTCGCGGCGGCTGGCCACGACGCTCTGCGCCAGCCCCTCGCGCACCTCCCGCTCGCGCGGCCCCAGCGCCTCCACGAGCGCCGCGAGGGCGGGGAGCTCGGGCGCGGCCCCAGGGGCCGCCGCTGCGCAGACGGGCGTCGGGGCAGCGGCGGATTCGGGGGTCACGGCCCCGGCGGGAGCCGCGTCCGCGGACGGCGACGTCGGGACCGCGGGCGCGGGCGCGGGCGTGGCAGCTGCGGCCTCCGCGTCCTTCTCGGCCGCGTCCCTCCGCTCGAGGGGGACCGCCGCGGCGAAGGCGTCGTCGAACTCCTCGACCGGCTCGTCTGCGGCGGGTATCGCCATTGCCGCGAGCTTGGCCTCGCGCTCGGCGCGCGCCCGCTCGGCGGCGGCGCGGTCCGCCATGGCGCGTTCGACGGCCGCCTGGTCCACGCTCTTGCGCCGGGCCTCCGCGAGGCGCTCCTGGGCGGCGGACTTGGCCTGGGCCTTCGCGCTCGCGAGGTCGGCGGCCCTCCTGGCCTCGGCCTGGCGGGCCGCGCGGCGGCGCAGCGCACCCTCGAGCTCGTCGCGCAGCCTGTACTCGCGCATGCCCGCGGCCACCTTGCCGGCCGGCCGCGACAGGGCGAGCACGCCCGACCAGTCGGGGTTGCCGAAGCGGTCCATCGCGGGCGGCTCCACGCCGAGGCGGGCTCCGGCGCGCTCGGCGGCGGAGTTGAGCCAGCGGCGGTAGCGCCCCATGGTGCCGCGGTACCTCACGCTGAGCTGCTGGAAGGTCGCGGGCGACCCGTAGTTGAAGAAGCACTCGAGGACGTTCAGGCCGTCCTCGTCGAAGATCGCGGGGTCCTCGAGCATCTCGCACCAGTCGTCGACGCTCACGTCGAGGGGGTACTCCTCCTCGGTGGGCCGCCAGGTGTAGTCGACCTCCGCCTCCTCCTCGGTCTCCCTCGCCTGCTCCGCGGCCACCTCGTGCGCCCGCCTGTCGTTCCTGATGATTGCCATGCCCCGTCCCTACGTCACGCCTGGCGCCCGCCTGCCCGGCGCGCGCCCTGCCCGGTCTTTCCGCGTACGAGTATACGTTCGCGCTGGTATCAAACGACGCGCATACCTGCCGCTCGTCGGAGTCGGCAAGTGTTTAAATAATCATACGTTATGTAATTAATCGGCATAAGTATGCGAATTCGTTGCCTAATCAAAGGCTAATTTTCATTTATACAGAAATTATGATATTGCTCCGCCGATAGAGAAGCTCCGAAAGTCGCCGGAATTTTGGGTTACAAAGTAGGTGTGGTTGCGTGAAACAGGGATCACGCCTCCATCAGCACGGATGGACGCAAGGAGCCACCTTCCCCTCCGAGCGTCCGGCACGAGGCCCCACCCGCTCAGGCGGGCAGGGCCTCTTGTCTTTCCACGCGTCCTGCCTCCGACCGCCGCCGGCGCCTCGGGCGCCCCGGTCCGGCCGGCTCTCCCGGAGCCGCCCCTAGAGGTGCATCCTCCGCTCGACGTCGCGGATCAGCGGCAGGAAGTTACGCTCGTCCTCGCTGATGGCGAGCTGCTCGTTGAAGAAGTCGATGACCCACTTCGTGGCGATCTGGGAGCCGTAGGTGATGAAGTCGTGCCCAGCGCCCTCGATGACCTTGAGCTGGGGGTCGGGGAAGGCGTCCGCGAGGTGCGCCGCGTCGACGAGCGGGGTCACGGTGTCCTCGGACCCGTGGATGATAAGCGTCCTGCCAGGATAGTGCGAGGCCTTCTCGAGGGGGTCGCGCCAGATCGCCTCGAGGGCGAAGCTGTCGGAGACGAGCGTGCCCTGGTACCTGAAGGCCTTCGGCGCCCTCCTGCCGTCGCCGAACGCCTCGACCATCTCGTCGTGCAGCTGCGCCATGGGGTACATGAGGGCGAGCGAGCGGACCCACGTGGGGTGGTCGCCCGCGAAGGTGATGGCGGCGTTGGCGCCGTTGGCCTCGGCGAGCAGGTAGATGAGGTCGGGGTCGCACCAGCTCTGGAACATCAGGTAGTCGAAGATGGCCTCCAGGTCCTCCTCCTGCGTCTCGAGGCTGAGGTCCTTGGTGTCGCCGCCCGACTCGCCTCCCTCCCGTGCGCCGTAGAAGTCGAAGACGAGCGAGGCGTAGCCGCGCTCGGCCAGGGGGATTGCGTAGTTGATCAGCGAGGTGAACCCGGCGTTCAGCGCGTGCGCGCACACCACGCAGGGAACGCGGTAGGGATGATAGCCCTCCTCGGGGTCCGTCTCGGAGCCGAGGGGCATGTAGAGCATCCCCCTCAGGTAGATGTCCTTTCCGCCGCTCCTACGGTGGATCACGATCTCCTGCTCGGTGCTGGTGAAGCCGGGCGCCCCGTCCACGTGGCTGTCCCGGGGCTGGCTGGGGTCTGTCATGCGCGCTCCTCATCGCTCGGGTCGGTCGGGGGGCTCGCGTGCGAGCCGCCCCGCTCTATCTCAGTATTTCACCTTTTATAAATTCGCACACCCGCGCGACCGCAGCGTCGAGAATGCCGCCGGCAAATCCGTGACCGGCGCCCTCCTGCACCTCGAGGGTCGCCCTGGGGAACGTCCGCGCCGCGCGGCGGGAGTAGGAGAGGTCCACGAGCCCGTCCTGGTCCCCGTGCAGGATGAGGACGTCCCCTCCGAACTCCCCCATCAGCTCGAAGGGGTCGAGGGCGCGCGCGGCGAGGTTGTAGGCCCTGCCGACCTCGACGCCCGCCGGGGTGACGTAGGAGTCCGGGACGTCCGCCGGGTCCGGGTACGCCGCGATGGCGTCGTCGTGGATGCAGAAGGCCGGGTAGAGGAGGGCGAGCGCCTTCACCCGGGCGGGGTTGCGCGCGGCAAAGGCCGCGCAGGCCAGCCCTCCCTGGCTCGCGCCGACGAGCGAGAGGTTGTCCGTGTCGCAGAAGGGCTCCTCGGACATGAGCTGCACCGCGGCGGCGACGTCGAGCGCCTGCGTCTCGACGGTCATGCGCAGGGGGTCGCCGTCCGACCTGCCCCGCGCCGAGCCCGAGAGGTCGAGGCAGTAGGTCACGACGCCGCGTGCGGAGAGCCCCTCCGCGTAGGCGTCCATCCCCTCGTGGCTCGAGCCGATCCCGTGCGCCAGGACCACCGTCGGGAGGGTCAGGTGCGTGAAGGCGGCCTCCTCGGCGCCCGCGGGCAGGCGCAGCACGCCGAAGACCTTGACCTGCTCGCCCGTCTCCGGGTCCTCGCGCAGGCACCACAGGTAGTGCTCGGAGAAGCTCATGTGGGTATCCCTTCCCTTGCTCGAATCGTGAGGGGCCCAGCCGCACGGGCGGTGCGGCCCCCGGGCGTGCCCTCGCCGGGCGCCCCCTCGCGGGCCTAGACGGAGCGCCTGAGGCCCTCCTCGTCCACGTCGAACTCGAAGCTGACCGAGTTGCCCGCGTAGCGCTCGTAGGTGACCTCGACCAGCTCGTTGCCCATGTCGTAGGTGTGGTTGAGAAGGACGAGCAGCGCCGAGCCGGGCTCGGCGCCGAGCAGCTCGGCGATGTGCTCCGAGGCGTTCTCGGCGAACAGCTCGCGGTGCGAGTGGGTCGGCCGCTTGCCGTAGCGCTGGGCGAGGACGTGGTAGAGCGAGTCGCGCGCGAAGTCGTACTCGTCGAGCCCCGGCAGGTCGCTCGCGGGCAGGAAGGTGTCCTGGTGCACGTAGGCCTGCTCGTTGATGCGCCTGATGCGCTCCAGGTGCCAGCACGAGGGGTCGGCGGGGTCGACGAAGGCGGTGTTGGCCAGGAGCGGGTCCATCGTGAGCTCGGCAGGGGTCAGGACCCTCTCGAAGGCCAGCACGCGGGTGGCGGGGTTCTGGCCGGAGATCGCGAGCTCCTCGCGGTAGGAGAAGAGCTTGCCCATGAAGACGCCGTAGTTGGTCGCCCGGACGAAGGTGCCGCGCCCCCGCTCGCGGACGATGAGGCCGTCGTGCACGAGGGCGTCGTAGGCCTGGCGCACGACGATGCGCGAGACGCCCAGCTCCTTGATGAGCTCGTGCTCGGTCGGAAGCTTGGCTCCCGGCATCAGCTCGCCCCTGCGGATCGCCCGCTCGAGGCTGTCGTGCAGCTGCACGTAGAGCGGCGTCCGGGAGGAGCGGTCGATCTTCACGAAGGACCTCGCTGCGCTCTTCGGCATCCCTTGCCCCTTCCCCACCCGCCGAGGCGAGTGCGGCGCCCGCCTCGCGCCCCCGCTCGAGCGGAGGCGATGGGGCGGGCGCCAGTCGGTTACAGACGCCTATTGTAAGGTAGCCGCGAGGTTCACGGGCGCGCGAAGGCCGCGCGGCCTGCCGCGCCCTACGGGCGGGGCGGCCGGCCGCAGGGCGCGTCGGGAGCCGAGGGCCCGTCGGTAGAGCCGGGCGCCGCGGCCGTAGCGGGTCCGGCCGCGGCAGCGCCGTCCTTCTCGCCCGCGGCTGCGCCGTCCTTCTCGCCCGCGGCTGCGCCGTCCTTCTCGCCCGCTGCTGCGCCTGCGGGTGCCGGGGAGGCCTCCTCGGGGTGGGCGGCCACGTACTCGTCCCACCTGTCGTCGAGGAGGGCGTTCACGACCTCGCCCTCCACGGTCTCGCGGTCGAGCAGCACGCTCGCCATGGTGTCCATCTGGGACCTGCGGGCCTCGAGCACGCAGCGCGCGCGGTCGTGGGCCTCGCGCATGATGCGCTCGACCTCGTCGTCGATGCGCTTGGCGGTCTCGGCGGAGTAGTCGTTGTGGTTGGCGTAGTCGCGCCCGAGGAAGACCTCGTGCTGCGCCTCGCCGAAGACCTGGGCGCCCAGCTCCTCGCTCATGCCGAAGCGCGTGACCATCTCGCGCGCGATCTTGGTCGCGCGCTCGAGATCGTTGCTCGCGCCGGTGGTGATGTCGGTGCAGAACAGCTCCTCGGCCGTGCGGCCGCCCAGCAGCACCGCGATCTGGTCGAGCATGCCGTCTCGGGTCTCCAGGAAGTGGTCCTCCTCGGGCAGCTGCATGGTGTAGCCCAGCGCCCTGCCGCGCGAGATGATCGAGATCTTGTGCACGGGGTCGGAGTTCTCCAGGACGTGGCCCACCAGGGCGTGGCCGGACTCGTGGTAGGCGATGGTGACGCGCTCCTTGTCGGTCATCACGCGGCCCTTCTTCTCGGGGCCGGCGATGACGCGCTCCATGGCCTCCTCCACCTCGTCCATGCCGATCCGGTCCTTGTGGCGCCTGGCGGCGAGCAGGGCGGACTCGTTCATGAGGTTTGCGAGGTCCGCGCCGGTGAAGCCGGGGGTGAGCTTGGCGATGCGCTTGAGGTCCACCTCGGGCGCGAGGGGCTTGTTCTCGCTGTGGACCGCCAAGATCCGCTCGCGGCCCTTCACGTCGGGACGGTCGACCGTCACCTGGCGGTCGAAGCGGCCCGGGCGCAGCAGCGCGGGGTCGAGGATGTCGGGGCGGTTGGTCGCGGCGATGAGGATGACGGCGGAGTTGTCCTCGAAGCCGTCCATCTCCACGAGCAGCTGGTTCAGGGTCTGCTCGCGCTCGTCGTGGCCGCCGCCGAGGCCGGCGCCCCTCTGGCGGCCGACGGCGTCGATCTCGTCGATGAAGATGATCGCCGGGGCGGCCTCCTTGGCCTGCTTGAAGAGGTCGCGCACGCGGCTCGCGCCGACGCCGACGAACATCTCGACGAAGTCGGATCCGGAGATGGAGAAGAACGGGACGCCCGCCTCGCCGGCGACCGCCTTGGCGAGCAGCGTCTTGCCCGTGCCCGGCGGGCCCACGAGCAGCACGCCGCGAGGGATCTTGGCGCCCATCTTGAGGTAGCGCTCGGGCTCGCGCAGGAAGTCCCTCACCTCCTTGAGCTCCTCGACCGCCTCGTCGATGCCCGCGACGTCAGAGAACTTGACCTTGGGTCGGGTCTGCTCGGTCGTCTTGGCCTTGGTCTGGCCGAACTGCATGGCGCGCCCGTTCTGGCCCTGGACCTGGTTCATGAAGTAGACGAAGACCGCGAGCAGCAGCAGGGTGGGCACGACCGAGAGGAGGACGGACTCCCAGAGGCTGTTGTCGGAGGCGTCCACCACGAAGCGGACGCCCTCGTGGCTCTGCATCAGCTCGTCGAGGTTGTCCACCCCGGCGTAGGCACTCTTGAACTCCGTCGCCGCGTGGTTGGCGCGGTCCGCGTCCGTGCGGTAGTAGGAGCCCGTGAGGGTGCCGTCGGAGGCGTGGTAGGTGACGTCGGTCACGCGCTCGTCGCGCACCGCCGCCACGAAGTCGCTGGTGGCAAGCGTGTCCACCTGCTTGGCGGTGAACGTGGTCGCCATGGAGTACACGAGGTAGCCGGCGAAGATCGCCACGAGGACCCCGTAGATCACGCCCAGGCGCCGGCGGCGCGGGGACGGGTCGTGCAGGTTGCTGTTATGGTCTGGCAAGGGTCGCTCCCCCATATGTCGGCGGGACGGGTCGGTCCCGCGGCCGCAGGCGCGGCCACGTCCGTTACGTGAGTGGGCGCGCATCCGCTGCGCGCCCACCGAAAAGCAGTCCAAATATAGCGTTATGCCAGCGGGCTCGCCCTAGGAGTACACCTCGGGCTTGAGAATCCCCACATAGGGGAGGTTGCGGTAGCGCTCCGCGAAGTCCAGGCCGTAGCCCACCACGAAGGCGTCCGGCACGTGGCAGCCCACGTAGCGCGGCTCGACGGCGGGCTGCTTGCCCTCGATGTCCTTGACCGAGAAGGCCGCGACCTCGATGGAGTTGGGCTGGCGCGCCTGCAGCAGCTTGATGAGGTAGGAGAGCGTGAGGCCGGAGTCCAAGATGTCCTCGGCGATGATCACATCGCGCCCCTGGACCTTGGTGTCCAGGTCCTTCACGATGCGGACCACACCGGAGCTCTTGACGCCGTTGCCGTAGCTCGAGACGGCCATGAAGTCCACCTCGCAGGGGACCTTGATGGCGCGGAGAAGGTCCGCGGTGAAGATGAAGGCGCCGCGCAGCACCGTTACGACGAGCGGGTTCCTCCCAGCGTAGTCACGGCTGATCTCGTCGCCCATGCGGGTGACGATCCCCCTGATGTCCTCCTCCGAGAGCACGACGCTCTCAACGTCCGGATGTAGCTGTGTCGCAGTGCCCTTCGCAGTGTCAGCTGCCATGTACGGTTCCCTCCAAGTCCGCCCGACGGCCTCTCGCACCCGCGGGGCGGGACCACGCCCGCCTCGCTCCTAGGTGCCCATCATGGTACTACGCATCCCGGCCCGGCCGGCCCGTCTCCGCCCGGCGCGCGAGCCCGTCCTCGAGCGTGAGCTCGAGCAGGACCCTGGTCGCGGCGTCGCAGCGGGCGCGCTCGTCGGCGCGCACGCCCGCTACCCAGAGCACGGGGCCCGTCGGGTCTGCCCTGACCACGGGCACCAAGGGCTTGTCGGCCGCCGGCACCTTGGCGTCGCAGAGGAGGTCCGAGAGCTTCTTGCTCTGTCCGTGCATGCCGAGGGGGCACATCACGTCCCCGACCTCAGGGCCGTCCACCCAGAGGCGCCCGCCGAGGGAGGGGTCCACGCCGGCCTTGACGGCGTCGAGCACCACGCTCGCGCCCGCCCACTCGGCGCCGTGCGCGCGGGCGAGGGCGACGGGGTCGGCGCCGGCGGGCACGTGGCCGAGCCGGGCAGAGAGGGTCCGGCCGTCCGCGAGCGTGACGGCGCCGGGGACCTCGAGCCAGCCCGAGAAGGGCTCGCCCTCGCCGCCTCGGGCGCGCACGAAGAGCATCCCGTGCTCCACGCGCACGTCCACCCCCATCGGCACCGAGCACGAGCCGTAGCCGGCGGCCACGACCCTGAGCGCGGCCTCCACGTGGCGCGCCTCCAGCCGGGCCGCCGGGCAGACGGCGAGGACGGCCTGGCGGACCACCCTGCGCGCGATCGCCACCTCGGCGGCGGCGAGCTTGCGGGCGTCGAGCGCGAGGAGGACGTCGGTGCGCCTCACCGTGAGGTCGCGCAGGGTGCGCGCCGAGACGCTCGTGAGGTAGGAGTCCTCGTCGGAGAGGATGTCGCAGGTCGTGCTCAGAGAGCCGACCACGCGCGGGTTCCTTCGCTCGACCACGGGCATGACCTCGTGGCGCACGAAGGCGCGCAGGTAGCGGGTGTCGGCGTTGGTCTCGTCCTCGCGCCACACGATGCCGCGCATGCGCAGGAGGTCGCAGAGCTCGCGGTGCGTGCGGTTGAGGAGCGGGCGCACGATCCGGTTGCGGCGGCGAGGGATGCTCGAGAGGCCCGAGGGGCCCGCACCGCGGATCGCGTTCATGAAGAAGGTCTCGGCGCGGTCGTTGGCCGTGTGGGCCGTGAGGATGCGGGCGGCCGAGCGCGGCGTGCCGAACTCCTCGCTCAGCTGGTTGGCGAGCTCGGCGGCGGCGGAGTAGCGCGCCTCGCGGCCGGCGTTCTCCACGTTGCCGCCCGCCTGGCCCGCCGCGAGCGCAGCGACGTCCACGCTCCTGATGGTGCACGGTATGCCGAAGGAGGCAGCCAGCGAGCGCACGAACTCCTCGTCCTCCTCCGCGTCTATGCCGCGGAGCTGGTGGTTCACGTGCAGCACGTGGAGGCGCTCGCGGGCGATCCTCGCCTCGCCGCGCCCGTCGTCGATGTCGAGCTGCGAGGTCGCCGCGAGGACGAGCAGCGCCGTGGAGTCCGCCCCGCCCGAGACCATGAGCACCACCGGCGCGCGTCCCGCGTCGTCCGTGCGTGCGCCGGCGCGCTCGAAGCGCGCCGCGCTGTTTGCGTACCGCCTGCCTACGCTGGGCATCTGTCCCTCCTCACCCGGGCGGGCCGCGCCGGCTCCGCGCCGGCGCCCCCGGTCCGGTCCAACCACTCTACACCCCGCGCGCCCGCGCCGCCGCCATCCGCTAAGCTGGTCTGCCGGAGCGAAGGAGGAGAGAATGGTTCCCAAGATCCACCTCTATGTGCTGGCGTCCGGGTCCAAGGGCAACGCCGCCGTGGTCGAGGGCCCCGAGGGGTCGGTGCTCGTGGACTGCGGCATCTCGCGCAGGGCCCTCCACGAGCGCGCCCGCGCCTGCGGCTGCGACCTCGGCGACGTGCGCGCGATCCTCGTGACCCACGAGCACCAGGACCACACCGACGGCCTCACGGTCGTCTGCAACCACTACGACGGCCCGCTCTTCGCGACGGCCGGCACCACCCTGGGCAGGCGCTTCCTCTCGCAGGTGCCCTTCACCCTGATCGACCACGACGCGGAGCTCGCGCTGGCCGGGATGCGCGTGCGGTGCTTCCCCACCTCGCACGACGTGGGCGACCCCATCGGCTTCCGCTTCGAGGTCGAGGGCTCAGACGGCCCCGACGACGCCCTGGGCTGGATGACCGACACCGGCTACGTCACGGACGCCGCGCTCGACGCGCTCTTCGGCTGCAGGATCCTCGGCATCGAGGCCAACCACGACGAGACCATGCTCGCCGAGGGCCCCTATCCCGCCTTCCTCCGCAAGCGCGTGGGCGGCCCGGACGGCCACCTCTCCAACGACCAGTGCGCCGCGGCGCTCAAGGCCCTGGTCACGCGCGACACCGAGGTCGTCGTCGGCCTGCACCTCTCGGAGAAGAACAACCGCCCGAGCGTCGCCGTGCGCACCCTGGCCGAGGCCGTCGGCGCCGAGCCGGTGGACGGCGAGGCGGCGGAGGCGCGGACGCCCGACGGCCGCCTCAGCGTCTGCGTGGCGTCGCAGGACGAGCCGCTCGCGATCTACTAGCGGAGAAGGACCGGCGCCCCGGGCACAGACGGCGGGAGGGGCGCCGCCCGAAGGCCGCGCCCCTCCCGAATCCCGCTGCCCGTGGCAGCTCGTCCGAGCCGCCGCTACTCGATGGTGACCTTGGTGACGTTGGGCTTCTCGACGATCTTGGGTACCTGGATCTCGAGCACGCCATTGTCCAGCTTAGCGCTCAGGCCCTCGCTCGCCGCGTCCTTGAGGTAGACGCCGCGCGTGGCCTGCCACTCGCTGGTCTCCTTATGCAGGTAGTTCTTGCTCTTCTCCTCGTCGGACTCCTTCCTGTCCACCGAGATGGAGAGCCTGCCCTCGTTGAGCTCGACGTCAATCTGGTCGCGCGTGACGCCGGGGAGGTGGGCGGAGACGACGTACTTGTCGCCCGCGTCCTCGACGTCCATCTTGAAGGAGGCGTCACCATCGACGCTCACCAGCGGGGCGAAGAAGTCGTCGTCGAAGAAGCTGCCGAACGGCCAAGCCCTGCGGAGAGCCCTGTCGTAGCGATCATACGGAATCATGCTTGCCATAACGAATCACTCCTCATGGTCTTCTGGGTGCCTCGCTCTTGCCCGTGCACCCCGCGTGTCGACTTGGTATATGCCCCGCAGAGGCCGCTTTAAACCGACTTTCGAAGGTTTTCTCAGTTCATAGTTGGCACATAACCTAAGTCTTTTACGCTTAGGTTTGGAAGCTCCAAGCTCCCGGCAAGCTCTCTGGGCAACTCGTGGTGAACTGTGTCAATTGATGCCACCCCCTGTCCGCCCGAGTGCCATTCGGTATCATGGTCTAGCAATCGGGGCGTCGGTTTTCGGAGGCACCTGCATGGGTGAGAGCGGCAGCATACGCAGGAGTGTTTCGAGCAGGGAGGGCACGCCCTCGCCGAGCGCCGCCGCTGAGCCCACCACGGCCGAGCGGACCCCCCGGAAGGGCGCGGAGCGCAGCCAGGAGCGCGTGGCGACCCGTGAGCGCCGGCTCGACTCCACGGGCGTGGGCAAGCCCATCCCCCGCAGCGAGGCCAAGGGTCTCGAGCGCGAGAAGCCCCTGCTGAGGCCCACGAGGAGCACCGGCTCGCGCCGGAACGCCCCCTACATCAGGCAGCCCAAGCCGCGCAAGACGGCCGAGGCGATCGACGACCTCGGCGAGGACGAGTCCTACTCCGCAGGCTTCGCGCACGACTCCAACATCGCCGTCGGCGGCAGCCTGCCGCTCTCCGGCCAGCCCTACCGCCGCTCCCGCGCGGACATGGGCAAGCTTCAGCGCGACCTGCACTACGGCCAGTACCTGGAGATTCCCAAGGGTCGCCGGCAGATATTCGCGTCGCGCGAGCGCGAGCGCCAGATCCGCTCCCGCATCGCAGCCGTCGTCGTCATCGTCGTGCTGCTCCTCGCCACCCTGCTGATCCTGCGCCTGGGAGGCGCGCTCGGCTGATGGGCGACGCGCCTCGTGCTTGGCTACCGGCGAGAATCTGCTTATAGGTACCTCGCGCAAAACTCGGCGGCAGTCACGATTTCCACGCCATCGTACTTGCCTATCGTAAGCAAGTCTTTGTCGCCACTCACGATATGGATGGCATGGGCATCTATCGCACAGCAAAGGAACTTGTCGTCATCTGGGTCACGACAAATCTCGATGTGCGTATGAGGCCTGACGAAGGAGAGCGCCGCCTCGAACGGGACGAGTACGTCCCTTCGAAGGCATCCGTTCTTACGCGAAATCATCTCGTCGACGACCTCTTGATATTCCTCTACGATCTCAGGCGTGGCGAAGGCAGCTATTCTTCTGTCCGTGACCGCCTCGAGTATCTCGCGAGGCTTTCCGCCAAAGAATGTTCCAGAGATGACGACGTTGGTGTCGATGACGACTCTCATGCGTGCTTCCTCGCGCGCACCGTCGCAATGGCATCAGCCACGTCGGACTCTTGATAACCAACGGCCTTGGCCCAGGCCTGGGCTTCGTCAAGGTGCGACTTGAAGTCTTCCTCTCTTGGCATTTCGATTTTTTTGAGCATGATTACATCGCCCGAGGTATAGACGGCAAGGTGATCACCGCTCTTGATCGAGAGTCTCTTGCGCAGGTTCGCAGGAAGTACGACCTGTCCCTTGGACGAGACGGCGAGGATATCTGAGCTCATCACAGCCTCCAATGTAAGAATTTCTTACTCATAGTACACCCTCACCCCAGTAGTTCCAGCACTTTTCATCCTCTTGCACAGGCGAGTCGCCCGATGGCCGCGCTTGGCGATTCGGGCAGAAGTTCGAGACATGCCGAAGACATCGCCGAAGCGTCGGCACCTTAGTCCCAGGGATCGCGCTCGAAGAGCGGCTCGGGACGTGCGGGTCGGTCGGAGTAGGGGTCGTACCCGTCGTCGTCCTCGTTCTCCGCCCTAATGAAGCTCGCGTAGGGAGAAGGACGGCCCGCCCCCGCGCCCACGGCGTTGGCTCCAGCCCGGCTCACGCCCGTCTCGCTCGCAGCCCGTGGTCCTTCTCGCCTGTCGTCCTCTCGCATCCCGCTTCTCCTTCCGACGGCGCTACTTGGTCCCGCCGTCCGTCCCGGACCCGGCCGCACCCTCCTTGCCGGTCTTGGCGGCAGCCGCGACCTCCTCGGACGGCGCCTCGTATATCTCCGTCCAGGCGACGAGGTCGGCGACCTTGCCGCTCGTCTTGGAGACGTCCGCGGAGGAGTAGGTCGCCTTGGGCGCGCAGCCGACGATGGCCTGGGTGGTGCCGTTGGCGTCCTTGTAGACGAGGACCGTCCAGCCGTAGCCGGCCTCCTCGCCGTACTCGCAGTAGAACGACAGCGGGGAGGGCGTCGTGTTGGCGGGGAGGCTGATGGAGTGGGCGTCGCAGTGCCCCGTCGCCCCCTTGAGGCCGCAGAGGGCCTCCGTCTCCGACGCCGTCTGCGCGTTCGCGTCGCCCTGGGGCACCTTGGCGGTGGGCAGCGTCACGCGCACGCCCTCGACCTTCGCGCCCGTGGCGAGGTGGTCGGCCACGCTCGCCGGCTCCTGGCCGGCTGGCGCCCCCCAGGGGACGGGCTGGAGCGCGACCGTGCCACCGCCGTCCGCCGCGAAGCTCTCCTGCAGCCTGCCCGCGTCGTCGATGGCGCCCGTCCGGATGGCGTAGCCCGCCTTCTGCAGGTAGCTGAGGATGGCCGTGGGGGTCGCGTCGAAGTAGGCGCGCACGTCCCAGGGGTCGCTCGGCTGGGGGCTCACGACGGTCACGCCCACCACGCCGTCCAGGCCGGCGCGCTCGCCCGCCGCCGGGTCGGTGGACTGCACGTCGCCCACGGGCTGCGAGCCCGTCGCGACGTAGGTGACCTCGGCCGTGAGGCCCGCGTCCTTGAGCATGGAGAGGGCCTCCCGCTCCGTGCGACCGACGAGGCTCGGCACCTTGGGCGGCGTCGCCACCGTGAGGGTGACCTGGTCGGTCGAGAGGAAGAGGGCGCCCGCGGCGGGCTCGACCGCGAGCACCGTGCCCTCGGCCTCGCCGGAGCGCTCGTAGACGAGCTGCACGTTGCTGGCGCCGGCCTGCGCGAGGGCCGCCTGCGCCGCGTCCTTGTCCGTGCCCACGACGTCGGGAATCACGCGGTCCGCGCCCACGGTGACGGTGACCGTCGAGCCCTCGGGGACGCGCCTGCCCGGCCCCGGCTCGACGGAGAGGACGCGTCCCGCACCCTCGTCGGTGGGCTGGGTCCTGACCTGGACGACGAAGCCCTTCTGGAAGATCCTCTGCGTCGCTGCCTCCTGCGCAAGCCCCACGACCGCGGGCACGGTCTTGCCGCCCCAGTACTCGAGGTAGTAGCTCACGCCCGCCCCGATCGCGACCGCCGCGACGAGCGCGAGCACGAGGCCCACCAGGACGAGGTGGCGGTGGTGGGAGCTCGGCTCCTTGGGCCGGCGGTGGACGGCGTGCGCGCCGATGCGGTTCTCGCCCAGGCGCGCGACCCTGAACTCCGGCCCGTCGAAGGTCGTCGTGGTCGTGGAGTCGTCGCCGCCGTCGTAGTCGCTCGGGAGGGCGACGGGGACCTCCTCGGGACCCACCTCGGGGACCTCAGGGACCTGGGGGACCTCCGAGGCCTCGGGAGCCCTCGAGCCGGCCGGCGCGACCGTCTCCGCCGCTTCCCGGTCCTTCTCGTCGCCTGCGCCAGCGTCGCCCATCAGCACCTCCCGTCCGCATAGTTCCATCTATCTTGGCGCATGTCCCTGCGAATTGCACGTCTCTTGTGCTGAGCAGGACGTGGGGTCGCACCGCGAACGCAGCACCGGAGGCGTCGCGGTGGAGGGGGCGGCCGTGGGTGGCGCCCCAGCCGGGGCCCGTGCACAAGAAGGGCGGGGGCGGCGATTGCTCGCCGCCCCCGCCACCATGTCGCTCGGGAGCCCTGACCCGTGCCCGGCCGGGGTCGCGTCAGGCTCGTACGAGGCCCGCGCCGGAGCGCCTACTCGACGTCGTCCGGCTCGACCGGCTCGCCGTCGCCCGCGCCCTCGGAGGAGGGCTCGGACGAGGCTACCCTCGCGGCCGTGAGGCCGGAGCCGTCCTTGGCCGCGTCGACGAGCACCGTGTCGCCCTCGCCCACCTCGCCGCTGATGATGAGGTTGGCCACGTTGTCCACGACCTGGCGCTGGATCAGGCGCTTGAGCGGACGCGCGCCGTAGACCGGGTCGAGGCCGTCGATCGCGAGCGAGCCGACCGCCGCGTCGGTGAGCCTGAGCGTGATGCGCTCCTTCGCGAGGCGCTCGCGCACGTCCTTGAGCTGGATGTCCACGATCTTCTCGATGTCGTCCAGCCCGAGGGGATGGAAGACCACCACGTCGTCGATGCGGTTCAGGAACTCGGGCTTGAAGGTCTGGCGCAGGGCGTCGTTGACCTGGCGCTGGACCTCGTCCGGGTCGCTCTGGGCGTTGGCCTGGGCGATGAACTGCGAGCCTACGTTGCTGGTCATGATGATGATCGTGTTCTTGAAGCTCACGAGCCTGCCCTGGCCGTCGGTGAGGCGACCGTCGTCGAGGACCTGCAGCAGGATGTTGAAGACGTCGGGATGCGCCTTCTCCATCTCGTCGAGCAGGATCACGCTGTATGGGCGCCTGCGCACGGCCTCGGTCAGCTGGCCGCCCTCGTCGTAGCCCACGTATCCGGGGGGCGCGCCGATGAGCCGCTGGACGCTGAACTTCTCCATGTACTCGGACATGTCGATGCGGATCAGGGCGCGCTCGTCGTCGAACAGGCACTCGGCAAGCGCCTTGGCGAGCTCGGTCTTGCCCACGCCGGTGGGGCCGAGGAAGAAGAAGCTACCGATCGGGCGGTTGGGGTCGGAGAGGCCGGCGCGGCTGCGGCGCACCGCCGCGGCGACGGCGGACACTGCCTCGTTCTGGCCCACGACGCGCTTGTGGAGCTCGCCCTCGAGGTTCTTGAGCTTCTCCATCTCGCCCTGCATCATCTTGGACACAGGCACGCCGGTCCACGAGCTCACGACCTCGGCTATCTCCTCGCTCGTGACCTCCTCCTTGAGCAGGCCCCCCTCCTCCTTCTTGTCGGACAGCGCGCGCTCCGCGTCGTCGTACTGGCGCTGCAGCGTGGGGATGGTCGAGTAGCGCAGCTCCGACGCGCGTGCGAGGTCGCCCTCGCGCGTGACGCGCTCCATCTCCACCTTGGCGTCCTCGATCTGGCTCTTGAGGTCCTGGACCCGGTCGATGGCGCCCTTCTCGTTCTGCCACTTGGCTTTCATGCCGTCGAGCTTCTCGCGGGTGGTCGCGATCTCCTTGCGGAGCTTGGCCAGGCGCTCCTTGGAGGCCTCGTCGTCCTCCTTCATGAGGGCCTGCTCCTCGATCTGCTTCTGCGTGAGATCGCGGTCAACGGCGTCGATGTCGGCCGGCATGGAGTCGAGCTCCATGCGCAGGCGGCTCGCCGCCTCGTCCACGAGGTCGATGGCCTTGTCCGGCAGGAAGCGGTCGGAGATGTAGCGGTTGGAGAGGTCGGCGGCCGAGACGAGCGCGGCGTCGGTGATGCGGACGCGGTGGTGCTGCTCGTACTTGTCCTTGATGCCACGCAGGATGGAGATGGTCTCCTCCACGGAGGGCTCGCCGACCATGACCGGCTGGAACCTGCGCGCGAGCGCCTGGTCCTTCTCGATGTACTTGTGGTACTCGTTGAGCGTGGTCGCGCCGATCATGTGCAGCGTGCCGCGGGCGAGGGCCGGCTTCAGGATGTTGCCAGCGTCCATGGAGCCCTCGGTCGCGCCGGCACCCACGATGGTGTGCAGCTCGTCGATGAACAGGATGATCCTGCCGTCGGACTTCTCCACCTCCTTGAGCACGCTCTTGAGGCGGTCCTCGAACTCGCCGCGGTACTTGGCCCCTGCCACCAGCGCGCTCATGTCGAGCTCGACGAGCTCCTTGTCGCGGATGGTGGAGGGCACGTCGCCCGAGACGATGCGCTGGGCCAGGCCCTCGACGATGGCGGTCTTGCCGACGCCGGGCTCGCCGATGAGCACGGGGTTGTTCTTGGTGCGGCGGGAGAGCACCTGGATGGTGCGGCGGATCTCCTCCACGCGGCCGACGACCGGGTCGAGCTTGCCCTGGCGGGCGAGGTCAGTCACGTTGCGGCCGTACTGCTCGAGGGCCTCGAACTGGGGCTTTGCGTCCTGCGAGGTCACGCGCTCGTCGCCGCGCAGGTCGTTGTAGGCCTCCTCGACGCGCTTGGCCGTGACGCCGGCGGCGTTGAGCACCGAGCCGGCGGCGCTCTTGTCGGCGGCGAGGGCGCACAGCAGGTGCTCGCTCGTCACGTAGGAGTCGCCCATCTTGCCCGCAAGCTTCTCCGCGCTGTTGGCAAGGCGCACGAAGTCGTTGCTCATGCCCATCTGGCCGCTGTCGCCCGAGACCTTAGGCTGGCGCGCGATGGCGGAGTCGACCTGCTCCGAGATGGAGTTGGGGTCGGCGCCGACGCGCTCGATGATCGCGTTGATGTTGCGCTCGCCCGAGGTGAGCAACGCCTTGAGAAGGTGGATCGGCTCGACGGCGCCAGCCTCCGAGTCGCTGGCGACGCCGACTGCAGACTGCAGCGCCTCCTGGGCCGTCACTGCCCACTTGTTGATGTTCATATGCATCACTCCTCAGCGTCCGTCACGGGCGACGGATTGTCGTTTTACGTTGAGAAGTATTCCCACCTACAAGACTTCTTATACATAATCTAAGTCTATCTTTGTTAGATTTCTTGCATCTCACGAGATGAGCCTGGGCGAGAAGGACCCGCGGCCGCGAGGCCGAAGAGCGAGAAGGGCGCGGCGCCACCGGCCCTGCCGGCAGCGCCGCGCCCTCGCGGCTCCCCTCGCCCGTGCGTCCCCTGCTGGTGCCCGCGGTACCTCTCACCCGTGCCGCACGCGCGGCGGACGGCTGCTACTGGGAGTCGTCCCCGTCGAGCAGCCTGCGCAGGACCTTCTCGGGGCTCGCTCCGTCGTAGCGGGCGAGCGCCGTGATCCTCTCGCGCATCCGCATCTCATGGACCTCGTCCTCGAGCTCGCGGACGCGGTGGCGGAGCTCGTCTATCTCGTCCTCGCGCTGCATGGCGCGCTCGCGCATGTCCAGGATCCTGATGACGCCGGCGAGGTTGATGCCCTCGTCCGTCAGCTTGCTGATGAGGTTCAGCCGGTCGATGTCCGCCTGGGAGTAGAGGCGCGTGTTGCCGCGCGAGCGGCCGGGCGTGACGAGGCCCTTCTGCTCGTAGACGCGCAGCGTCTGCGGGTGCATGCCCGTCAGCTCGGCCGCCACGCTGATCATGTAGAGCGGCTTATCGCGGCCGTCGTTCCTCTTGCCGCCGTCTTGGCCGGGCTCTTCACTCATAGCGCTCCACGTCCTTTCGGTACTCGCGCTGGTCCTGCTCGGCGAGCGCCTTGAGTGCCGAGCGCTCCTTCTGGCTGAGCATCGTGGGGACCTGGACCTTCACGCGCACGTAGAGCGCGCCGGTGCGGCCCTTGTGCTTCACGTCCGGGGCGCCCATCTCGCGGAACCTGAACGTCTTTCCGTCCTGGGTCCCGGCGGGGATCTTGAGCAGGACCTTCTCGCCCTTGGGCGTGGGGACCTCGACCGTGGTGCCGAGCGCGGCCTCGAAGATGGAGACCGGCAGGTCCATGCGGACGTCCGCGCCGTCGCGCTTGAAGAGCGGGTGCTCGGCCACGCGCGTGACGATGACGAGGTCGCCGCGCTCACCGCCGTTGGAGCCGAACTCGCCCCTGCCGCGGTAGCGCAGCTTGCCGCCGTCCACGGCGCCGGCCGGCACCTTGACCTTGAGCGTCTGGCTCTCGCCCGTGGAGGGGATCTTGAAGGTCACCTTGCGCGTCGCGCCGGTGAAGGCCTCCTCCGCCGAGACGTCGATCGTGATGCTGAGGTCGCCGCCCTTCTGCGGCCTGGGCGCGCGGCCCGCGCCCCCGCCGAAGATCGACGAGAAGTCGAAGCCGCCGAACGCGCCGTCGCCGTTGCGGACGTTGTTGAAGATGTCGCTGAAGTCCACGTCGCCGTAGTTAGTGTAGGTGTAGCCGCGGTTCCTCCCGCCGGAGCCGCCGAAGTCGGCGCCGGGGATGCCGCCGAACATGAGGAGCTGGTCGTACTCCTTGCGCTTCTCCGGATCGGAGAGCGTGGTGTAGGCCTCGCTTATCTCCTTGAATTTCTGCTCGTCGCCACCGGCGTCCGGATGGTACTTGGTCGCAAGCTTCCGGAAGGCGCGACGGATGTCGTCCTGGGAGGCGTCGCGCTTGACGCCCAGGATGTCGTAGTAGTTGCTCTTCCCTGCCATGGTGACGCTCGCCCCCTTTCGTGAACTGCGCCCGGGCCGTGCGGCCCGGGCGCTCCCTTACTACTGTCTGCTCTCGCTCGCGTCCTCGGGTCCGGGATCCGCGCCCTGGGCGCCGCCCACCGCGCCGTCGGCGGGCGCGCCGTCGGCTCCGGCCGCAGGGTCGGGCGCCGGGCGCTTGGGCCCGCCGAAGGTGACCGTGACCATCGCCGAGCGGATCACCTTGCCGCCGAGCTTGTAGCCCTTCTGGTAGACCTGGTCGACCGTCTCGTCGTAGACGTCGGGGTTCTCGGAGCGCCCGACCGCCTGGTGCAGCATGGGGTCAAACGGCTCGCCGGCGGGATCGATTACCTCGACGCCCTCCTTCGCGAGCACGGCGACCATCTTGTCGTGCACCTGGTCGATGCCGGAGACGAAGCTCTGGAACTGCTCGTCGTCTCCCGCGGTCTTCTCCGCGTGGTCGATCGCGCGCTCCATGTCGTCGATGACGGGCAGGAGGCTCTTCACGATCTTCTCGGCCGCGCGGGCCTTCTCCTGGACCGCCTCCTCGTCGCGACGACGACGGAACGTCTGGAACTCGGCCAGCAGCTTGGTGCGACGCTCCTCGGCGTCCGCCGCAGCCTTCTTGGCCTGCTCCAGCTCCTCGGAGTCGGCGCTCTTGCGCGCCTCCTCGAGCTCGCGGCGCAGGTCGGCGAGGGAGGCGCGCAGCTTGGCGTTCTCGGCCTTGAAGTCCTCGTCCGCGGCCTCCTCGCCGCGTCGGATGGCCTCGTCCACCATGCGCTGCTCGGCCTCGGGGTCGCAGGCCTCGCCGGCCGGCTGGGCCGCGGCGCCCTGCTCGGGCGTCGGGTCGCCCGACGGCGCGCCCTCGGGCTTGTCGTTATCGTCTTCGATGGGTACCTTCACGTCGCCCTCCTGGGGGGTGGAGCCGGGGGCGGCGCCGGCCGCCCCCTTCGCGTTCTTGTCCTTGCCGAACATCTGGCTCACCCGCTACTTGTTGTCCTTGTCGTCGTCCACGACCTCGTAGTCGGCGTCGACCACGTCGTCGCCGCCGTTGGATGCGCCGGAGCCGGAGGGCTGGGAGGTCTCCGCCTGCGTGTTGCTGTAGACGACCTGCGCGAGCTTATGCGCGGCGTCCTGCAGCTTCTCGCTGGCAGCCTTGATCGCGTCGACGTCGGTGCCGTCGAGGGCCTTCTTGGTGGCGGCGACGGCGTCCTCGGTCTCCTTCTTCACGTCAGCGGGGACCTTGTCGCCGAGCTCCTTGAGGGTCTGCTCGGTGGAGTAGGCGAGGCTGTCGGCCTGGTTGCGGACCTCGATCTCGTCCTTGTGCTTCTTGTCCTCCTCGGCGTGGGACTCGGCGTCCTTCACCATGCGGTCGACCTCGTCGTCGGACAGCGCGGTGGAGCCGGAGATGGTGATCTGCTGCTGCTTGCCCGTGCCCTTGTCCTTGGCCGTGACCTTCACGATGCCGTTGGCGTCGATGTCGAAGGTGACCTCGATCTGCGGCACGCCACGAGGAGCGGCGGGGATGCCGGTCAGGTTGAACTTGCCGAGCGACTTGTTGTCGCGCGCCATCTCGCGCTCGCCCTGCAGGACGTTGATCTCGACGGACGTCTGGTTGTCGGCGGCCGTGGAGTAGACCTCGGTCTTGCTCGTCGGGATCGTGGTGTTGCGGTCGATCATCTTGGTCATCACGCCGCCCATGGTCTCGACGCCGAGGGACAGCGGCGTGACGTCGAGCAGCAGGATGCCCTCGACGTCACCGGTGAGGACGCCGCCCTGGACGGCGGCGCCGTCGGCGACGACCTCGTCCGGGTTCACGGACATGTTGGGCTGCTTGCCGGTCATCTGCTTCACGAGCTCCTGGACGGCGGGCATACGGCTGGAGCCGCCGACGAGGATGACCTCGTTGACCTGGTCAATCGAGAGGTTGGCGTCGTGAAGCGCCTTGGTGACGGGGGTCTTGCAGCGCTCGAGGAGGTCACGCGTGATGCGCTCGAACTCTGCGCGGGTGAGGGTGTAGTTGAGGTGCTTGGGGCCGGTGGCGTCGGCGGTGATGAAGGGCAGGTTGATGTCAGCCTGCTGTGCGCTGGAGAGCTCCTTCTTGGCGTTCTCCGCAGCCTCCTTCAGACGCTGCAGGGCCATGGGGTCCTTGCGCAGGTCGATGCCGTTCTCCTGCTGGAACTTGTCCGCCATCCAGTCGATGACCTTCTGGTCCCAGTCGTCGCCGCCGAGGTGGTTGTCGCCGTTGGTGGCCAGGACCTCGACCACGCCGTCGGCGAGGTCGAGCAGGGAGACGTCGAAGGTGCCGCCACCGAGGTCGAAGACGAGGACCTTCTGGTCCTGGTTCTTCTTGTCGAGGCCGTAGGCGAGGGCCGCGGCCGTGGGCTCGTTGACGATGCGCTTGACGTTGAGGCCGGCGATCTTGCCGGCATCCTTGGTGGCCTGGCGCTGAGCGTCGTTGAAGTAGGCGGGGACGGTGATGACCGCGTCGGTCACGGTCTCGCCGAGGTACTTCTCGGCGTCGGCCTTCATCTTGGAGAGGATCATCGCGCTGATCTGCTCGGGGGTGAAGTCCTCGCCGCCGATCTCTACGACGGCGCGGTTGCCGGTGCCGGCCTTGACCTTGTACGGGACGGTCTTGAGCTCGGAGCCGACCTCGTCGTAGCGACGGCCCATGAAGCGCTTGATCGAGAAGACGGTGTTCTGCGGGTTGGTGACGGCCTGGTTCTTGGCCGCCTTGCCGACGATGCGGTCACCGCCGTCGCGGAAGCCGACGACGGACGGCGTGGTGCGGTCGCCCTCGGCGTTCACGATAATGGTGGGCTCGCCGCCCTCGAGGACGGCCATCGCAGAGTTAGTGGTACCCAGGTCGATTCCGAGAATCTTTGCCATGGTGTAGCGATCCTTTCTACGTTGCGCGCGCCCCTTGCAGGGCGGAAAGCGGTCCCATGCCGCATGCGCTTCTTCTTACGGTTGCTATTGTTCCCCTGCGCTCTGATTCTATACATAATCTAAGTCTTAAAATGATAGATTTTTTGGTACGCACAGTTATAGGGTCTTCGGTGGGGGGCATGGACGGCGCAGGCGCGCGCGGAGCGCGGGAGGTACGGCGCAGGTGCGGCGGGCGCAACGCAGGTGCGTCGGGCGCAACGCAGGTGCGTCGGGCGCAGCGGGCGGCTCGGACGGCTCGAGGGGCGTCCGACTTCGCGGCCGTAACGCACCGGAGGCGCCCGGAAGCCGCCGGCGCAACTCCTCGAGCCGCCCCGTGCAAATCCGCGACTTATGGACGGGTCGGGGGCGAGTCAGCGATGGCCGCCAAGGGCCGACAGCCGCATCGGCGCAACTATCCAGACCGTTCTGTGCATTTCGGCGACTTAGGGACGGGTCCCGGCGCGCCGAGAGGGGGCCTGTCGCCTCACAGTCACCTTGAGCCGCCTGGGAATCCTGGGCAAACGTCCCCACGGGTGCGGGGCAGCCCCTTGGGGACGGCCCGGGCCGCCCCCAATCCATCCCTAACCCCCACAAATGCACAATCCCGTGGGAGAGTTGCATCGGCACGGCCTCGCGGCCTGTCGGCCGGCCCGCCGCGCACGTCGGCACGGCCTCGCCGTCGCAGCCATCCCCCCGCCGTCAGGGCGCTCCGCGATTCCGCGCCCGCGTTCGCGCATCGGCCGACATGTCATCCCCAGGTCGCATTACCATACTCGGAAGCAACACGCGGCCCGCGCGCGGCGGCCGCGGCCGCCAGCCCACGGCACGCCCGCGTCGCCCGACCTGCAGCCACGGGCGAGACAACAGGAGGAAACCCCCATGAAGCTACTCATCGCATCCGACATCCACGGCGCGGCGGACTGGTGTGCCCGGCTCATGCAGGAGCTCGACGCGGAGCAGCCCGACCGCCTGGTCCTTCTCGGCGACCTTCTCTACCACGGGCCTCGCAACGACCTGCCAGCCGACTACCGCCCCAAGGAGGTCGTCGCGATGCTCAACTCCGTGCGCGACAGCGTCATCGCGGTGCGCGGCAACTGCGAAGCCGAGGTCGACCAGATGGTGCTCGACTTCCCCTGCATGGCCGAGTACTCCGTCCTGTGGGACCCCGACGCGACCAACCCCGTCACCCGCGCGGCCGGGATCGAGCTGTTCCTGACGCACGGGCACGTGTGGGGCCCCGGCATCCACAACTCCGTCGACAAGATGCCCAGCCTGCCCGAAGGCGCCGCCATCGTCTACGGCCACACGCACAAGAAGGTGAGCCGCAGGAGCGACGCGCACCCCGGCGTCTGGTGCTTCAACCCCGGAAGCGTCGGGCTGCCCAAGGACGGCTCGCACAGCTTCGGCGTCTATGAGAACGGCGAGTTCCGCTTCCGCACCTGGGACGAGTAGCAGGACCGGAAGGCGGCCGGCAACCGGGCGCCTTCCGGCAACCGGGCGCCAGCCACGGGCGAGAAGGACCCGCCGTCCGGACGAGACACGCAAGAGGGGGCTGCCACCAGTCCGGTGACAGCCCCCTCGTCTGCTGCGCTGCGGCCGCGGCGCCCGGCCTCCGGCTACGCGCGGCTAGCGGCCGCGCGGCCACGGCGGAACGCCTCGAGGTTCGCCTCGACCGTCTTGGGCGGCACGCGACGGGAGATCGCATCCTCCCACTCCTCGACGCCGAAGGGCAGCGCCGTGGAGAGCGCACCCACGAGCACGACGTTCGCGGACTTGGGGCTACCCACGGAGCGGGCGATCTCGCCCGCGTCGAAGCGGATGGCACCGATCTCGTCGAGCTTCGCGCTCACGTCGCGCGGCATCCGCGCGCTGCCGATGTTGACCGGCACGGGCGTGATGGTCTCGTCGTTGACGAACAGCTTGCCGCCGCGCTTGAGGAACTGCTGGTTGCGCAGGGCCTCGATGGCCTCGAAGGCCACCACGACGTCGGCGCAGCCCGGGTCGCAGACCATGGTGTCGACGTGGTCGCCCATGCGAATGATGGTGGAGACCGAGCCGCCGCGCTGGGACATGCCGTGGATCTCGGACACCTTGACGTCGAGCCCTGCCTCGGAGGCGGTCATCGCCAGGATGTTGCCAGCCAGGATGGTGCCCTGCCCGCCGACGCCCACGAGCAGCACGGTCTTGACGCCGTCGAGCGTGACGCGCTCGCCCAGCCTGACGGTAGAGCTCTCCGCCGATGCGGTTGCGTGTGGCATATGCGCCCTCCTACTCGAATTCGATGCAGTCGAAGGGGCAGACCTGCACGCACTGCCCGCAGCCGATGCACTGGGTGGGGTCGATCACCGCGTAGCCCGTCTCGTCCTTGCCGAGCGCCGGGCACCCGATGTTGACGCAGGTGCCGCAGCGGCGGCAGTCGCGGATGACCGGCGCGGCCTTGCGCGAGCGCTCGACCAGGCGGCAGGGACTCCGGAAGATCACGACCGAGAGCTGGTCCTCGTGCGAGGTGGCCTGCTTGAGCGCGGAGCGCACCTGCTTGAGGTCCTGGGCGTCCGCCTCGATCACCTCGTCGACGCCGATGGCGCGACACAGGGCGACAAGGTCGAGGGGCTTGCCGGCGGGACGGTCGAGCACGCTGGGCTTCTCGGCCGCCTCGACGAGGGGCGAGATGCGCTTGCCCTGCTCGGAGAGGGTGACGCCGTTCACCGGGTTGCCCTGTGCGCCGGTCATGGCCGTCGTGCGGTTGTCGAGGATGACGAGGGTGCCCTTGCCGCCGTTGTACACGGTGCCGAGCAGGCTCGTGATGCCGGAGTGCGCGAAGGTGGAGTCGCCGATCACGCCCACGACCGGACGGCCCGTGCGCGCGGGGACGCCTGCGAGCTCCATGCCGTGCGACATGGAGAGGCTGGCGCCCATGTCGATTACCGAGTCGACGGCGCGGAAGGGCGCCACGGCACCGAGCGTGTAGCAGCCGATGTCGCCGGTGACGACGGCCTTGAGGCGTCTGAGCTCGCAGAAGACCAGGCGGTGGGGGCAGCCGGCGCAGAACGCGGGCGGGCGCGGCGGCAGGCCCTCCATCTTGGGGAGGTGCTCCGGGGCGGGCTCGCCGAAGCTCGCGCGGATGTCCGAGGGGAAGATCTCTCCGGAGCGCGGCAGCGGGGCCGCGGGCGGCTCGGAGAGGGCGACGCCGAGGGCGGCCACGTGGTCGCGGAAGTAGCGGCAGGCCTCCTCCACCACGTAGACCTTATCCACCTTGGACGCGAAGTCGGCCAGGGCGCGCGGGGGCAGCGGCCAGCTGAGGCCCAGCTTGAAGACGGAGGCGTCGGGCAGGGCCTCGCGGACGTGGTTGTAGAGTGCGCCTGCGACGATGACGCCGACCTTGGTGTCGCGCATCTCCACGCGGTTGAGGTCGCAGGTCTCCGCGTAGGCCACGAGGTCGTCCTCGCGGCGGTTGGTCACCTCGGTGCGGGCGACCGCGTAGGCCGGCATCATCACGTACTTGGAAGGCTGGCTCTCGTAGTCGAGAAGGTCCTGCTCACGACGGACGTTGGTGGCCTCCACCATGGTGCGGGTGTGCGCGATGCGCATGGTCTCGTGCAGGATGACCGGGGTGTCGAAGCTCTCGGAGATCTCGAACGCGCGCTGTGCGAACTCGTAGGCCTCCTGGGAGTCGCTCGGGTCGAGGCAGGGCACGCGCGCGAAGGCAGCGTAGTTGCGCGTGTCCTGCTCGTTCTGGCTCGAGTACATGCTCGGGTCGTCGGCGACGAGCAGGACCAGGCCCGCGTTGACGCCAGTGTTGGCGACCGACATGAACGGGTCGGCCGCGACGTTGAGTCCGACGTGCTTCATCGTGACGAGCGTGCGGGCGCCGCCCATGGCGGAGCCGATGCCCACCTCGAGCGCGACCTTCTCGTTGGGCGACCACTCGCAGTAGACGTCCTCGTGGTGGACGAGGTTCTCGAGCGTCTCCGTGGAGGGCGTGCCGGGGTAGCCCGTGGCGACCCTGGCGCCGGCCTCCCACGCACCCTGCGCGATGGCCTCGTTGCCAGACAGCAGTTGCTTGCTCACTTCTTCTCTCCTTCTCGCGGGCACCTGCACCCCCTCGGGCGACTACTTCGCAGGCGCCACGTTCTCCCTTGCGTCCCCCTGGCCGGCCGCGCCCGCGACGGACCCGGCGGCAGCGGCCTCAGTCGGAGCGCCCGCGGCCGCGTCGGCGCCTGACTCGAGCGCGACCAGGTGCTCTGCGCCGTACCTCCGCCTGAGCAGGGGCTTCTCGATCTTGCCCGTCGCGTTTCTCGGCACCTTGGCGAAGATCACCTTGCGCGGGCGCTTGTAGCGGGGCAGCTGGAGGCAGAACTGGTTGATGTCGTCCTCCGTGGTGTCCTCGCGGCCCTCCTTGAGCTCGATGACGGCGGCGGGGATCTCTCCCAGGCGCTCGTCGGGCAGGCCGATGACGGCCACGTCCTGGATCGCGTCATTGGTGGAGAGGAAGTCCTCGATCTGGACGGGGTAGAGGTTCTCGCCGCCCATCACGATGACGTCCTTCTTGCGGTCCACGAGCCAATAGAAGCCATCGGCGTCCTGGCGTGCCATGTCGCCCGTCCGCAGCCAGCCGTCCACCAGGGTCTTAGCCGTCTCCTCGGGGTCACCGTAGTAGCACTCCATGAGGCCGGGACCCTTGACGCACAGCTCGCCGACCTCGCCCTGGCTGACCTCGGCGCCGTTCTCGTCGATGATCTTGGCCTCCCAGCGCCAGCCCGGCTTGCCGATGGCGCCCACGTGGTCGACGTTGCCGATGCCCAGGTGCACGCAGCCGGGACCCGTCGACTCGGAGAGGCCGTAGTTGGTGTCGTACTGCTGGTTGGGGAAGTAGTGCAGCCAGCGCTCGATCAGGCTCTTGGGCACCGGCTGCGCGCCGATGTGCATGAGGCGCCACTGGTCCAGGTGGTAGTCCTTGAGGCGCAGCTCGCCGCGCTCGATCGCCGACAGGATGTCCTGCACCCACGGCACGAGCAGCCAGACGATGGTACAGCGCTCGCGGCTGACCGTCTCGAAGATGAACTGCGGGGAGACGCCACGCAGCAGCACCGCCCTGGAGCCAACGATGAGAGAGCCCATCCAATGGAACTTGGCGCCGGTGTGGTAGAGCGGAGGTATGCAGAGGAAGACGTCGTCGTGCGTCTGCCCGTGGTGCCTCTGCTCCATCTCCGCCGCCTGCGTGAGGCTGCGATGACGGTGCAGGATCGCCTTGGGGAAGCCCGTCGTGCCGGAGGAGTAGTAGATCGCCGCGTCGTCGTCGTTCGTGACGGGGACGAATGGGTCGGAGCTCGAGCAGAGGTTCGCCAGCTCCTGGTAGGGCTCCGCCCAGGTGGGACAGTCGTCGCCCACGTAGAAGAGCAGGCGGCCCGGCTGGATTGCGGGCACGATGTCCTCGAGGCGCCCGATGAACTCGGGACCGAAGACCAGCACGTCCACCTCGGCCTTGTCGAGGCAGTACTCGATCTCGTCTGAGGAGTAGCGGAAGTTGAGCGGTACCACGGTCGCGCCGGTCTTGAGCACGCCGAAGTAGATCGGCAGCCACTCGATGCAGTTGTAGAGCAGGATCGCGACCTTGTCGCCCTTGCGGATGCCGCGCGAGAGCAGCAGGTTGGCGAAGCGGTTGGCCTTCTCGTCGAACACCGCCCAGGTGATCTCGCGGCGGAAGGGCTCGTCGTCGGTGGTCTCCACCAGGTCATAGTCGCGCCACGTGATGTGGCGGTTCTCCTGCCTCTGCGGGTTGACCTCAACGAGGGCGATCTCTTCGGGGTACTTCCGGGCGTTGCGCCTGAGGAAGTCGATGACGGTGAGGTCGGTGTCGATGTCTGTGCTCAAGGCTCTTCCTCTCATGAAACGTCGCCGCGCGGCCAGGGACGGCGCGCGGCGCACGTTTCAGCATAAGGCATGAACGGAGGCCATTCGGTTAAATGTGTGACGTCCGACGCGGCGGGCTCGCCTAGAACTTGCCCTCGTCGTCCGCGTCCGCACGGAGCCGCTCGACCTCTGCGGGGATCTGCGCCAGGTCGTAGGGGGTCATCTGGTAGACCCAGTTCAGCCAGTTGCGATATAGCAGGTTGGCGTGGGCGCGCCAGGTGAAGATCGGCTGCTTCTCGGGGTTGTCGTCCGGGAAGTAGTTTTCCGGCACCGCGATGCTCAGCCCCTTGTGGAAGTCGCGCCAGAACTCGTCGGCCAGGGTGTCGCGACCGTACTCGAAGTGGCCGGTGACGTAGACCTCGTGGAAGGCGGGCGTGGCGATGATCGAGGGGCCGCTCGTGAAGCCCTCCGAGAGGACCTGCAGCTCGGGATGGAGCGCGAGCTCCGTCGTCTCCAGCGCGGCGTGGCGGGAGTGCGGCATGTTGTGCACCTCGTCGAAGCCGTTGGTCAGGAAGTTGTACTCGTCGCACAGCCTCTGGGGGAAGACGCCGAAGATCTTCTGAGGCAGCACCTTCTTGTGGATGCCGTGGTGGTGCCAGAGCCCCGCGAGCGCACCCCAGCACAGGTGCATGGTCGAGAAGACGTGCTCCTGCGACCAGTCCATGATCTCGCAGAGCTCGTCCCAGTAGTCGACCTCCTCGAACGGCAGCTGCTCCACCGGAGCGCCAGTGATGATCAGCCCGTCGTAGTTGCGGTCGCGGAAGGTGTCGAACGTCTCGTAGAACTTGACCAGGTGGTCGGTCGAGACGTGCGTGCTCTCGTGGCTGCTCACCCGCATGAAGTCGCAGTCCACCTGCAGCGGAGACTTGGAGATGAGGCGCAGAATCTGCGTCTCCGTCTCGACCTTGGTCGGCATCAGGTTGAGGATGGCCACGTGCAGCGGGCGGATCTGCTGGTTGGAGGCCACCTCCTCCTCGAGCGCGAAGATCCTCTCCTGGTGAAGGATCTGCTTGGCGGGCAGCCCGTCGGGGATGTTGATCGGCATGTTCTTCTCTCCTATCTCGCAGCTCTCTGTGCAAACGCCCCGTCGGCCCTCGTAGACGGGACGCTAGGGCATTCGCATGGGAACGATGTGCAAGGACGTGAGAAGCATGCGACAACCTCTGGGAAAGGCCAGCTCAAGGCCGGCTTTCTGTACAATGGCCTAAAAGGCGCAGCAAAGTACAGTATAGCCCGAACACCATGGGGAAACGGAGCAATATCCCCACGTAGCCCGGGCACGTGGGATACTGGAGAGCATGGATACTTCTAAGTTTGCCGAGCTCGGGCTAGACGAGCACATTCTCGAGGGCGTCGCCGCCCTCGGCTTCACCGACCCTACCCCCGTACAGGCGCAGGCGATCCCACTGGTCCTCGAGGGCCGCGACCTCGTGGCCTCCGCGCAGACGGGCACCGGCAAGACCGCGGCGTTCGCGCTGCCGGTGCTGCAGGTCATCGCACCGCTCTCGCGCAAGGCTCGCGAGCAGCTGGCGGAGAAGGACGGCGCGCCCGCCGGCGCGGACCAGGGCGGCTCGGGCGAGCCCGAGGCCGGGCCCGCCGGCCCCGCCGACCCCGAGGACCCCGAGGACGCGGACGGCACCACGCCCGGCCAGGTCCTCGCAGATGCCACCCCCGAGGACCCGCACCTCTCCATCCCCGTGGGCGAGGACGGCACGCCCGCGCCCGCCAAGCGCAAGCGTCGCCGCCACCACCGCTCTCACAAGAAGGCCGCCCCCGCCGCGGGCGGCACGGCCGGCACGCCAACCGTCGGCGAGTCCCCAGCCGGCGGTGAGGCCGCGGCCAAGGCGCCCAAGCCCGCCGCGGGCGAGAGGCACGACGCCGCGCCCGACGCCCCCAAGCGCAAGCGCTCCCGCCGCCGTCGCGGCTCCAAGAAGCCCACCGAGGCCGAGTCCCCCATCCCCACGGGCGGCAGGCCGGCCTTCGGCCCCTTCGCCCTTGTCGTCACCCCAACCCGCGAGCTGGCGCAGCAGATCGACGCGATGGTCTCCACCGTCTGCGAGCACACCGGCCAGCGCGCCGTCGTCGTGATGGGCGGCACCAAGTTCGAGCGGCAGATCAAGGAGCTCGAGCGCGGCTGCGACCTGCTCGTGGCCACCCCCGGCCGCCTCATCGACCTCATGGAGCACGACCACGTGGACCTCTCGCAGGTCAAGGTGCTCGTCCTCGACGAGGCCGACCGCATGCTCGACATGGGGTTCTGGCCGAGCGTCCGAAAGATCGTGGCCGCCCTGCCCAAGGAGCGCCAGACGCTGCTCTTCTCGGCCACCATCCCGCCCTCGATCAAGGGCACCGTCGACGCCATGCTCCACGACCCCGCCAAGGTGGAGATCGCCCGCATCGGCGAGACGGCCGACACCGTGGAGGAGCACCTCTGCCCCGTCACGCAGGGCCAGAAGATCCCTCTGCTAGAGGCCCTCGTCAGAAACTTCGACCCCGAGCGCGTGCTCGTCTTCTGCCGCACCAAGCACCGCGCCGACGACGTCACCAAGTACCTGCGCAAGAGCGGGTTCGGCGTCGACGTCATGCACGCGGACCGCACGCAGAAGGAGCGCGAGCGGGCGCTCTCCAAGTTCCGCGAGGGCAGCTGCCAGATCCTCGTCGCGACCGACGTCATGAGCCGCGGCATCGACGTCTCCGGCATCGACGCCGTCGTGAACTTCGACGTCCCCATGGACCCGGAGGACTACGTCCACCGCATCGGCCGCACCGGCCGCGCGGGCCACACGGGGCGCGCCTTCACCTTCGTCGCCCCCGACGAGATCAGCCAGCTCCGCGAGGTCGAGTACTTCACCAAGAAGCTCGTCCCCGTCTGGGACCTCGAGGGCTTCGACTACGACTCGGCGCGCATCGTCCCCAACCCCGACCGCTCGGCCAAGCGCCCGACCCGCGTGATGTTCAACGGCGCGCGCAGCCGCGGGCGCGGCATCAGCGGCGGCCGCTACGGCAGGCACTACTAGGCGACAAGGACCGCCGGCCGGGAAGCCACCACCAGCCGGGAAGCCACCACCGGCCCGACAAGCATCATCGAGGGAGCAGAGATGAAGCAGGTTCGCCCCTACCCGCGCCTGACCGTCACCAGGAAGGCGGCGCGCTCGCTGCGCCGCGGCCACCCCTGGGTCTTCGAGGGGGAGGTCCTCGCGCTCGAGGGTGCCCCCACTGACGGCCGCGTGGCCGCGAACGGCGACGTCGTCGACGTGTTCGAGGAGAACGGCACCTGGCAGGGGGCCGGCCTCCTCTCCGAGAACAGCAAGATTCGCGTCAGGATCGTGAGCCGCAACGCCAACGACCGCTTCGACGAGGCCTTCTGGCGCAGGCGCATCGCCTGGGCCTGGGAGCTGCGCAAGACCGCCATGGGCGGCCGCAACCTGCCCGGCACCGAGCCGGACACCAACTGCTGCCGCGTGATCTTCTCCGAGGCGGACGGCTTCCCGGGGCTTGTCGTCGACCGCTACGAGGACGTGCTGGTCGCGCAGGTGGGCACCTGGGGCATGGAGCGGCTGCGCCCCACCATCTACCCGCTGCTGCTCGACGTGCTGCGTGCCGACGGCCAGGAGGTCTCCGCCATCTACGAGCGCGCCGACTCCCCCGCCCGCAGGCATGAGGGCCTCGACCTGCACAAGGGCTGGTGGCAGGGCTCGCCGGCGGGCGCGGGCGAGAAGGACGCGGGCGCAGGCGCGGCCACGGGCGCAGGCCGCGACTCGAGCCGCGTCATCGTGCGCGAGAACGGCATCGCCTATGACCTTGACCTGGAGAACTCGCAGAAGACCGGCTTCTTCCTGGACCAGAAGTACAACCGCCGCGCCGTGCGAGAGCTGGCGCGCGGCAGGCGCGTGCTCGACTGCTTCTCGCACGTGGGTCCCTTCGGCCTCAACGCGGCGATGGGCGGTGCCGAGTTCGTGCGCTGCGTCGACGTGAGCCAGACGGCCTGCGACCTCGCGCGCGAGAACGCCCGCCTGAACGGCCTCGAGCTGGCGGAGGACGGCACGCTGCGCATGGGCTTCACCTGCGCTAACGTCCTCGAGTACCTTCCGCTCCTGCGGGCGGACAGGGGCCGCGCGCGCGAGGAGGGCGGCCCCTTCGACCTGATCGTGCTCGACCCGCCCGCCTTCACCAAGAGCCGCTCGACCGTCGACCACGCCCTCAAGGGCTACCGGGAGATAAACCAGGCCGCCATGCAGCTCCTGCCGCGCGGAGGCTACCTGGCGACCTGCAGCTGCAGCCATTTCATGACGACGGAGCTGCTCTCCCAGGCGATCGCCGAGGCGGCGCACAACGCCAACGTGCAGCTCAAGCAGATCGAGCAGCGCCAGCAGGCTCCCGACCACCCCATCCTCTGGGGCGTGCCCGAGACCCACTACCTGGATTTCTTCACCTTCCAGGTGGTGTAGGGGGCACGGCCGGTCGTAGCATTCGCTCACAGCCTCTGGCCGCAGGCCTAGCGCAGGCCTAGCGCGGGCCTGCGGCCTTGGCCTCGGCGGGCTTTCGACGCAGCCTCCTTCGAGTTCGGAAGAACCTTCTGAGCTCGAAGGCGCACTCCCCTGCCAGCACGTGGGGAACCACCTCGAACTCATGGTTGAGCCGGGGGTCGTGGCTCACGTCGTAGAGCGTGCCGAGGGCGCCTCCCTTTGGGTCGCTCGCACCGAAGACGCAGCGGTCCACGCGGGCGTTGACCATAAGGCCCGCACACATGAGACAGGGCTCCACCGTCACATAGACGGTGCACCCCGTGAGGCGCCAGCGGCCGAGCGCCCTGCTAGCCCGCAGCATGGCGGAGAACTCCGCATGGGCGGAGGGGTCCAGGTCGCGCTCGCGCCGGTTGTGGCCTCGGGCGATGACCTCGCCGTCGCAGACGACGACGGCCCCGATCGGGACCTCGCCCTCTGCTGCCGCGAGCCGGGCCTCCTCGAGCGCGAGGCGCATGAAGCGCTCGTCGACGGGGGCGATGGAAGCCGGTTGCCAGGGCGCGTCGCCGCGCGGGACGTCCCCTGCCTGGGCCGACCTTCCTCGCTGCTCTTCTCGCACCGACTTCCCCCGTCCTTCCGCTCTGGCCAAACGCGCGTCGCATGCGCTAGGATACTAACCATATCCCATGGAGGGATGGCAGAGCGGTTGAATGCAGCGGTCTTGAAAACCGCCGGGTAGCCTAGCTGCCTCGAGAGTTCGAATCTCTCTCCCTCCGCCAGACTACGCGCGCGTCGGGGCCTCGCCCGGACGCGCTTTTGTCGTCTCCAGAAATGTTGGGCCGCCTCCCGTGGCGCGAGGCGCGCCTCCGCGACGCCGGATTCGAGGGTCGACTAGCCCCGGGCGACTAGCCCCGGGCGACCAGCGCCGGCCCGGCGACCCCCGGGCGGCCAGCGCCGACCCGGCCAGCGCAGTTCCTCGAACGAGGCTGTGCATTTTTCCGACTTAGGGACGTCTCGCGCGACGCCGACGAGCCCGTGGAGCTCGCCGGCTTTCACGCCGCCTTTGGAAAATGCCTGTTGGCGGAGGATTCACGACGCGCTCCGCACCCGATGCCCCCGCATGGCCGCTCGATACCCGTCCCCAACCCGCCCAAATGCACAATCCGTTCGTGAAGCTGCGCTGAAACCCCTGCGCCACCAGCCCTGCCGCGTTGGGCCACCTCCCGTGGCGCGAGGCGCGCCGGCGCGGCGCCGGATCCGCGGGTCGTCTAGCCCCGGGCGGCCAGCGCCGGGCAGACTAGCCCCGGGCCGGCGACCCCCCGGCCGACCAGTGCCGGCCCGGCTACCGCAATTCCTCGAACGAGGGCGTGCATTTTTCCAACTTAGGGACGTCTCGCACGACGCCGACGAGCCCGTGGAGCTCGCCGACTTTCACGACGCCTTTGGAAAATGCCTGTTGGCTGAGGATTCACGACCCGCTCCGCACCCGGTGCCCTCGCATAGCCGCTCGATATCCGTCCCCAACCCGCCCAAATGCACAAGCCGTTCGTGAAGCTGCGCGGAAACCCCTGCGCCACCAGCCCTGCCGCCGGGCGAGCGCCCGACGGCCCGGGTGCACGGCGGCCCGGGCGCCCGCCAGGCCAGGCGCGGAGCTGGCGCGCGTGGCGACGGGGCGCCGACGGCCGAAGGCGCCCACAGGGTATACTTGTCGCACTGCAGACCACCCGAGGAGGGAGCCTCATGGGAGTTCTCATTGCCATCATCGTCGTTCTCGTGATCGTGGTAGTCGCCTACGTCACCATCTACAACTCCATCGTCTCCAAGAACAACCGCTGCGACAACGCCTGGCAGACCATCGATGCCCAGCTCCAGCGCAGGAGCGACCTCATCCCCAACCTGGTCGAGACCGTGAAGGGCTACGCCTCGCACGAGTCCAAGACCCTCGAGGCCGTGACCGCCGCGCGCACCGCCGTGACCAACGCCTCCACCCCCGAGGCGCGCATGCAGGCCAACGACGCCCTCTCCGGCGCGCTGACCCACCTGTTCGCCGTGGCCGAGGCCTATCCCGAGCTCAAGGCAAACACCAACTTCCAGCAGCTCCAGAGCGAGCTCTCCGACACCGAGGACAAGATCAGCTACGCGCGCATGAGCTTCAACGACTGCGTCCTCGAGTACAACAACGCAATCCAGACCTTCCCCGGCAACATCATCGCCGGCTCCAAGTTCAACCCGCGCCAGGGCTTCGAGGTCGCAGACAGCGCCGCAAGGCAGGCGCCCACCGTCAAGTTCTAGAGGAGTCCAGGGCGCCCACGGGCGCCTGCGGCGCGGCCGCAGCCGCAGGCGGCGCTCGGCGGACGCAGCGGCAGGCGCGACCAGAGGAGGCACAGCGGTGTTCCGCAAGATGCGCAGGTTCAAGCAGCAGCTTTCCGACGAGCAGTGCGTCGAGGTCCTCAAGGGCGAGCACCGTGGCGTGCTCTCCGTCCTGGGCGACGACGGCTATCCCTACGGCGTGCCACTCGACCACTGGTACTGCGAGGAGGACGGCCACCTCTACTTCCACGGCGCCCGCGAGGGCCACAAGGTGGACGCCATCAGGTCCTGCGACAAGGCCTCCTACTGCGTGTTCGAGCAGGGGGTTCCCAACGAGAAGAAGCGCGGGCTCGACGTCCGCTGCGTAATCGCGTTCGGCCGGGTGCGCCTGGTGGACGACCCCGTCACCACGGAGCGCGTCTGCCGGGCGCTCTGCGAGGAGCTCTTCCCCGGCGATGGGGTGTACGCGGACACGGAGTTCGCCCACTCAGGCAAGGTCGTCCAATGCTTCGAGCTCGTGGTCGAGCACATGACCGGAAAGCTCGTGAACGAGTCGTAGCGCGAGTCCGGGCCTGCGTCCAGGCCTGCGCCGCGCCGCCTGCAGGCGGCCCTCGCCGGATCCAGCCACGTGAAGCGCGGCTCTGCCTCATCGCAGGGCCGCGCTCTTCTCGGCCGGCGCCTACCGCCGACGCCTGCCGCCGGCACCTACCCGAAGTGCCGCTGCTCCTCGGATATGTCGAGGTTCACGTACGGGTCGCCGTCGCGGTCGTCGGGGTCGGGCAGGCGCGGGTGGCGCTTTCGCACCGCATGCACGATGGCCACCGCGACGAGGGTGCCTGCGATGCCGTCGATGAGCGAGATCCCAATGAGCACGTAGGACGCGCGACTTACCTTGAGCGGCCGCTCGAGCCGCTCGGTGCCCTCCGCCTGCGCCAGCGCATTGTAGGTGAGGTTCGTGGCGCGCGCGTTGAGCCAGACGTAGACCACGTCCTTGGTGGCGCGCCTCAGGTTCTCGTTGAACTTCTCCGTGGTGGTGGACCCCGCGAAAGAGCCGTTGCGGAAGACGCCGTCCATGTAGAGGTCGCCTCCGGCCATGAGCATCTGGTAGGCGTTCATGTACTGCTGGTGGTCGCAGTAGTCCGTGATCACGCTGCCTCTGAAGCCCCACTCGCCGCGCAGGACGTCGGTGAGCAGCGCCTCGTTGCCGCCGGTCCACGTGGCGCCGAGGCGATTGTAGGAGCTCATGATCCCCGTGGCTCCGTAACGCTCGACCGCGATCTCGAACGGCCTGAGGTAGAGCTCACGCAGGCTCTGCTCCGTGAGCCAGGTGTAGAGGGAGTCGCGGTAGGAGTCCTGCTCGTTCAGGACCAGGTGCTTCATGTAGCAGAAGGTGCCGGCCTCGCGCGAGCCAGCCGATATCTCACCGCCCATCAGGCCGGAGACCAGCGGATCCTCCGAGAAGTACTCGTAGTTGCGCCCGCCCAGGGGCGAGCGGTGCAGGTTGGTGGAGGGCGCGTACCAGCCGTCAATGCCGAGGTCGGCGCACTCCATGCCCACCTGCCGGCCGTACTCGCGCGCGAGGTCGGTGTTCCAGGTCTGCGCGAGCGTCGTTGGGTTGGGATAGCCCACGCCACTCGTGAGCTGGTGGAACGAGGCCGCCTGCGAGGACCCGTCGAGGTCCTTGGTGCGCGGCTTGCCCACTTGGGAGATGGCACCGGAGTTGGAGTAGCCGTGGAGCACGATCCGCTCCATGTCTGACTTCGAGATCCTGTCGAGCAGCGTGTCCCAGCGCGGGTCGTCATAGTTGAGCCCCAGCTCGCGGCCGAAGTCGGTAATCTCGCCAGTCGCGGCGTCGCTCAGGAGCATGCTCTGCGACGACACGGCCGAGGCCGAGGTGGCCGCGTCGCCCACCTCGGCACCACCGTCGTAGGCGCTGGCGTCGAAGAGGTTGTGCTCGATGAGCGCATCGGACATCCAGCGGTTCGCGGCCGCCTCGGGGAAGGTCCCCCGGAAGTCCGCGCGGGAGAGGTAGGGTATCCGCCCCTCGGTGGTGGAGCCGTCGATGGAGAAGCCGTCGGAGGCCGCGTCGCCCGTGAAGCGGTTGGCGACCGTGGCGCCGGTGTGAGCGTCCTCCTCGCACAGGATGCCGTCGTCGAGCGTGTAGGTCACCCGCGCGTGGTCGCAGTCCGCCAGCGTGTGCGCGTCGCGCTTGAGCTCGAGCACGTACTGGCCGGGCTCCAGCTCGTAGCCGGCGAACCCGTTGCCGTTGGCGTCGTAGCAGTCGTAGGAGGCCATGTCGTCGGCCGAGAAGGACAGCGTCACGTCCTGGCTCTCGCCCGGGCCGAGCTCCTTGGTCTTCGCAAAGGCGGCCAGCACCGTCGAGGGCTTCTCGATCCCTCCCCTGGTATAGGGCGCCGTGTAGTAGAGCTGCACCACGTCACGGCCGGCGACCTGCCCGGTGTTGGTGACGCGCACCGTGTAGGAGAAGGTCGTGGACCTGTCGAAGCCGAACTCCGGCGAGGGGCTCGTGCTCACGACCCTCCAGTCGAAGGTGGTGTAGGACAGCCCGTAGCCGAAGGGGTACTGCACCACGCCGTCGTAGCCCCCTCCGTGCTCGTTGGCGACGTCGTCCCAGAAGCCCTCGGCGTCCGCCGTCTCGTACCAGCGGTAGCCCACGTAGACGCCCTCGCGGTAGTCCACGAAGCGCGCGGTCGAGTAGGTCTCGGAGGTCCCCACGTTCACGTTCTGCGTACCGTTGGCCGGGTAGACGCCGAAGGAGTTGGTGTAGGCACCCTCGCCGTCGGCACCGGAGTTGGCCCAGCTCGCGGCAGTGGAGAAGTCGTAGGCGTAGGTGTCGACCGTGCGTCCCGAGGGGTTGGTCTCGCCATAGAGCACGCTACAGACCTCGCTGGCGGCGTACTGGCCGGTCGTACCGCACAGCAGCGCCGCGTCGATGCCCGGGATGGTCTCGAGCTGGCCGAGCGCCATGGTGTTGGTGGAGTTGACCACCACGATCACGTGCTCGAAGTTGGCGCCCACGTAGGTGAGGAGGTGCTCCTCCTCGGGAGAGAGCTCCAGGTAGCTGCGGGCATAGAGCTTGGGCGTGCCGGTCTTGTCGGTCACGCGGTACTGGCGGGTCGGGCAGTCGATGCTCTCGCCGGCCTGCCGTCCGATGACCACGATCGCGGTGTCCGAGTAGGCCTTGGCGTCGTCCAGAATCTTCTGGGTGTAGAAGCTCTTGTCGTAGACGTCCGGCTCGTAGAGGCGGCAGAACTCGTAGTCGTGCGTGCCGAGGGTACCCTCGGACTGGTACGGCCGCGTCGGCTTGAAGTCACGGTACATCGCCGCGAGCTCCTCGTTGTACGAGACGCCGTCGTCCACCAGGGCGTCGAGCAGGCCCTTCACGTCGCCGGAGACGCCGCCGGAGCCGGATCCCCCGCCGATCCACTGCGTGGATGACCAGCCGAAGACGTTGACCTTGCTCACCGAGCGCGAGAGCGGCAGGGTCTGATCCTCGTTGCGGAGAAGGACGATTCCCTCGTCCTCGATCCGCTTGGCGAGCTGGACGCCACGGGCGGTCTGGGCTCGCGCGTCCTGCTCGGAGACCTCGATCTTGTCGTTGGAGAGGAACGACTCCGCCGTCTCGCCAAAGAGGACGGCCGCGACGTTGGCGGCCACGACCAGGCCGGCAGCCGCGACGCAGGCGCCGATGCGCAGTGCCTTGCGCGCCTTGAGCGCACGGGGGCCGAGCGGCTTCTTCTCGCGACGCGCGCGATGGCCTGGTATGTGCAGCATGTCCTCTCCTGCCTGGTCGCTCTGCCGCGAGGGGCGCGGTCCGGGGGTGCGTCAGCTCATCCGCCGCCCGAGCGCGGCTACTTGCTCGCCTTCTTGTACTCGTCCAGGAACGCGCCGAACATGCCATGGGTCTTGCCCAGCTGCTTGCCGATGTCGCGCGCGATCCTGTCGGTGTCGACGGGCTTCTTCTCTGCCGCGGGCTTGGGCCTTGCGGCAGGGGTGTCTGCGCCAGCGGTGGGCCTGCCGTCGGCAGCGGCGGCACCGGCGGCTGCGGCGGCGCCGTCGGCGGGCTTGCCGGCTGCGGCGGTGCCGGCAGGCGTGCCAGCGGTGGGCCTGTCGGCTGCGACGGCGCCGGGGGCGGGCTTGCCTGGGGTCTCGACCCCCTCGAGCTCGCTCACGGGAACGAAGGTGCGCAGTCCCTCGGACTGCCCCTCGAGGCGGCCGGCCTCTTCGTCCGCCGGCTCGCAGACGACGCCCTTGACCTCCTGCATCGGCGGCTGCGGCAGCGGCTCGGGATCGTCGTCGGCCGTCGCCTCCTTCACGGCCTGCTGGGCCTTGCCGATCAGCCGCCCCAGCCCGTAGGCGCCCTTCTCCGCCGCGGTGCCCGCGACCTTGCCGATCTTCTCGCCCGCGGCCTTGCCCTGGATCTTGGCCTTGGCGTAGCCCTCGCCCGCCTTCGCGGCAAGCCCACCGTCCAGCTCGAGGTGGGCGGCCTCGTCGGCCACGATCATGCAGCCCTTGCTGTAGCCCCTGAGCATGCCGAGCGGAATCTCGACGTTGCCCACGAGAGACTCAGAGAGCCCGCCGTCCCCCACGAAGAAGAGCGAGACCAGGCCCGTCTTCGCGTCGAACTCGACGTCGCCGACCCAGCCCAGCTCGTGGCCGTCGACGGTCTTGGCGTCCATGCCCTCCCAGATGAGGCACTTCTCCCACGCAAGGCCGAGGCGCGCGCGAGCCTTGTCGTCCATGCCGTCCGCGCGCGAGACCACCAGTCCCAGGTCGTTTACCACGAAGGAGTCGAGTGCGAGAAAGACGTCGGGCCGCTTGACCATGCCCGCGATGTCGGGCCGACGGACCATGAAGCCCACCACGTGGCTGCCGTCGGGCGAGAAGACCGTCTGGTGAATCTTGCCGACCTTGGACATCGAGCGGCGGTCGAGCTCCTCGAGCTCGCCGGTCGCCTTCTTCTTGGGCTCGAAGACCACCATCTTGCGGAGCTGGCTGATTCTTAGCACGTACCTCTCCCTCGTCGTGTCGTCCGGCCGAACGTAACCCGCGGCGCCCCAGCGCGCCTCGTCGGGACTCGCGGAAACTCACTGAATACTATGGGGGTGCCGCCAGCCGGCGACACCCCCAGCATTCTCCCTTATGCGCGTGCGCCTCGTGCCGCCCACTCGCACCTTCGGCGAATCCGGCTGCCGCCCGCTACTTCTCCGCCGCGTCGTCCCCGGCGGGCTCGGCAGGCTCCTCGGTGACGGGGACGACGGTCGGCTCGGCCGCGGGCTCGGCCGCATCCACCTGCGTCGCGGAGGCGTGGGCGAGCGACTCGCGGAGCTGGTCCATGCGCTCGCGGGCGAGGTCGACCTTGGCGCGCAGCTCGTCGGTCGTGGCGTCCATGCTCGGCCTGACGTCGTTGATCTTGCCGGTGACCGCCTGCGAGCCGCGCTCGTAGGTGTCGACCGCGGAGTCCCAGGCGTCGTTCATGGCGTCGGCCGCCATGGCACGGCTCTCGGCACCGGAGCGCGGGGCCAACATGACGCCGGCCACGAAACCAGCAGCCGCGCCCGCAAGTCCACCTACGAATACACCAGTTGAAAACTTGCTCATGAGATCCTCCTGCCAACAGGTTAATCACATCAGGCGCGAGCAGAGCCACGCCCCGCATAGGTAGAAGTATACCCGTGAGGTTAGAACCCACGCCATTCTTTTGGCGAGGTGCGGGGCGCTAGAGCACCTTGTACGACATGGAGGGCCCGCGGTCGGGAAGGTCTTCGTCCGCAGGCTCGTCGTAGTCGGGCTCGCCGTAGGCGTAGCCGTCGCCTGCGTAGCCGTCTTCGGCGCCCGAGCCGTCGGACGCCTCGGGCGCGCCCGCGTCGGCGGCGCCATCGGCTCCCCCGACCGGCGCGTCGAGGCCATCAGGCTCCTGCTCGCCAGGCGCGACGAGCCCCGAGACCAGGCTCACGAGGCCCGCGACCGTGGCGTCGACGTCCGGCACCGGCGCACCGCCACCCGCGAAGGCCCAGTTCACGAGCCACACGGCGCTCGAGAGCGCCCCGGCCACCAGGGCGTCGTCTGGGCAGGCGAGCTGGACGTCGTAGAGGCGCCTCGGCTCGTCGACCAGCCAGGTGCGGCCCACGGAGACGTCGCCGGCCAGGTTGGTGCGCGCGAGCAGCTCGATGGTGACGTGCTCGAGCAGGTGCGCGACCTCCGTGTCGCCCATCACGTCGCGGAAGACGGTGCCGCCGTCGCCCATGCAGGCCTGGTCCACGATGCTCGGCATGAGGTTGTAGATGCGGGTCGTCGCCTCGAGGTCCTCGGAAGTGTAGAGGGGGCCGTCCGGAGCGACCTGGACCGTCGCCGTGAGGTACTGCGCGCCGACGACCACCTTGCGTATCACTATGAGCTGTGCCATCGGGCGAGCTCCTCTCCTGGCAGCGGACGTCCGGGCCCTGCGTCCCGGGTACCCCGCCATTATAGGTAACCGCGCGCTAGTCGACGTCCTTCTCGCCCGCGGCGTCCGGTCCCTGGTCCGCCTCGGGCTCCGGCGCCGTCACGCGCAGCATCGCGATGCGCCGGCCGCGCATGCTCTGGATGCGGAAGTGGTACCCGTCCTTCTCGAACACGTCGCCAGGGTGCGGCACGCTGTCCGCGAGCTCGAAGACGAAGCCGCCGATGGTCTCGTACTCCTCGTTGTCCTCGATGGGCCAGCCCAGCTCGATGGCGTCGTCGATGGAGTAGCGGCCGTCCACGAGCCACTCGCGCTCGCCGATCTTGGTGAGGTACTTGTTGTCCGGGTCGAACTCGTCCTCGATCTCTCCCACGATCTCCTCGACGATGTCCTCGATCGTGATGATGCCGGCCGTGCCGCCGTACTCGTCCACCACGATGACCATCTGGTCGTGGCTCGTCTTCATCTCCTGCAGCAGCGGGATGATGTCCTTGGTGTCGGGCACGAAGCTCGCGTCACGCACGAACCTGCGGATCGGCAGGGCGCCGGCCCCGTCCTCCAGAATCGGGGTGATGAGGTCCTTGATGTGGGCGATGCCTACGATCCTGTCGACGTCGTCGTGGTAGACCGGGATGCGCGAGAAGCCCGTCTGACGCATCTTGTCGAGCACCTCGCGGGCGCTCTCCGTGTCCTCGACCGCCGTCATGTCCACGCGCGGGATCATGACCTCGCGCGCGATGGTGTCGCCCAGGTCGATGACCTCGTGGATCATGGACTTCTCCTCGTCGGAGAGGTCCTCCGAGTCCTTGACCATGTAGCGGATCTCGTCCTCGCTGACCTCGTTGCGGTCCTCGGTGGTCTTCACGTGCAGGAGCCTCGCGAGGCCGTTCGCGCTGGCGGAGGTGAGCCACACGAGCGGGCGGGCGACGGTCGCGAAGGTCTTGAGTGGGCCTGCGACGCGCTTGGCCACGCTCTCGGCGTCGGCCATGGCCATCCGCTTGGGCACGAGCTCGCCCACCACGATGGAGAAGTACGAGACGATCAGGGTGATAACGATGGGCGCGAGGGTGGCCGCCAGGGAGACCGACATTCCCCGCGAGACCATCCACGCAGCGAAGGGCTCAGAGAGGTTCGTCGCGGCGAACGCCGAGGAGGCGAAGCCCACGAGCGTGATGGCGACCTGGATCGCGGCGAGCGCGGCGTCGGGGTTCTCGCTCATACCGGCGGCGACGGCCGCCCTGCGGTCGCCCTCCTCGGCATCGTGATCGAGTAGCACCTTCTTCGCTGTCGAGATCGCCATCTCGGACATCGAGAAATAGCCGTTGACGATGGTGAGCAGGATGGTGACGATGATGCTGAGTGCTATGTCCATGCGCTAAGGCGCAACCTCCTATTGGGCCCCGCCGCGCGGGCGCCCACGCGGGCCGTGCCCCGCGCGGGCGCCCATGCCCGCGGCCCTCGGCGCTCCCTCTCAGGTCACGCCGGCACACGTCCCTTTTTCTTGGAAAGAGTCTACCAGAGCGCGCACCCGGCCGCGGCGACGCCCCCTAGCAGTAGGCCGTGAAGCGCAGGATGCCGTCCCAGCCCTGGCTGGTGTGCAAGCCGCGCTGCGCTCTCCAGGGGCTCACGCAGATCTCCTCGGCCGTCTGGTCGCCGGGCCGGCCGCCGATAGCGCCGCCCCACTCGTTGCCGCGCGCCTCGACCATCTGCGTGTGCGAGATCATCGCGGCGACGTGGTGCACCTCGCTCAGCATGATGTCGCCGGGCTGCGCCTCCGCGGGGTTGACGTCAGAGATCCACTGCCAGCCCCTGGCCTGCAGGTTAGACCTCAGGTTGCCCGTGTAGCTCGCGCTGCCGGTGCCGAAGCCCGCCCACCTGAGGCAGGAGATGACGAGCGAGGAGCAGTCGTAGTCGCCGTACTCTCCCCAGCGGTAATCCTGGTCGTAGCCGTGGCTGTCGTCGTTCGCCATCGCGAGCATCTCGTTCTCGAAGTCGATGAGCCTGCCCATGGTCGAGGAGGCGGCGCAGCTCCTGATCAGCCAGCGCTGCGCCGCGGTGCCGTTGGAGTCCCAGATCTGGACGTTGGCGCCGTCGGCGGTGCTCGCGCCCGAGACGTCCAGGACCTTGCCGCTCTCGTTCACGAAGGTGGCCTGGCCGTCCGTGAACCGGAGGCGCCAGCGCTGGGCGCTCGTGCCGCGACCCGTCTGCTGGTCCACGTTGGTGCCCGCGCGTCCGGCGTCGCCGTCGGCGGTGAGCGCCTTGTTGCTCGCACCGCTCACGAGGGTGTAGTAGCCGTTGCCGAGCCCGTAGACGTACCAGCGCTGGGCGTCGGAGTCGTTCGCGCCCCAGAGCTGGACGTTGGCGCCGTTCTCGTAGGCGCCGCCGTTGAGGTCGAGGGCCCTGTTCGTGTCGAGCGCGGAGCGCAGCGTGTACCAGCCGTCGTCGAGGGCACTGATGCCCACGAGGTCCCAAACCTGCGCGAGCGTGCCGTTAGCCACCCACGTCTGGACGTTGGTGCCCGAGGAGGCGTTCGCGCAGGACACGTCGAGCGCCCTGCCGGTCGTGGGGTCGACGAGCGTGAGGCCGGCGCCGAGCACGTAGCCGAGCCTCCAGAGGAAGCTGTTGCCAGCCTGCACCACGTTGGTGCCGTCGCAGGCCAGGCGCAGGCCGGAGCCGAGGTTAGTGATCGCGTAGCCGCCGTCCTTGCGCGAGACGTACCACCTCTGGGCGGTCGTCCCGTTCCAGGCGTAGTCCTGCACGTTGGCGCCAACCGAGGTGGAACCGCCCGCGACGTCGAGCGCCTGCGCGTTGCCGAGGCGGGTCGCGATCCGGTAGACGCCGTCCGCGACGCTCGGGGTCCAGGCCTCGAGCTTGAAGAGCTCGTCCTTGTCGCCCGCGGAGCCGAGGGTCACGCCCGAGAAGAGCCCGGAGCGGTTGGAGAAGACGAGGCCGGTCTGCTTGTTGACGAAGCCGTAGGCGCCGTCCTTGCGGTAGATGAGCCAGAGCTGGGAGTCGTCCGTGGAGTTCGCCCGCTGGCGGATGCCGGCGCCGGGGACCACGTCGTCCTCGTCGGACGCGAGGGAGAGGCCGGAGCGCAGGTTCTGGATGCGCCAGTAGTCGCCCTCGCGCGTGATGCGGTAGGCCTGGCGGTCGGCGGAGGTACCCGCCTCCATGACGAGGCCGCCGCCGCTGTCCCGGCTTCCACCGGCCACGGAGACGCCGCGGCCGTCAGCGTCGCTCACGATGGCGTAATCGACCCCGTCCAGGCCGTCCACGACGTCGAGCCCGCTGGCGGCCAGGCGCGCGGCCTCCTTGGCGGCACGCTCGAGGCTGCGCAGGCGCCAGAGCTGCGCCGCCGTGCCGTTCGCGTGCCAGAGCTGCAGGTTGGTGCCATTCGACGTCTGCGCGCCGCTCGCGTCGAGCGCGAGCTCGGGGTGCGCGGCGAGGAGCAGGTACGCGAGGCCCTGGACGCGGTCGACCCACTTGACGGTCCAGCGCTGCGCCTCCGTGCCGTTGGGCTCGTACTGCCAGACGTTGCCGCCGTCCTTGAACTGCGCGCACGCCACGTCGAGGGCCTTGCCTGAGTTGGCGTTCCTGATGGTGTAGGAGCCGTCGTCGTTTCGCTCGAAGGTCCACTGCTGGGCGGCCGTGCCGTTGGACTCGTAGAGCTGCACGTTCGCACCGTCGTCGCGCGAGCCCGCGCTCACGTCAACCACGCCGCGCGTGCCGTCGTGCTCGTTCTGGATGACGAAGGTCTCGCCCTCGAGGGACTCCTCGGCGGGGACGGGCTCGGCGGGGACGGGCTCGGCGTCCGTGGCCTCCGCAGCCGCAGGCTCCTCCGCGGATGCCGCCTCGTCGCCGGCTGCGGTAGAGGCCTCCGGGGCGGAGAAGGACGCGCCCTTGGCGGCGCTCGCCGAGCCGTCCGGGGTGGTCGAGGGCGCGTTCGTGTCGGTGACCTTGGACGTGGTGGCCTTGGACGCATCCGCCGTGGCGGCACCCGTAGCGGAGCTAGCGCCTGCGGCAGCGTCGGCACCTGCGGCGGCGTCGGCGGCGGTGGCCAGCTGGGTCGTGACGACGGACGGAGCAGACGCGGGCTCGGCGGCGAGCGCCGCCGCGGGGGCGGCTCCGAAGGCGGCCGAGACGATGAGCGCAGCCGCCGCGCCCCTGAAGAAGGAGGCGGGTCTCATATGAATAGTCCAATCGGTTGGCGTACGGGGCCGACGAGGGCCCTCGCGGGCCTCCCGCCGACAACAAGTACTTATAGCACTTCACCCGGCCTCTCGATGAAACCTGAAAAGACCGGGATACGGTGGCCGGCGGGCAAGTCGAACGTGCAGGCCCGGCGCCCTCCGGCGCGGGGGCTTAGAAGTTCGCGTAGGCGAAGGTGACGCCCGCGGTCACGGTCGTGGGCAGGGAGGCCGCGAAGATAAGGCCGACCACCACGTAGAGGATGACTCGCTGGTAGAACTTCCACGAGAGGATCTTGTCGCGCACGTCGACGCCCCTCTCCTCCGCCACGTCGACGACGGCGACGACCAGCATCGCCGCGAAGGCGACCCAGGAGATGCCCAGCGTCGCGGCGTCGGTGACACCCATGTCGGCGAGGACGGTCGTGAGCGGCTGGGCAGGTGCGAACTTGAGGAACGTGTTGTGCAGGGCGAGCAGGGAGACGCTGACGCTCGCGATACAGTCGAAGTAGCGTCCTATGTTAACCATGACGAACGTACGGACGACGGTGAAGACGTAGTAGGGCTTGCTGTCATCGCGCACGTGGAGACGGGCCTTCATGCTGTGGAAGACGGGCTCGAAGAGGTCGGCCAGGGCCACGACGATGCCGTTGTACATGCCCCACGCGATGAAGTGCCACTCCGCACCGTGCCAGAGGCCCACGAAGAAGAAGACTATGAGGTTGGCGATGCAGGCCGGCAGCGTACGACCGATGTGATGCGGGGTGTGCGCCTGCGCCCACTTGCTGAAGCGCTGCATGGGCTTGGTCAGCGCGATGGGGTAGAAGAGGTAGTCGCGCATGAAGACGCCGAGGGACTTGTGCCACCTGCGCCAGAAGTCTGCGATGGAGACGGAGAGGTACGGTTGCCGGAAGTTCTCGGACATCTCGATGCCAAAGAGCTCCGAGACGCCCTCGACCATGTCGATGCCGCCGGAGAAGTCGCCGTACATGAAGAACGAGTACAAGACGATGCCGACCACGATAGCGGCGCCGGGGGTGTCGGACCCGATCGCCGCGAGGATGGCGCTGACGTTGGCCGTCAGCATGCTCGCGATCGCGCATTTCTTGAGCAGGCCCAGGCCGAGCCGGAGCAGCCCGCGCTGGACCTTGCGGAGCTCGACGTGGTGGACCTCGGAGAGCTGCGGGGACATCTCGTCGTAGCGGTTGATGGGCCCCTGGATGAAGCAGGGGAAGTACGAGACGAACGCGAGGTAGCGCAGGAAGTTCCGCTCGGGCGCGAACTTGTCGTTGTACGTGTCGATCAGGTACATGGCCGACATGAACGTGTAGAACGAGATGCCCATCGGCAGCAGGATGCCCAGGCTCGAGGGCGAGGGGGCGAGGTTGAAGTTGAAGAGGATGACGTTCCAGTACTTGAGGTAGCCGAGCACGCCCAGGATCACCACGAGGGCCGCCACCAGGACGACGCGCTTGCGGCGCTTGAGCTCAGCCTTGAGCCGCTTGCGCTCGGCCTTGTCCTTGGTCGCCTTGCGGCGCGCCTTGTAGCTGGCCGTGAGCTTGCCGAAGGCCTGCGAGGCGAGCCAGGTCGGCAACGCCGCGGTGAGGATGAAGACCATGCCGGAGAGGTTGGCGGCGAGGTAGTAGAAGACGAAGTTCGCGACCAGTATCACGACCCACTGGTAGCGGCCGCAGAGCCTGCCCACAAGGTAGTAGACACAGAGAAGTGCCAGCACGAAGAGCACGAACGCTAGGGAGATGATCTGCATGGGTACCAAAATCTGATAGCGAGCTGACGGTTTCCCAGCCATCCTAGCATGCGTGGGCCCACCCCCCGCCGCCGCCCCTCGTCGCCCATGCTATTCTCATCCTTAGCAACAAAGTTGCCCCGCGCACCGCCCAGCGCGCGGGGCGCGTATGACGCACGGCACGTGCAAGCAGCCCGAACGCAGCTCGAAGACGGCCCGCCAGCTGCTCCGACCGACCTGCGGGCACCTCGGGGGCAGCTTGTGACGCAAGCGACTTGAGAAGGGATGGACTCCATGCTGAGCGCAGTCAAGGTTCTGCCCGATGTCTACTGGGTCGGTGGCGTGGACTGGAACGCCCGCGAGTTCCACGGATACACCACCGAGGACGGCATCACCTACAACGCCTACCTCATCCTGGACGAGAAGGTCACCCTCGTCGACACCGCCAAGATCACCTTCAAGGACGAGTTCCTGCAGCGCATCGCCAGCGTGATCGACCCGTCGAAGATCGACGTCGTCATCTGCAACCACGTGGAGATGGACCACTCCGGCAATATCCCCACCATCAAGGAGCTGGCGCCCTCCGCGCAGGTCTATTGCACGCCGCAGGCGGTCAAGGAGCTCACGGCGCACTACGGTGACCTCGGGTACACCCCGGTCAAGACGGGCGACACCCTCTCCATCGGCCGTCGCACCCTCTCCTTCGTGCAGACCCCCATGGTGCACTGGCCGGACAACATGGTCACGCTCGACGTGGAGGACAAGATCCTGTTCTCCAACGACGCGTTCGGCCAGCACTTCGCCAGCTCCGCCCGCTTCGACGACGAGAACGACATCCACGAGGTCATGAAGCAGGCGCGCAAGTACTACGCCAACATCGTGCAGCCCTACCGCATGCAGGCGGCGAACGCCGTCAAGGCCGTGCGCTCCCTGGGCCCCGACGCGATCGACCTGATCGCCCCGGCCCACGGCATCATCTGGCGCAGCTACGTGAAGGACATCCTCGACGCCTACGAGAACGTCTTCGTCTCCGGCAAGCTCGAGGACAAGGCCCTCATCGCCTACGACTCCATGTGGGGTTCCACCGACAAGATCGCGCACGCCATCTGCGACGGCTTCCTTGCCGAGGGCGTGTCGGCCCACCTCATGGACCTCAAGGCCAACCACCTCTCCGACGCCATGGACGTCTTCCTGGACTCCCGCTACGTCGCGGTCGGATCGCCTACGCTCAACAGCAACATGATGCCCCTGACCTCGTCGTTCCTGACCTACATGCGCGGGCTCTCGCCCAAGCAGAACAACGGCGACCGCATCGGGTTCGCCTTCGGCTCCTACGGCTGGGCACCGCTCGGCCCCAAGAACATCCAGGCGGAGCTCGAGGCCGACGGCTTCCAGACGCCGGAGGCCCCCTTCATGTTCAACTGGATCCCGACCCAGGAGTACCTCGACCAGGTGCGCGAGAAGGTCCGCGCCGTGGTGAGGGCCCAGCGGGAGGCGTAGGCGCGCCGGAGCGAGGCACCCTAGCAGCACGAAGGCGGGACCCGACCAGCTGGCCGGGTCCCGCCTTTTTGCGCCGCCGTCGCCAGGAGGCGAAGGGGACGGCAGGAGCAGCGCGGACGGGGGCATCGGATGCGCGACGGCCATACCAAGCGGGGCGAAATGCGGCGTCCGGCGCCGGACGGAGGCGCCTGCGCAACGCCCCGGGCCAGGCTTTGCAGTTTTGCGAGTTGTGGACGGGTCCCCGGAGGCACCGGCGTCCCCGAGCCCAGCGCATGCGGCCGGCGACCGGGGTTTCTCCGAGCGGGACCGCTCCATGGGGGCCACTCGCGCGCCCTATCCCGCACGCCTCCAGGTCCGAGGCGTCCATAAGTCGGAAAACTGCACCGGTTCGCCCTCGGAACTGCGCCAGGCCCATCGCGCCAACCCCACCGCGCCAGGCGCCGGGCGCGGTGGCGGTCCCCCGACGCGGGGCCCGCCGGAGCAGCGGCGCGGGTCCCCGCCGCGAGTCCCCGCGCCCCGAGCTCCTAGCGTCTGCCCTGGTACTTGACGGTTTTGTCGCTGTAGTGGTCGTACTCCACGTCCGTGCCCTCGACGCGGTCGTAGACCCTGATGGCGTACGTCCCGCTGACTGGCGGCTCGAAGCTGAAGTCGGGGTCGGCGTCGTAGTCCCTCTGCGCCACGACCTCGCCCGTGTCCGCGTCGGTCACGACCACCTTGAACTCCATGTGCTGGTTGGGACCGGAGTAGGTGTAGGCGCCCACGCGGATGGCGCCGTCCGCGACGTCCGCGTCCACGAAGACCGGCGTGGATTGGGTCAGCGAGGCCAGGTACTCGTCCCAGGCGTCGTATGAGTAGAACTCGCCGCTCACGTCCTCGCCCGCGTCGACGCGCGAGAGGTAGCTCGCCACCAGCTCGCTGTAGCGGGTGGCCGCCGCGAGGTCGAAGTGCGCGTTGTCCCAGAAGTCGTCCTCCGAGAACTCCTGCCAGAAGCCCTTCTGGAGGTTGAAGTCCAGGTAGCGGCCGCCATGGGCCTCGCAGATCCGCTTGATCTCGCCCATGTTCTCGACGTAGGTGCCGCCGTACATGAGGATTCGGTAGGTGGGCAGCGGCGGGACAAGGACGTCCAGCTCGATCCCGTTCTCCTCGCAGATCTCTGCGAGCTTGGTGAAGCGCTCGCGCGCGTCCTCCGTCATGCCTCCGACGACCTCGCTGTCGGAGAGGTTGTTCTCGTGCATCTTCTCGGACGTGTTGGTCGAGAAGCCCCTCCCCATGTAGTGCTCCTCAGGGGTGTATACCTGCGCGGACTCCTCCGCACTCATCCCCGACAGCCTGCGCGCGACGTTTCCGGCCACCTCGTCGGCGTCCACGCCCAGGATCGACCACGGCGCGAGGACGCCGAGCGAGGTGGGCGCGTTCACGAACGCGGGGTCCGCAGCCACGTGCCAGAGCTGTGCCACCTTGTAGGCAGGGAGCTGGCCGATGCCGCGCGCCTGGGCCATCGCGAGGCGCGCCACGACGGACTCCTCCGAGACGAGGTCGTTATAGGAGACGCCGAACACCACGCGCTTGAGGTTGGAACCCCTGCGCGCGAGGACCGCCTCGAGCGTGTCCAGGGAGACGCCGGGAGTGCCCTGCCCCAGGGCGAGGTTGAACGAGTCCGTCCCTAGGACTGGGTCGATGACGTCCGGGTCGAGAAACACCTCGGTGGTGGAGGAGCCGACGTAGATGGTGTCGATCTCATCCTCGCACGAGTAGTAGTCGCGCCATGCCAGCTCAGTGTGAGACCCGTACGGCAGCAGGGCGTACGAGAGAGCCACATCCAGGCCGACAAGGACAGCCACCAAGACCAGCGCCTTCGCCGCCACCCTCCAGGCCTTGCCCCATCTCGACAAGCGACTCCCCTTCTGCTCGCCCCAAACGCACTCGACGCGCCGGGGACGCACCCCGAAACGCTCCGTGCCGGATTATACCTGCCTCCCCCGACGCCCTGGCAGCCCGACGCCCTTCCCAAGGAAACCTGCAGAAGTGATGGGATGGACTCAGCGGCGCGCCATCGACCGGCAGCACGACCATAATGGACGTCGCGACAAGGACGCGGGCGTCGCGAGGCTGCGCAGCGCCACGCCACAACCCCTCCCATCCAAGACCCGGCAGTCGCCCCTGCGACAGCATTGGAGCACACATGAAGAACGTCCTCGATTGGCTCGAGACCACGGCACGGCGCCTGCCTGAGAAGGTCGCCGTCACCGACCCCACGAGCGAACTCACCTTCTCCCAGCTCATGCGCAACGCGCAGGAGGCCGGCAGCTGGCTCGCCGCCCGCGTGCAGCCAAGGTGCGCCGTCGCCCTCTTCATGGAGAAGAGCACGCGCGCCCTGTCGGCCATGTACGGCGCGGTCTACGCGGGCGCCTTCTACTGCGCGCTCGACGTGCGCCAGCCCAAGGCGCGCATCCTCTCCATCTGCGACACGCTCAAGCCCGGCGTCATCCTGGTGGACGAGGACAGCGAGGGCCAGGCGCGCGAGTTCTTCTCCGGCACGCCCTGGCAGCTGGCTCGCATCGAGGACGTCTTCGGCGAGGTCGACGAGGCCCTTCTCGCCCGGCGCCGCCGCCAGGCGACCGACGTGGACCCGCTCTACGTCACCTTCACGAGCGGCTCGACCGGCACGCCCAAGGGCGTCGTCACGGCGCAGCGCGGCGTGCTCGACTTCGTGCCCGCCTTCGACGAGGCCGTCGGCATCACCGAGGACGACGTCCACGGCAACCAGGCGCCCTTCGACTTCGACGCCTCGGTCAAGGACATCTACTCGAGCCTCTACAAGGGCTCGAGCGTGGTCCTCATCCCGCGCGCGTACTTCCTCCAGCCCACCGTCCTCATGGACTACGTCGCCGACCACGGCTGCACCACCCTCGTGTGGGCCGTCGGCGCCATGGGCTTCGTCACGATCATGAACGCCTTCGACTACCGCGTGCCCACCTCCGTTGGGAAGGTGCTCTTCTCCGGCGAGGTCATGCCGCCCAAGGAGCTGCGGCACTGGCGCCGCTACCTGCCGGACGCCAAGTACGTGAACCTCTACGGCCCCACGGAGACCACCTGCAACTGCACCTACTTCGAGGTTCGGCGCGACTACGCCGACGACGAGGTCATCCCCGCCGGCAGGCCCTTCGCGGACGAGCGCGTCTTCCTGCTGGACGAGCAGGACCGCGAGGTCAGCGAGCCCGGCGTCCGCGGCGAGGTCTGCGTGAGCGGCACCACCCTGGCGCTCGGCTACCTGGACAACGCGGAGAGGACCGCCTCCGCCTTCGTGCAGAACCCCGCCAACGGCCGCTGGATGGAGACGATCTACCGCACCGGCGACCTCGCCACCTGGAACGAGGATGGCGACCTCGTCTACGCCACGCGCAAGGACAACCAGATCAAGCACATGGGCCAGCGCATCGAGCTGGGAGAGATCGAGACCGCGGCGCGCGGGGTCGAGGGCGTGGAGAACGCCTGCTGCCTCTACGACCACCGCCGCAAGAAGATCCGCCTCTTCTACGTGGGCACGACCGAGAAGGACGACCTTCTCGCCGCCCTCCACCAGGCGCTCCCGGAGTACATGATCCCCAACTCCACCAAGCGGCTCGATCGGTTCCCCCTGACGAGTAGCGGTAAGATTGACCGCAAGGAACTCAAGGCGCAGGCGCGCATCAAAGACTGACAGGAAAGGGGCGCCCATGGACGAGGTCACGCTGGACGACGTAATCGAGGTTCTCGAGGACGTGAAGGAGGACGTGGACTACAAGAGCGAGACCGCGCTGGTTGACGACCGTGTGCTCGACTCCTTCGACATCCTCTCGCTCATCAGCGCGCTCAACGACGAGTTCGACGTCTCCATCCCCGCCAAGGACATCCTGCCCAAGAACTTCAACAGCGCCCAGGACATCCTCTCCCTGGTCAAGAGGCTGCAGGAAGAGGACTAGCCGGCGTCCGCGAGGACGGGCGAGAAGGACCACGAAGAGGATACGCACGTCGTGAAAGAGCCACAGAACTCCCCCCTCCCCGCAAACGACGCCATGGACGACGAGACGACAGTAACCTCGGGAGACGCGCCAGCCGACGGCAAGCCATGCCCCCGACAGGCGGGGCGGCCCGGACGCTGGCGCGTCGTCGTCCGCGCGCTCGTACTCGTCGCGGTCCTCGTCCTCTCGGACGTGCTCATCACCCTCGCGCTCGAACCATACGAGGCTGCGACCTACCTGTCCTGGATCAACTACCGCGAGAACGCCCCCGCGCACATCGACAACCTCATCGTGGGCGCCTCCACCGCCCTCGAGGGTCTCGACCCAGACACCATCGACGAGTCCCTGGGCACCACCACATTCAACCAGGGCTTCTACGGGGTCTCGTACAAGAACGTCGAGCGAACCATGACCACCATCGCCGACGAGCGCGACCTCAAGCGCGTCTTCGTGGGCGTGAGCTACGAGTCGCTCGCCTCGTGGCCCAACATCTACTCGGACGCGATCTTCGCGCAGTCCAAGCTCTACGGTGAGAGCCTTCCCCAGCAGGCGTCCGAATGCCTCGAGATGCTCCTCGACGAGCAGTACCTCTACAAGCCCACGAGCTTCGTCTTCCTCGCGCCCTGGACCGTGGACAACGTGGGCACCGACCCCGTGGACGTGGGCAACAACATCCACAAGCGCCTCACCCTTACGCCCAAGGAGCTCGTGGCCACCGTGTCGGACTACTCCGAGAAGGGCTACGTCACCCACTCGCTCTCAGGCACCATCGACCTCGACGGCTTCGCCTCGTCCGTCCCCCTTCTCCCCTCGGGGTCAGGGGAGGAGTTCGTCCAGGCGAACCTCGACCACATCAGCCGGATGTGCGCCTACTGCCAGGACCACGGCATCGAGATCTACGTGATCATGATGCCGCGACAGGACTTCAACGTCTTGAACCTCGGGCGCTCCTATCCCGAGCAGGCGATTCGCCTTCAGCAGGCGGTCGAGCAGGCGGGCGGCACCTACCTGGACGCGAACGCCCTCGACCCCTCCGTCTATCGCGCGGGTACGGATGACTTCGTGGACGAGCAGCACCTCAACCATGGGGGCGCCGAGCGCTTCTCCGCCGTCCTCTCCAAGCTGGTATCCGAGCACGAGTCCGGCGTCGACCTTGCGAGCCTCTGCCTGCCCTACGACCAGTGGGACGGCTATGCCGCCCCCCTCGCGGGGCGCATCTGTCTCCTGCAATGCTCCGCCACCGTCTCGGGGGGCACGCTCGGCCTCGAGGCGATCCCTACCACAGGCCCCGACACCGCGGTCGAGTACCAGGTCGTAAGGGTCCACGCGGACGGGAGCGAGGAGGAGCTGCGCGGCTGGTCGGCAGACCCCAGCTTCTCGACCCGGCTCGAGGGCCACGGCTCTGCGACCGTGCGCGTCAACGTCCGCGTCCAGGGGTCGGACGCCCCCTACGAGCGCTACTGGCAGAAGGACTTCGAGTACTAGCGGGTCCCCGCGCGCAAGCGGGACCTCGCACACTGCTGCAACCCCAGGTCCTTCTCATGCTTATCGGGCTCAGGCGAGACAAGAGAGCGGCCTGCGACGTTCTTGTCGCAGGCCGCTCGCAGGTAGGCGCAGGTAGGTGCCAGGCGCGGGCCAGTCTGGCGCCCTCAGGCGCCAGACCCGCTCCCTAGTAGGTGATCGTGAGACTACCGGTCACCATGTTGTCGTAGATCCACTTGGCGACCTTGACCGGGCAGCGGATGCAGCCGTGTGAGATGTGCACACCGGTCTGAGCGGCCTCCGCCGGACCCCAGGTGCTGGGGTCGTTGATGTCGATGCCGAGGACCGAGTGGTAGCCCATGCCACCCCAGATCGAGGTGTAGTAGTACAAGCCGTCGCTGCCGGGGTCCTGCGGGTCGCCCTGGGCGGGGCCGGAGCCGCCGAACTCGTACCCGTAGCTCGGGGTAATGTTGTAGAAGAACTCACCAATGAGCGTGCCACCGTTGGTCGAGTTGAGTTCGCTGGTACCCACGCCGACGGCGACGTCGATGACGGGCGTCCAGTTCCAGGCGCTGCCCTTGAAGACGATGAGGCGGCACGCCGAGGTGTCGACGCAGAACATGTAGGGGCTGCCGGCCTGCGTGGACTTGCCGCCGTACCTACTCAGCGCGTAGTAGCCCGCGCCAGAGAGCTCGACCCTGGTGCCGTCGTCGCGGAAGTTGAACCAGGAGCCGTTGACGTTCACCCAGCCGGGAAGGTAGGTCGGGGACAGGCTCCAGGTCTGGGCGTCGGTGTAGTTCCGCTCGAAGGACTGGACGTTGGCGCCGTTGCTCGCGTTGGCGGCCGCGACGTCGAGCGCCTTGCCCGACGCCTTGTTGATGAAGGTGATGCCGCCGCCGTCGGCGATGACGACGGTCCAGCGCTGGGCGTCCGTCCCGTTGGACTCCCACAGGTGGACGTTGGCACCGTTCTCGGTGGAGCCCGCGTTCACGTCGAGCGCGAGACCGGAGGCCGCGTTGGTGATCGCGTAGTAGCCGCCGCCGGCGGAGGTGACGTAGTACTTCTGCGCGACGCTGTTGTTCTTCTCGTAGATCTGCACGTTGGTGCCCGAGGTGGCGGCGGCGCCGGCGGCGTCGAGGTCGAGGCCGAGGCGCGAGACGATCTCGTAGAGGCCGTCGTTGATGAGGCTCGCCTGCTCGAAGAGGAAGTGCTTGAGGTCGTAGCTGCCGGTGTTGCTGGCGACCTTGAGGGCCTTGCCGTTCTGCGTTCCCTCAAGGGAGAGCGCCTTCTGGCCCGCCGCGCTCGAGGAGGCGGTATCCGCCCTCACGACGGTGTAGTAGCCTCCCTGCCAGACGAGCTTCCAGGTGTTCATGTCGACGGCGGCGGTGGTGTGGTTGCCCCGCTGCACGACGTCCGTACTGTTCGCACTGGACTGGGTGAGGAAGCCGCCGGAGGCCGCGGTGCGGATGCGGAAGCTTCCGTCCTCGTTGAGGCTCACCTCGAAGCGCTGGGCAAGCGTGTCGTTGGACTCGTACGCCTGCGCCTTGGCGCCGTCCGCGCTGGAGGCCGCGTTGATGTCGAGCACCTTGCTGAGGTCCGCCAGGCTCGAGATCTTGTAGATGCCGTCCTTGAGGTAGTCGACCTTCTTGAGCGTAAAGCGCTGGGCGGCGGTGCCGTTGTCCTCGTAGGTCTGCAGGTTGGTGCCGTCCGCGCTGCCGCCCGCCACGAGGTCGAGGGCGAGGCCGCTGCCCTTGTTGACGAGGGTGATGCTGCCGTCGGCGTTGCGCCTGACCGCCCACCTCTGCGCGTCGGTCCTGTTGCCAGTGAACTGCTGGACGTTGGAGCCCCAGGTGATCGCCCCGCAGTCGACGTCGAGCACCTTGCCGGAGCCCGCGACCGTGATGGTGTAGAAGCCCTCGTCGTCCTGCTCGAAGTAGAACTTCTGGGCGTTCGTGCCGTTGGAGGAGTACAGCTGGACGTTGGCGCCGTCGTCCTTGGAGTCGCAGGAGACGTCCAGGACCTTGCCGACGTTCTTGGCCAGCTCGACCGTGTAGAGGCCATCGCCGCCGGCGAGCGTCTGCTTGTTGTGCTCGTCGAATTTGGGGTTCAGCGTCAGGAAGTGGAACCTCTGCGCACCGCTGTCGTTCTTGGACCAGACCTCGACGTTGGTGCCGCTCTCGCTACGGGCGCCGGTGACGTCAAGCGCGAGGCCCTTGTCCTTGGCGCTCAGGATGTAGAAGCCGCTGCCGTTGCGCTCGAGCAGCCACCTCTGGGCCAGCGTGCCGTTGCTCTCGTAGATCCAGACGTTGTTGCCGCTGGTGGGGTCGCCGTTCTTGAGGTCGAGCACCTCGTTGGTGCCCTTCAGGGTGAAGGTGTAGTAGCCGGACGCGTCATCGAACGTGACGTGCCACTGCTGGGCGCCCGACTTGTTGGCGCCGAAGATCTGTACGTTGGCCATGTTGGACGCGTTGCCGTTCTCGACGTCGAGCACCTTGGAGTAGTCCACGTCGGTCGCGATGGCGTAGTCGCCGTCGTCGAGGAGCCGCTCGTACTTGGGAGCCTCCGTGGGCGAGGAGGACGTGGGGGCAGCGGTCGTGGCCTCGGCCGCCGGCGCGTTCGAGGGGGCGGGCGCCGCGGTGGCACTCGTGGCGGACTCGGTCGCGTCCGAGGAGGACGCGGAGGTCGCGTCGCCGCTGGCGGTGGCCGCCTCGCCGGCCTCCTCGGCCGACGGGGTCGTCGCCGTGCTGGCGACGCCGACGAACTGCGGAGTGGTAGCGGACGCAGGCGCGGTCTCGGTAGTGGGTACCGCCTTGTCCTCGCGGGCCGAGGCGGACTCGGCCGCGGTGGTGGCGGTCGGGGTAGCGGACTCGGTCGCGGTGGTGGACGCGTCCTGCGCCTGTACGGTGGCGGGCGCGGGGTCGGTGGTGCTCGTGGCGGGCTCGGCCGCAAGCGCGACGCCCGGGACGGCGGTGAGGGCGGCAGCTGCGGTGCCTGCGACTATCATCCTCTTCAGTGAAGTGCGCGGGTTATAGCTCTCGAAGCCCATGTAGCCTCCAATGTGATGTGAAACAATGAGCCAGAGTAATGGTATCAGAGTGGTGTCAGGCAGGCCTTATTCTGCCCTCCGGCTCCACACTTCGCCGCCTCGGAGGCGCCCACGCTGCCCGGGAGGCCGTCTGCCTCTGCTACGATGGGCGCATATGCTTCTGAACCCCACCTGCCCGAATCGAGGGGACCATGCGCCTGCTCGCCCTCATCTGCCTCGTCTACGCCTTCGTGACGTGCGTCCCGGGATACCTCGCGCTCCGCGCGCTCGGCCTGCCGCGAGCGTGGTCCGCCTGCGGCGCGCCCCTCCTGGGCGTCTCCGTCATCAACCTCCTGGGCACCGTCTACTCCCTCGCGGGCGTCGTCTGCTCGCCCGCGAGCGTCCTCGCTCCGGCGGTCGCCGTGCCCGCGATCGTGCTCACAGCCGAGCGCCTCGCTGGCCGCAAGGGGGCGCGCGGACCCCTCGCCGAGGCGCACCTTGCGAAGATCTCCCTCGTAGACGTGCTGGCCTACCTGGTCATGGGACTCGTCGCCGGCTACTTCTTCTTCGTGGGGCGCCTCCCCTGGGCGGACTACCTCATCCAGCTCTCGGACGTCCCCTTCCACCTCAACGCGATCCAGTCCTTCGCTCAGTCGGGCCGCTTCTCCTCCCTCGGGGTGTCCTTCTACCTCGCCGTGCAGGACGCCGCCATCAACCCCGTGCCGGGCGCAGGCTTCTACCCCGCCGGGTACCATGCGCTCTGCGCCCTCGTCCTGCAGATGACCGGCGTCGACACCGGCTACGTCGTGAATGCGGCGAACTACTTCTTCACCTCCCTCGTCTACCCCCTCGCGATGCTCCCCCTCATGGTCGCGCTCTTCCCCGACTCCCCGCGCACGGTGCACGCGGGCGCTCTCGCCTGCGTCTCCTTCGTCGCCTTCCCGTGGCTCCTGCTCATCTTCGGCGGCGTCTACCCCAACCTCGCGGGGTTCTGCACCATCCCCTTCCCCATAGCCCTCTTCGTAGCCTTCCTCGCCCGGGACAGGGGGCGCGGCGAGGCGGCCAGGCTGATCGCCGCCTTCCTCCTGTCCCTTGTCGGCCAGGTCCTGCTGCACCCCAACACGGTCTTCACCGCCGTCGTCATCCTCGTCCCGTTCTGCATCGCGCTCATCTGGCGTCGAGCGCACGAGGGGCGCCCAGGTCGCGGTGCCACCCCGAGGGCCGCCCTCGGAATCGCCGCCTTCATGCTCGTGGTGCTCGCGGGCTGGTACGCCTTCTGGCGCCTCCCTGCCTTCCACGGCCTCTTCGAGTTCGAACGCGGCGCCTTCACGACCCCCTTCCAGGGCCTCGTCGACATCGTAGGGCTGAGCTACTCCTTCATGGGCTCCTACGACTACGCCATCCAGGCCCCGCTGGCCGCCTTCGTGATCGTGGGCGCCGTCAGGTGCCTCTACTCCGAGAGGCTGCGCTGGCTCCCCTTCAGCTACCTCGCGACCTGCGCGATCGTCTTCATGGGCGCGGTGATGTCGGGCGGGCTCCGCAACTTCGTCTGCGGCGTGTGGTACACCGACCCCAACCGGCTCGCGGCGATGGCGGTGCTGGCCGCCGTGCCACTCGCCGCGTTCGGCATAGAGTGGGCCTTCGGGCTCCTTCTCGCGGGTGTCGAGCACTACAACGCCTGGCGCGCGCACCGGACGCACGCCAGGGTGGTGACCGTCGCCTGCGTGGTGCTCTACGCCTTCCTGACCTTCTCGAACAACCTCATCCTGCCGGGCAGCTTCCACTCCCAGGACGAGGCCATCCAAGACTCGGGAATCCTCCGCAACTCAGACGACGTGCAGGAGTACGTGATGCTCGAGCAGCAGAGTCCCAGCGTGCACACGCCCTTCGGCGACTTCCGCGACCACTTCGACCGCACCTGCCAGTCCAACGTCCCCATCGCCCTGAACGAGCAGGAGTTCCTCAAGGAGGTCCAGCAGGTGGTGGGCCCAGAGGACCTCGTGATCAACAACCCCATCGACGGCAGCTACTTCGCCTACGGCTACACCGGGCTGCGCTGCTACTACCGCAAGATAGACGGTTTCCGCGACCTCGGCGCCAGACCGGGCGACTCCCCCGACGACTCATCCGAGACCCAAGAGAGCTTCCTCATCAGGACGAGGCTTCGCGACATCGCGACTGACGAGCAAGTACGGGAGGCCGTCGCCGCCACGGGAGCCCGCTACGTGCTCGTGATGAGCACGGTGAACTCCGAGGGCTCCTTCATCGGCGGGCGCGGCGGCTACAAGCCCGAGAGCTTCTCGGGCATCACCTCGATCACCCGCGAGACGCCCGGCTTCACGCTCGTCCTGGCCCAGGGCGACCTCGCCCTGTATAGAATAGACAAGTAGTTCGGAGGGCCGCTGTCACCTTTCCTGCACCCTCCTGATAGACTGGGTTGGCGGTGGGCGACCACGGATGGACCCCACGCGAGAGGCGCCGCCGAGGCGCGACCCCACGCCCCTAGGAAGCAACCATGAGAGTACTTGCCGTGATACCCGCCTACAACGAGGAGGCCTGCCTCGAGGACACCGTCCGCGGGCTCGAGCAGACCTGCCCGCAGGTGGACTACTTCGTGGTGGACGACGGCTCCTCGGACGCAACCGGCCAGATCATCCGGGAGCGCGGACTGAACGGCGTCAGCCTGCCGATAAACACCGGCCTGACCTCGGCGTTCCGCACCGGGATGAAGTACGCATACCGCCGGGGCTACGACGCCGTCGTGCAGTTCGACGCCGACGGACAACATCTGCCCCAATACATCGCCCCCATGGCGGAGGAGATGGCGGTCACCGACTCCGACATCGTGATCGCTTCGCGCGCGCTCGCAGGCGGGGGTCCGGCGGGCGCCCGTGCGGCCGGCTCCAGGCTCATCACCTGGCTCATCCGGGTCACGACCGGAGTGCTCGTCACCGACCCCACCTCGGGCATGCGCATGTACAACCGTAGGATGATCGAGATGTTCGCCACGGGCTTCGACGTGGCCCCCGAGCCCGACACGATCGCGCTCGTCGCGCGCAAGGGCGGCAAGGTCACGGAGGTGCCGTGCGAGATGCGCGAGCGCCAGGGCGGCGAGAGCTATCTCAAGCTCGGCAACGTCGTCCGCTACATGTCGCGGACCTGCCTCTCCATCCTGCTCTTCCAGTGGCTCAGATAGGAGCACGATGTCTCTCTCGCTCAGAATCCTGCTGCTCGTCGGCGCCCTACTGGCGTTCTGGTTCATCATCACCCGCGTGAGGCGCAACAAGATCCTCATGCAGGACGCCATCTATTGGGTGCTGCTCTCCGTCCTGCTGCTCATCGCCGCCATCTTCCCGGGCGTCTTCATCCGCCTGTCGCAGGCGCTCGGGTTCATCTCGCCCAGCAACTTCGTCTTCCTCGTGATCGTGGCGCTCCTGCTCGTCAAGATCTTCACCAACTCCATCGAGATATCCATGCTCAGGCACAAGGTCGAGGAGCTCGCCCAGGAGGTAGCCCTCGGGGACGCCACGGCCGGCCGCTCGTCCACGGAAGGTCGCTCGGACGGGCGCGCAGGCGAGAAGGACGCGCGGACCCAGGCCTAGGACTCGCGAGTGCCGCGAGAAGGTCGACGGGACCCCAGGGGCGCCCGGGGTTGCCTAGAGCCTGCCGAGGAGGAAGAGCGCCCTCAGGGCAACCTCGTCGCGCTCGCTCTGACGGAGCCTGCCAGGCGTGCGGGCCTTGGAGAGGCCGTCGTCCTCGAGGAAGTGCGCGAGGAGCCGCCGCCTGTCATCGGGCATCCGGTCCCAGTACTCGTCGCGGAGCTTCTCGAGCTGGCGCGTCACCAAGCCGAGCTCGTCGCCGGCGACGTAGCGCCTGACGCGGTTGGCCAGCACCTCCTTTGCCCCACGACCGCTCGCGCTCGCGTTGTTGGACAGGCGACGGTACTCGAGCGACGAGAAGTCGTCGAAGACGAGGGTGCCGATGGCAGTGGCCACGAGGGACACCCACCAGTCGTGCGTGTAGACGCCCTCCAGCCCCGCCCGCGAGACGGCACGGGCCAGGAGCTGGTTCATGACCATGGTGTTGCCCGAGGTCACGTTCTCGTAGAGCATGCGCTGGAAGTCGACGCCGATTCGGTTGAGGTGCGAGCGGCCTCTCGGCACCAGGTCCTGATCGCAGTAGGTGTACTCGCTGCAGTACGCCGCAGGCAGGGATGGGTCGAGCTCGGAGAGGCGCGTCGTCGCGCGGAGGAGCTTGTTGGTGTGCCACACGTCGTCCTGGTCGGCCAGCGCCACGTAGGGATGACGCTCCGCCACCTGGGAGACGAGGAGCAGGAAGGAGCGGGTCACGCCGAGGTTGCCGCCATCGAGAAGCTCGAGGGTGCCCGCGCTGGCCCATCGTTCGAGCTTCTCGACGGTGCCGTCGGTCGAGCCGTCGTCGCGGACGTAGAGCCGTACGTCGACGCCCTCCTGTGCAAGTATGCTCTCGACCTGCTCCTCGAGATAGCGTGCGCCGTTGTAAGTGGACATGACTACGGCGACCTCGGGCTTGCTCTTGGCGTGGGGCATGGGCGTCACGTCCTTCTCGGTCCGGGTTTTGTGAAGGCTGGCAGGCCACGGCCCCGGTGAGGGGCACAGGCGCCAGCCCAACGATAGTATAGGAGTCCCTTGCGCAGGCCCCGGGCCGCGCGTCGACACGGGAGGTAAGAGGTGAGCCAGCCAGCGCAGCCGCAGGCCGGGTGCAAGCTCAGCATCGTCGTGCCCTGCTACAACACGGAGCGCTACCTTCCCACGTGCATGGACTCGCTCGTTGCGCAGGACATGGACGGCATCGAGGTCATCGGCGTGGACGACGGCTCGCCTGACGGCTGCCTCGGTATCCTGCAGGACTACGAGCGGCGCTACCCCAACCTGGTCCGCGCCCTGCACCGGGACAACGGCAGGCTCTGGAACGCCCGCTGGACCGGCATCGATGCCGCGCGCGGCGACTACGTCGCCTTCGTCGACAGCGACGACTGCGTGGAGCCCGACTTCGCCAGGACGCTCTACGAGACCGCCGTCGCCGAGGACGCGGACGTCGTCGTCTGCGGCTTCTCCCGCACGGACCTCGCAACGGGCAGGGTCCTCTCGCGCGAGTTCTGCGACGAGCGGACGCCGTTCACCCTGGAGGCCGACCCCGGACGCATCGTCGAGGTGAACCCCGCGGCCTGGAACAAGGCCTTCCGCAGAGGGGTCCTCGCCACCTTGCCGCGCCTCTCGGAGACCCCTCCCATCCTAGAGGACCTCGCCCTCACGCTCCTCGCCTACACCAGGTGCACGCGCCCGGTCGCGTTCGCGCCGCGCTCGCTCGTCCACTACATGGTGCATGCGGACTCGATGATCAACACGGTCACCGAGGATCAGGTGGAGGCTGTGCTGCGCATGATGCGAGAGATCCGGGCCGACTACGTGCAGGCGGGGTGCCCGCCCGCGCTCATGGCCGCCCTCGACGCGGTCGCCTTCGAGCACCTCGGGGTGTCCATGCCCTTCCGGCTCTCGGCCAACGCCGACGTGGACCTCAAGGCCGAGCTCGCGCACATCACGCGCTACCTGGACGAGAGCTTCCCGACCTGGCGCCGGTCCCCCTACATCAACGGCGCCTACGCGAGGGCGCACGGGAGCGCCTTCAAGAAGCTGCTGGTGGCCCAGCGCTTCTATCGCGCCCACCTGATGCGACCCTTCCTCTGGGCCTACTCCTTCGCCATCAGGAAGCTCCACGTCGACATCAAGTGGTAGCCGGCCCGGCTGGGCGAGAAGGACGGCCGGCGCGACGGGCGGGCAGGGCGCCGGCGTGAGCAGGCAGGGGCGCTACCTGCGGAGCTGCTGCTCGAAGACCCACTCGGGGCAGGCGCCCTCGAAGCGGTAGACGAAGTAGCTGTGGTCCTGCCCGTTGTGCGTGAGGAGCGTGAGCGGGCCGGGGGCCACGTGGCGCATCACGCACCAGGGCGCGTGCGCGCTCTCCTCGAGGACGGGCTGGAGGTAGGCGGTCTGCTCAGCCACGTACCAGATGCCCGCGTGGTGGTGGGCCAGCGAGGACGCGTCGATGGGCGCAAGGTCGCCGAGGGCCGCCAGGATCATGCCGGAGACGTAGTCGTAGCCGGTCGAGAGCTCAACGAGCCGCTCGGAGATGAGGTCGCCACCGCCGCGGGCGTTCACTTCGATCAGGTACACCTCGTCGCCCACCACGCGCATCTCCGTGTGCGTTGGCCCCGTCACGACACCCACCGCGTCCAGGACCTGCCGGTCGAGCTCCTCGACCTTCTCGCGCATGCCCGGTGCGAGAAGGGCCGGCTGCTGGTGGCCGAGCTCCGCGCAGTGGTGGGCCGTGTCTATCACCGCGTTGGTGACCTGCAGGATGGTGTGGGTCCCGCGGAACGACAGCCCCTCGACCGAGAGGTTGGTGCCGTCCGGGATGAGGCTCTCGACGATGTACTCGGAGCTGCGGCTCGGCTCGCCCTCGGTGTAGCGCACGGCGCTGGCGAGCTCCGCCTCGTCGCGCACGATCGAGACGCCGCGCTTGCCCGCCTCGGCGGTCGGCTTGATGATGAAGGGGTAGCGGCCGCGCCACCTCTCACCCACCTCGCGCAGGTCACGCACGCGCTCGTACTCCACCTTGCCGAGGCCGCGCACGCCCCTGCAGCACTCGCGGTTGCGGAACTTGTCGGTGATGCCGCCGCCCTCCCGCGTGATGCTCGAGGGGTTGCCGTCGAGGCCCAGGGCCTCGGCCACCAGTGCGGCGGGACGAAAGGTGAACTCAGAGGTGTGGAGCACGCCGTCGATGCCGGCGGCCTCGCACTCCCGCACGAGGGCGTCCACGTCCGCGAGCGACACCTCGTGGCAGACGTCGAAGGCGGTGCGGGTGGCGTCGTCCAGCGGGCGGGCAAAGCAGTGGGACTCGACCCCGAGCAGCCGCGCCTTGCGCGCGAACGCCTGCGCGAGGCCGTGGGTGCCGAACACGGCTATCTTCTTCACGGATTCCTCCCTGGCTCTTGTGCGGACGCGGGCGGCTACAGGTCGACCGGGCGCCCCCTCAGCACGCGAAATCCGAGGACCCAGTACCACTGGAGCGGCGCCAGGAGGTAGCTCGGCCACCTCCTCTCGCGCATGATGGCGCGCAGGCACTCCCGCCTGGTGTAGGGGCTGGGTAGGCGGCCTCCCCACTTGAGCCAGAAGCGGTAGTAGGTCCTCTTGGCCGTCTCTATGGCCTCCTGGTCGCCGTACTCGAGCGCGTACTTGACGAGGGACTTGCCGAAGCCCACCTCGTTGCGCGCGTACTTCTCGTCGAACTTCACGTTGGCCGAGTAGCTGCTCCCCTGGCTCACCACGTGGCGATAGGCGCACCACGGCTCCTGGATGCACTGGACCCTGCCCAGCGTCAGCCAGAGGAAGGCGTTACGTCGGTCGCCCATGTAGAAGTCGTACTCCTTGAGCGCCTTGAAGTCGGCGAGCGCCCGGAAGAACTCCTCGCGCCGGCAGACGTAGCTGCTCGTCTGCCCGGGCATGCAGGAGTAGAAGAACTCGCGGTAGCTGTACTCGGGCTCGGGGCAGGAGGGGTAGCGCTCGCCGTTGGGCTTGGAGTCCTGGTCGACGACGACGCTCTGCGTGAAGGAGGCCGTGTAGTCTGGGTGGGCCTCGAGGAAGTCAACCTGCGTCTGCAGCTTGCGGTCGTAAAGCCAGTAGTCGTCGCCCTCGCAGCTCACGAGGTACTTGCCGCGGGCGCGCCGCCACAGGTCCTCGCCGTTGCCGACGGCCCCGAGGTTGTGCTCGCGGTAGATGATCTTGAAGTTGGGGGGCAACTCCGGCTCCAGCCCCTCGAGCACCTGGCGGGAGTCATCGGGCGAGCAGTCCTCGCCCACGATGACCTCCCAGGGGAAGTCGCACTTCTGGGCCGCCAGCGAGCGCAGGCACTGGGCGATGTAGCGCCCGTGGTTGTAGACGGGGATGCAGACGGACGCGAGGGGCTCGAGCTCGCGCGCGGCGGAAGCGGGCTCGGCAACGACCCCGGACGCCTGCCCGCCCGTCGAGGCCGCCTCGACCTCCTGGTCCTTCTCGCCCATCGCTAGCCCCTGTGCGCCGTGGCGAGCACCACGTCGCAGATGAGGTCGACGTCGTCGAGGGCGAGGTCGGCGAACATCGGCAGCGTGAGCACGCGCGCGGCCACGTGCTGGGCCACGGGCGTCTTCGAGGAGTCGAAGTGGCCGCGGTAGCACTCGTAGTCGCTGATCAGGGGGTAGAAGTACTTGCGCGCGTGGATGTCGCGGGCGAGAAGGGCCTCGTACACGTCGTCGCGCGTGGCGCCGAACTCGTCCTCGAAGACGACGGGCAGGTAGGCGTAGTTGGGCGTGACCCCCTTCTGCGGCAGGCACAGCCTGACGCCCGCCACGCCGGAGAGCCTCTCCCAGTAGCGCTCCGCCACGAGCCTGCGCTTGGCTATCTCCTCGTCGAGGTGGCGCAGGTTGCAGACGCCCATCGCCGCGCAGAACTCGTTCATCTTGGCGTTGCCGCCCACGTACTCGACGCTCTCGGTGCCCGTGATGCCGAAGTTCTTCCACTGGTTGAGAAGGTCGTGGAGCGCGGGGTCCCTGAAGCAGACCGCGCCGCCCTCGATGGTGTTGAAGACCTTGGTCGCGTGGAAGGAGTACATCGCCGCGTCGCCGAACATGCCGGAGGAGGTGCCGTCGAGGCGCACGCCGAAGGCATGCGCGGCATCGTATATGACCTTTAGGTTATATTTGTCCGCTATCTCCTGGATGGCGGCGACGTCGCACATGTTGCCGTACACGTGGACCGGCAGGATGGCGCAGGTGCTGGAGTCGATGAGGCGCTCGACGCTCGCGGGGTCGAGCGTGTAGTCGTCCGGCTTGATGTCGGCGAAGACGGGGACGAGCCCCTTGCGGACGATCGCGTGGGTCGTGGAGGCGAAGCTGTAGGGGGTCGTGATGACCTTGCCCCTGAGGTCCATGGCCTCCAGGATGCACTCGAGCGCGGAGTGGCCGTTGGTGAACAGCGCGATGTTGTCGATCCCGAGGTAGTCCTTGATCGCCACCTCGAGCTTCTGGTGCTCGGCGCCCATGTTGGTCAGCCAGTGGCTCTGCCAGAGGGGGGCGATCTCCTCGACGTACTCCTCGAGGGGAGGCATGGAGGAACGGGTGACGAGGATCTTGTCGTACGGCTTGTCTGCCATGGGGACGCTCCGATGCTTCTGCGTGATCGTGGCGCGCCGGGGCGCGCGGGCGGACCTCGTGCGAGGCCGGCCCCTGAGTGTTCGGTCCTAATAGTACCCTTACGCGCCCGCCTGGTCGGACTTGCGCCTGCCGGCGAGGTAGGCGCGAGCGTTGGCGAGGAGGTAGGCGAGCTCCTCGACCCCGAGGAGGCGGGCGATGAGCAGGTAGGCGGCGCCCATCGCGAGGACCTGCAGCAGAATCAGCGCGAGGCTCGGCAGGCCGAGAAGGGCGAGCGGGTAGGCGACGGCGGCCGAGGCGGCCGTGAGCGCGAAGGCCGGGCAGATGTCGCGCACCTGCTCAAGGTAGGAGTAGCCGATGACCTTGCGGTTGGGCTCGGCGTTGATGAAGGTCGAGATCACGTTGTTGATGATGTAGCCGACCACGATGGCGTTGAGGTCGTGGATCACGAAGGCGGTCACGCAGAGCATGGCGACGCCGATCCCCTTCTTGATGACCTCGAGCCTGAGGAAGACGTCGCTCTTCCCCATGCCGTTGAGCACCTGCAGGTTGGTCGTGTGGATGGGCAGGAAGGCGTAGATCAGGCAGTACATCTGCAGGAAGGGCACGGCGGGCAGCCACTTCTCGCCCAGGAGCAGCACGACGAGCGGGCGGGCGACGAGAGCGAAGGCGCCCATGGCCGGCACGATCAGGAAGGTGCTCGTCTTGAGCCCGCGCCGGGCGAGCCGCTTGACGCGGGCCTTGTCGTCCTGCATGCGCGAGACCGCCGAGAGCATGACGGGCTGGATGGCGCCGTCCAGGACTATGCCCAGGGCCTGCGGGTACTTCTCGCCCTGGGTGACGTAGCCGAGGTCGCTGCCCGTGAACTGGTGTCCGATGACCAGGGAGGACAGGCTCGTGTAGCCCTGGTCGATCAGGCCCGAGACGAGCAGCTTCCACCCGAAGCGAAACATCGTCTTCGCGCGCGCCGCCACGAACACGAGCCGGGGCTTCCAGGGGACCTCGGCCATGAGGACGACGCACTTGGTGAGCTGGAATGAGAGCTGCTGCACCACGAGCGCCCAGATGCCCGCGCCGGCGACGGCCGCGGAGATGGCGGAGACGCCCGACACCGCAGCGGCGGCCACGGTGGCGCGGAAGGTCTTCTTGAAGTCCATGTGGCGCGCGACCAGGGCCTCCTGGATCGCGTTGTAGGCGTTCACGATCAGGATGAGCACGAGGGCGCGCAGCGGCCAGACGATGGCGGGCATAGCGTAGAACTGAGCCACGGCGGGCGCGGCGGCGAAGATCGCGAGGTAGAGCACGCAGGAGATGGTCAGGCTCATCCAGAAGACCGTGGAGCAGTCGTCCTCGTCGAGGTCGGGCGACTGGATGATAGCCGTGTTGAGGCCGGACTGCACGATCACGTTGCCGATGTTCACGAAGACGGTCATGATCGCGAGCATGCCGAACTCCGCCGGTGCGAGCAGGCGCGCCATCACGATCTGCACGACGAGCTGGATCGCGGCGGAGCCACCCTGCTCGAAGAGCTTCCAGAAGAGCGATCTGACCGTGGTCGCCTTGAGGTCGTGGGCCACCTAGTCCTCCAGCCTCGTCACGTACTCCTCGTACTTGCGCGCTATGAACTGCGCGCGCCAGGGACCGAGGGGCTCGATCGGCTCGCCGCGGAAGGCGCGCAGGTGGTTGGTCACGCAGTCGTAGGCGGCGATGCAGCTGAACTCCACGCCCCCGGAGAAGCGCGGGTTGCACTCGAGGAAGTGGTAGCGGGAGAGACCCCTTCCGCGAGCCGCCCCCTCGGGCGAGAAGGACGCGGGTGCCGCGGGCGCACGGCCGGCCTCGGCGGCGCAGGCCGCGTCGGCGGCCGAGAAGCGCGCGGAGGGCGTGCCCGGCTCGGGCACGCGCCCGTCCGGCCCCTCCTCGATGAACTCGAAGTTCACGCAGCCGACGACGCCCAGCTCGGCGGCAAGGGCGCACGAGGCCGCCTCGAGGTCGGAGTCGTGGAAGACCTCGACCGAGGTGCCCGCGCCGTTGAGCGTACGCAGGTACTCCCTGCGCGGCACGGCCACGCAGGCGTCGCCCGCGGCGGCGCGGACCACGTCCACGCAGACGACGCGGCCCTCGACGAGCGGCTGCACGACGTAGCGCTCGGGGTCGGGGATGGAGGAGAGCTCCGCCCACTCGCGCTCGTCGTGGACGTAGCGCAGCCCCTGGCTGCTCCTGCCGTCTTTTGGCTTCACGACCACGGGGAAGGACGCGGGGCCGGAGCCGAGCGAGGGGAGCGGGCGCGTCTCGATGCCGCGGACGCCAGAGGAGCTGCGCTCGAGGAAGCCCGCCATGGCCTGCTTGTCCCTGCAGTACGCGAGCGACGAGGCGGGCGAGATGCAGACGAGGGCGCCGGCGAAGGTGCCGTCCTCGGCGCGCGCCGCGTTGAAGAAGTCCACGTCCACGTCGGTCAGGGGGCAGATGTAGTCGACGCCCTCGGCCTCGCAGACCCCTGCGACGAAGCTCGCGTAGCGCTCGCGGTCGGAGGTGTAGGGGGCCTGGTAGAAGGCATCGACGGAGAGGGCGTCGGCCACGAGCTCCCGGGCGTAGATGTCTGACCCCACGACCTTCTCACCCGCGGCGTGCAGCCGTTTGATGACGATGTCTGCGGAGAACGAGCCGATTGCCGTGACCAGCGCTGTGCCCATGCCGTGGAGCCTCCGATGCGTGTGTGGCGCTGCGGACCCGCGAGCCAGCCGATGGCGAGGCGCTCGGCGCTGTCGCTCGGGCGCCGGGTCCGTGCGAGCAGGCCCTGTCCGGGCCTGGGGGTGGATGTCATCCTCTCAGCTTAATGTATACTTTTGGGGCTGCGCGGCCGCTGGCCCCTCCTGCGCCCAATGCCCACAGGAGCCTTGCCGCACCCTTGCACCCACCTGCGACTCACGTGCGACCCGCGCTCCGGGCTGCGCGGCGGGGCGCCTCGCACGTGACACCCAGTCTTCGGAGGCACGATCATGAAGGACAACTCGCTCGAGTCACTCCTCGCGGACGGCTTCGCCGAGAGGATGGCCCACGAGTACCTCGACACCATGGCGGACGAGCTCACGAGCGGCCTTTTCGACGAGGACTACCTGAGGTGGGCGCACTCCGAGGGCTACTACGCCATGAGCGCCTACAGCTACGGGCTCACCCCGGAGACGGTCGGCGACTACATCTCCGACTACGACTTCTGCAAGATGTGGCCGCTCAACGACTGGCAGCGCATCTGGATCAACGACAAGCTGACCCTCAAGTACATGCTCGCGGGCACGCCCGCCGACAGGTTCATGCCCAGGTACTACTACTACACCGCCAGGTCGCGCCTGGTACCTGGGCCCGACTGCGCCGCCGGTCCCAGCCTGGAGGGCTTCGTCGAGACCCTGCGCGAGGTCGGGGAGCTCGCCTGCAAGCCCTGCAACGGGGCCATGGCGGTGGGCTTCCACCGCCTGTCCTTCGACGGGCGCTCCTTCGCCGTCGACGCCCGCGAGGCCTCCGAGGAGGGCGTCAAGGACTTCGTCCGCACACACCCCAACTACGTCTTCACCGAGTTCATCCGCCCCTCCGAGGACCTGGCGAGGATCGACCCGCTGATCCACACCCTCCGCGTCATCGTGGTCAACCCCGACGGCGTCTCGCCGACGCCCATCGCCGACTACCTGCGCTTCTCGGTCGGCGCGGACAAGAGCGGCTCGACCCCCAACTACCAGATCCCCGACAGGGCGGACATCTGCTCGCTCAACGCCTACGTGGACCTCGAGAGCGGCCGCTTCGGCGACGCCAAGCTCGTCTACCCCGCCCGCGTCGAGGACTGCCCCACCCACCCCGACAGCGGCGCGCCCGTGGAGGGTCGGATCTCGTGCTGGTCGGAGGTCCTCGAGATGCTCCGTCAGGTCTCGCTAGCGCTCGGCCCGGTCGAGTACCTCGGCTACGACGTGGGCATCACCCCGGACGGCCCCCGCATCATGGAGATAAACTCGCACTCCGGCGTCCAGTACCTGCAGCTCTTCCGTCCGCTGCTCAAGGACCCCCTGCCCGCGCGCTACTACCGCGCCAAGCTCGACGCCATCGACGCGCTCTCCCCCGAGGACAAGGCCCGCAGGAACTCGATCGCCCACTAGGCCACGGAGGGTCGCGCGCAGGGTCGCCAGCAAGGTCACCCGCCTGCAAGCCGAGAAGCCCCGCCGCAGGTGGGTTGGCCCGTACGACAAGCTTCGTGCCAGCTTTCCGCAGGCCCAGGCAAGGTCTCTCCCCCTCCGGCGCGCTAGAGTTCCCCTCACGTTCACCCGCATCGTGAGGAGGAGCCCATGGCGCTCGTATGGTCGAAGGAGAAAGTCGCGCTCCAGATAGACGACGACCCGGCGTCGGAGCCGTTCGACGGACCCGACGACTGGACGGTCATCCACGTCACGACGGCCCAGCTGGAGAGCTACGAGGGGTGTCAGGAGGTCGTGAGCCACCTGAGCCAGGCGCTCGGAGCCAACCTCGCGACCGACGCGGGGGACGAGCTCTCCCCGGACGCCGACGGGGTGCCCTGGCGCCTCGGCGCCCTGGGCGGCCTCGACTTCCCGCAGGAGGGCCCCGCGGCCTTCGGGGAGCTCGAGGACGCGTTCGCGGACGTCTGCGTTGATCAGACCGGCTACGGGGACGAAGCGGACTTCGGGGACGAGGCCGACTTTGGAGACGAGGAGATCGTGCCCTGGGACGAACGCCTGCCCGAGGGCTCCGTGCGAATCGTCCGGGGGCGTCAGATGAGCACCCCGGAGTTCCTCTACCTCCGCAAGGCCTCAGAGCTCGCCCCCCGCCGGCTCGCCCAGCTCGGCATGGAGCTCTGCGGGCTCTACGCCACCGACCACCTCGACGACCCCCGCAACTACCGCGTCTTCGGGGACAGCGTCTGCACGATACGCGGGCTCAAGGCCTACCTGCGAGGCGCACGCGGCCTGCCTGGATACGACCAGGCCATGGACGCGCTCGCGCTCGTGGCCGAGGGGTCCCACAGCCCCATGGCGAGCTACCTCTTCCTGCTCCTGACCCTCCCGCGCGAGATGGGCGGCTATGGCCTCGAGAGGCCCATGATCGGGGTCGACTACCAGCTGACGGAGACCGACGCCCCGGACGCACCGAGCACGGAGGGCCCCTACGAGGCCTACGACCTGTGCTGGCCGGACAGGGGCGTGGCCCTCCAGTACGTGGGCGAGACCCCTCCCTCCTGGAGGGACCTGCACTCCCTGACCGTGCCCAACCTGCTCGACCTCAAGGTCGTCTGCGTCACCTGCGCCCAGGTGGCGAGCGTCGCGGCCTTCGACGAGGCCGTGCGCGAGCTCTGCCGCCACCTCGGCGTGACCCTGCCCAACGAGTCGCTCGACTTCATCGTGGCGCGCGCCTCCCTGCGCGACGAGCTGGAGTTCCCCTCCTACGACCACATGTGCGCCACGGCCCGAGACGCCCACTGCCACGAGCTCGTGTAGCGGTCGGTGGCGTGCGCGGCGACTGAGGGGGCCCGCCACCCCAGGGCGGGGGCGGCGGGCCCGGATCGGCTGGACCTTGGCGGAGCGGCGCGCTACCTCTCGCCTGCCGCGCGCCTCTCCTGGTACTCCTCGGCGAGCCTCTGCTGCACGTCGTGCGGCACCTGCTCGTAGCCGCTCAGCTCGAGCTCGAACTCGCCCGTGCCGCGGGAGAGCGAGCGCAGGCGCGTGGAGTAGTCGGTGACCTCGGCGTAGGGCACGGTCGCCTCGATGGTCGTGTACCCCGCCTCGGAGCCGGTGGCGGCCGTCATGCCCTCCACGCGGCCGCGGGAGGCGGAGATGTCGCCCATCACGGAGCCGGCGTAGCTGTCGGGCACCGTGATCTCGAGGTGCGCCATCGGCTCGAGCAGGACGGGCTCCGCCTGGCCCACGGCCTTCTGGAAGCCGATGCGGGCGGCCGTCTTGAAGGCCATCTCGTTGGAGTCGACGGGGTGGTAGGAGCCGTCGTAGACCGCGACCTTGATGTCGATCATCGGGTAGCCGGCGAGCACGCCGTCGGCCATGGTCTCGCGGACGCCCTTGTCGATGGCGGGGATGAAGTTGCGCGGGATGTGGCCGCCGACGACCTCGTCCACGAACTCGTAGCCCTGCCCAGGGTTGGGCTCAACGCGCAGCCAGCAGTCGCCGAACTGCCCGGCGCCGCCGGTCTGCTTCTTGTGGCGTCCCTCGGCGCTCGCGACGCGGCGGATCGTCTCGCGATAGGGGATCTTGAGCTTCACGGTGTGCGCCGTGATGCCCACGCGGTCCTCGAGGCGGTCGAGCAGGACGCTGACCTGCGCCTCGCCGATCGCGGAGATGACCGTCTGGCCGGTGTCCTCGACGCGCTCGACCTTGAGGGTCGGGTCGGCGTCCGCGGCCTTGTCCAGGAAGGTGTAGAGCTTGTCCTCGGTGCCGCGCTTGTCGGGCTCGATGGCGATACGGTAGAGCGAGTTGGGGAAGCGGAACTGCGCCGCCTCGACCTTGCCCGTGACCGAGAGGGTGTCGCCCGTGATGGCCTCGAGCTTGGGCACGACAACGATGTCGCCGGAGGCGGCCGACTTCACGTCCTGGGTCTCCTTGCCGCACATGAGGTAGAGGTGGCCGAGGCGCTCCGCCTTGCGCGTGCGGGCGTTCGTCAGCTCCAGGCCGGGCTCCAGCGTGCCCGCAAGCACCTTGAGGAAGGAGAGGCGCCCGTTCTGCGGGTCGTTGAGGCTCTTGAAGACGAAGGCGACGGGGCGGTCGTCGTCCGGGGAGATGTCGAGCTGCTCGCCGTTGACCAGCGGGATGCGCCCGAAGTCCGCCATGGTCGGGAACCAGTTGACGATGGCGTCGAGCAGCGAGACGACGCCCTCCTCCTTGACGCAGGAGCCGGCGAACACGGGCACGAAGACGCGCTCGCGCAGCGCGCGGGCGAGAAGCCCCTCGAGCTCCTGCTCGCTTATCTCCTCGCCCTCGAGGTACTTCATCATGAGTTCGTCGTCCACCTCGACGACCAGGTCGACGAGGTCGGCGCGGGCGGAAGCTGCCGCGTCGGCGAACTCGGCGGGAACGTCCGTGACCTCGGGCTTGCCGTCCACGAGGCGGCGCGCCTTCTGGTGCACGACGTCGATGACGCCAGAGAACGCCGAGCCGGTCCCCATGGGGATCGTGACGGCGCCGAGGCGGTTGCCGAAGTGCTCGCGCAGCGACTCCATGGCCAGGTCGAAGTCCGCGTCGTCCTTGTCCAGGCGGTTCACGAAGACGGCGCGCGCCACCGAGAGCTCGTCCGCGGCGAACCAGAGGCGGGTGGTGGTCGTCTGCGGGCCGGTGGAGTCGACCATGAACAGCGTCGTCTCGCCGGCGCTCATCGCCGCGTAGGCGTCGCCCACGAAATCGGGGTAGCAGGGCGCGTCGAGCACGTTGATGCGCGTGTCCTCCCAGGTCACGGGCGCGATCGTCGTGGAGATGGAGAAGCCGCGGGAACCCTCCTCCGCGTCGTAGTCGAGCGTGGGCTTTGTGCCGGCGTGACCGCCCAGGCGGGTGGTCCTTCCCGTGAGGTGCAGCATCGCCTCGGCCAGCATGGTCTTGCCCACGCCGCCTTGGCCCACAAGGACCACGTTCTTTACCTTCTCGACTCTGCCTGCCATGTGATGCCTCCTTGAGCTGCTCAGGTCGGCGACGGCCACAGGCCCGGAACGCGGACGCGGCCACACCTCGGCTATCGCCCTGCCACATTGCCACGCATCGGTGCGCCTCGGAAGCGGGTCCCAAGCGCATAACCAAGACCTTACCCAAGGCGGCAGCGACCCTGCGGCGCGCGTCGGGTTGGCGGTTGTCATCAAACGTCGACGGCCGGGCCCTCCTGCGGGCGCCTGAAGTCGAGTACCATTGACGCTGCGTGTGGCGCGCGGGCCGGGGCCTGACGTGGTGGCACACGGGGGCACGAGGCGCGAGTGCGGCAAGCCTGCGGACGGGCGACGTGGCGACACGAAAAAGGGGCCCGCGCCTTCGCGCGAGCCCCTTCGCAATGACGTGTCGCCGACACCTAGTCGAGGACGGCCTCGTTCTCGGTGTCCATCTCCATGAGCATGCGACCCTTCTCATCCTGCGAGACCGTCGACATCTTGTCGGCGTAGATCTTCTTGCCCGTGGGATGCTCCTCGAGCCAGAGCTTGTTGGCCGTGGGCGCCCAGCTGGCTGCGTAGGGCGCGGTGCGCTCCTCGATGCTCTCCGGGGTGACCGGGGTGACGTACTCGGTGCAGTGGGCGCCGGCCTCCTTGACCATCTCGGGCAGCATGGTCGGGTTCTCGAGCATGGGGCAGGGCTGGAGCATGTTGTCGTTCCAGGGGTAGCGGGAGCGGTAGGCCTGGAACATCGGCTGCTTGAGGCAGTCGAGCCAGGAACCGTCGCGGATGTTGGCGTTGGAGTAGTGGATGAAGACGCAGGGCTCCACGTCGCCGCGGGCGTTCACATGGCAGTACACGCGACCGCCGGCGATGCAGCCGCCGACGTACTCGCCGTCGTTCTGGAAGTCCATCGCGAAGATGGGGTAGCCGCCCTCGAAGCCGCGGACCTCGCGGATGCGGTGGAACATGTACTCGCGCTGCTCGGGCGTGGGCATGAGGTCTGCGCTGGCGCCCTCGCCGACGGGCATGTAGTGGAAGTACCAGGCCCAGCGGCAGCCCTTGTCGACCAGGAGCTGGAAGAACTGGTCGGAGGAGACGCGCTCGGTGTTGGCGCGGGTGTAGCAGGTGGAGGTGCCGTAGAGCAGGCCATGCTTCTTCATGAGGTCGAAGGCGCGCATGACCTCCTCGAAGGAGCCGTCGCCGCGGCGGCCGTCGTTGACGCTGGCCTCGTAGGACTCGAGGGAGACGGAGAAGACGATGTTGCCGAGCTCCTGGACCTTCTGGCAGAAGGCCTCGTCCACCAGCGACGCGTTGGTGAAGATGTTGAAGATGCAGTCGTTGTGCTTCTCGGCCAGCTTGAGGACGTCGCCCTTGCGGACGAGGGGCTCGCCGCCGGTCAGCATGAACAGGTGGGTACCGAGAGCGGAGGCCTCGGTGATGAGCTTGTCGCACTCGTCGTAGGTGAGGTTGAGACGGTTGCCGTAGTCGGCGGCCCAGCAGCCCACGCAGTGCTTGTTGCAGGCGCTCGTCGGGTCGAAGAGGATGATCCAGGGCACGTTGCAGCCGTTCTTGGCGGCGTTCTCGGTGCAGGTGCGCAGGCCGCGGAAGGCGGCCTCGTAGCCGCCGTTCATGATCGCGGTCTTGAAGACGTGCGGGTCGGTGTTGTCGATGACGTCGAACAGGAAGTCCTCCCACTTGCCACCGGGGTAGAGGGCGGTCTTGAGGCCGCGAACGACGCCGGGGGCCGTGTCCTTGAGGAGCTTGCCGGCCATGTCGACGACCTTGTCGACCTTCTCGGCACGGTCCTCGCCGGAGGCCGCCTTGAGCGCCTGGTCGATGACGACGCTGAAGGCCTTCCGCTCCGCCGCGTGCGCGATCTTGGACTGCATGACGATTACCTCTTTCTCTCCGGTCGTCCCTCTGACGACCCGGGCGGCGCGCCGCCCGAAAGGCTGGTTGCAACGGCTTTGGGCGACCGGAAAGGGATGCGCCGCGCTGCTTTTGTCGGGATGGTGCGCGAGGCGTCCGCACGGTCTCCTGCCTGCGTATCCTGTACGACGGACGCGCCTGTCCCAGCAAATGCCGTCAGTCTACTCTCTTCGGGGAGTAATTGCACATGCCGTGCGCTTAACTTCGAATGCGACGTTAAGCGACCTCTCGTGCGGAGCTAATAACGAAACCTTTTGCGCCGCCCACGTCTCTTATCCATCCGATGTGTCGCATTTGCTGTGCAGAATCTTCACAGGAGCCCGTGACGGAGCGGCGCGGTCGCAGCGGCGCGGGCGCTCGTCTACACTGGTTGGCATGGGATACAAGACCTACACCTGCCCGATAGCGCGTCAGTGCGGTGGCTGCGAGTGGCTCGCGGTCCCCTACCCCATACAGCTGAGGCGCAAGCAGGAGGCGATGGAGCGCCTCTTCGCGGACGTGCTGGGCGAGGACGGGGCGGAGCTCTCGCCCGTCTGTGGCATGGAGGAGCCCGTGGGCTTCCGTCATAAGGCCGCCAGCCCCTACGCACCCGGCCCCTCGCGCGCCCAGCGGCACGGTCACGGACGCGCGCACATGAGGGCGGGCTTCTACGCCGCCGGCACGCACCGCATCGTCCGCTGCGACGGCTGCCTCGTCGAGGACGCGGGCCTAAGGCAGGTCCTGAACGACGTGGCGCGCGTCGCGGACGGGCTGGGCATCAGACCCTACGCGGAGGACCGCGGACAGGGCACGCTCAGGCACGCCGTCGTCCGCAGCGGCTGGGCCACGGACGAGACGATGCTCGTGGTCGTCACGAACGGGGAGCTGCCGCGCTCGCGCGAGTTCGTCTCCCTCATGCGCGAGCGGCATCCCGAGCTGACCACGATCGTGCAGAACGTCAACACCAGGCGCACCAACGCCATCCTCGGCCGGCAGTGCCGCACGCTCTTCGGCCCCGGGGTGATGCACGACAAGCTGCTGGGATGCACCTTCGAGATAGGTCCCACGAGCTTCTACCAGACGAACCCCGCCCAGACGGAGCGCCTGTACTCGCTCGCCATCGCCGGAGCCCGCCTCGAGGACGGCATTCGCGTGCTCGACGCCTACTGCGGCACCGGGACCATCGGCATCTGCGCGGCGGCCGCCGCGGCGCGCGAGGGGAGGCGCATCGAGGTCACGGGGGTCGAGTCCGTCCCGGGGGCCGTCGCGTGCGCCCAGCGGAACGCCCGCGCCAACGGCCTCGAGGACCGCTGCGGGTTCGTCGCAGACGACGCCACCCACCACATGCGCTCGCTCGTGGCCCCCAACGGCGCGGGGGCGCCCGACGTGGTGATCCTGGACCCGCCGCGCGCGGGCTCGACGCCGGAGTTCCTCCGGGGCGTGGTCGACCTCGCGCCGAGGCGGGTCGTGTACGTGAGCTGCAACCCCGAGACCCAGAGGCGCGACCTCGACGAGCTGCGCCAGGGCGGCTATCGCCTGGAGTCGCTCGCGCCCGTCGACCTGTTCCCGCACACCAAGCACGTCGAGACCGTCGCGACCCTCGTGCGCGGCGACGGGCGCTAGGGCGCCGAGGCCGGCGCTACGCCTCGATCTTCTCGCACAGGGCGGCGAGCCAGGCCACCTGGCGCACGTTGTCGGCGATGCGCCTGGAGCTCTCGTGCCACTTGGCGACCTCGGCCTCGCTCATCTCGGGCACCACGACCCGCTCCACCCCGCCGGCGCCGATCACGCACGGCAGCGACTCGTAGATGCCGCTCACGCCGTAGGCGGAGCCGTCCATGTAGGTAGAGACCGGGGTAAGGAGCTTGGTGTCATTGAGGACGGCCCTCACGACCTCGACCGTCCCGCTGGCGATGGAGTACTCGGTGCAGCGCTTGCCCGACATGGTGACGTAGCCGCCGCGGCGGGCCTCCTCCTCGAGCGCGTCGCGGTCGAGCTCGAGGCCGAGGGCGCGCTCGACCTCGGCGGGCGCGAGCGAGCCGAAGGAGACGTGCGACCAGAGCGCGAACTCGCCGAGGCCGTGCTCGCCCAGCATGAGGGCGCTGACCGAGTGGGGGTCGAGTCTCGTGGCGCTGGACAGGGCGTGCCTGAAGCGCGCGCTGTCCAGCGTGGTGCCCGAGCCGATGACGCGTCCCGGCTCGGTCCCGGTCAGCCTCTGGATGGCGAGCGCCACGACGTCGTTGGGGTTGGAGACGCTGACCCAGACGCCCCCGAAGCCCGCGTCGGCGACGCGCCGGGCGAAGGTGCGCACCTCGTCCGTCGTCACGTGGAGCTCGCCGTCGCGCGACTCGGCCGCCGCGGCCACGTGCCCGGCGGCGTTCACGACCACGTCGCAGCCGGCCAGCTCCTCGTAGCGCGCGTCGACCCCCACGACGCGCGCGGCGTGGGGGTAGAAGGCCATCGCGTCGAGGAGGTCGTTGACCTGGGCGCGGCACAGCGCCACGTCCTTGTCGCACAAGAGGAGCTCGCTCACAAGTCCCTGGCGGAGAAGGGCGTCGGCCACGTGGGCCCCCACGTGACTCGCGCCGATGATGCCCACCCGTGCTGCCATGCTGCTCCCTTCGCGGCGCCGGCGTGCGCATGCCCGCCGGCGCCCTCCTCGCCCCGAGACCCTCGCCTACGCGGGGTCGATCACGACCTTGCGGCCCTCGACGTGCACGCGGCCCTCGGCGAGCAGCTGGATGGTGTCGGGGTAGAGCTCGTGCTCGATCTCGTGGATGTGCGCCTCGAGCTCGTCTACGTCCCAGCCCTCCTGCACGGCGAGCGGGCGCTGCGCGATGATGGGGCCGCAGTCGTAGCTGTCGTCCGCGAAGTGCACCGTCACGCCCGTCACCTTGACGCCGTAGTCGAAGGCGTCCTGGATGGCGTGCGCCCCCTTGAAGCTCGGCAGCAGCGCGGGGTGCAGGTTCACGACGCGATTCTTGAAGGTCTCGAGGATGGGCGCGTGGACCATCCTCATGTAGCCGGCCATGATCACGTAGTCCACGCCGTGGCGCTTGAGCTCGGCGGCGATGATCTCGTCGGCGGTCAGCGGGTCAGCGTAGAGCTCCTTGGAGATGGTGAGCGTCTGGATGCCCGCCGCCTCGGCGCGCTTGAGCCCGAAGGCAGACGGCCGAGAGCTGACTACGAGCTCGACCGTGGCGTCGAGCGTGCCGGCGGCGATGCGGTCGATGATCGCCTGCAGGTTGGTGCCGGAGCCGGAGACGAGCACGCCGAGCTTGATCTTGTGCGAGCCGCTCATCGGTAGACCACCTTGCCCTCGCCCTCAACGCACCTGCCCATGACGAACGGAGCGAGGCCCTGCGCCTCGAGCTTCTCCGTGACCTCGGCCACGTCGGCGGCGTCGCAGATGACGCTCATGCCCACGCCCATGTTGAAGGTCTTGTACGCCTCGTCGGGCGTGAGCTCCGCCGCCTTGGCGCAGTAGGTGATGATGGGGGGCACGTCCCATGCCGGGCCGCCGGCGCCGCCGCGGTCGACAAGGGCGTCCACGTTCGCGGGGAGCGCGCGGTTGAGGTTCTCGGTGATGCCGCCGCCGGTGATGTGGGCCATGGCCTCGATCGGGGCGCCCGCACGCAGGGCGGACATGAGCTTGCCGGCGTAGATGGTCGTCGGGCGCATGACGGCGTCCGCGACCGACTCGCCGAGCTCGGGCAGGGGCCGCTCGAGCTCCTCGACGCTCCTGCCCTCGATGGCGACCTTGCGCACGAGGGAGTAGCCATTGGAGTGGATGCCGCTCGAGGGCAGACCGAGGATGACGTCTCCGGCCTTGACCTTGTCGGGACCGATCATCTTCGGGCGGTCGACGACGCCCACCACGAAGCCGGCCAGGTCGTAGTCGTCCGGCCTCATGACGCCGGGATGCTCGGCCATCTCGCCGCCGACGAGGGCGCAGCCACTCAGGCGGCAGCCCTCGGCGATGCCGGAGACGATCTTCGCCACGTGCTCGGCACGGAGCTTGCCGATCGCGATGTAGTCGAGGAAGAAGAGCGGCTCAGCGCCGATGGGCACCACGTCGTCCACGCACATGGCGACCAGGTCCTGACCGACGGTCTCGTGGCGGTCGAGCAGCTGGGCGATCGCGAGCTTGGTGCCGACGCCGTCCGTGCCGGAGACGAGGACGGGGTCCTCCATGTCCTTGAAGCCCCTCATGGAGAAGCAGGAGCCGAAGCCGCCGAGGCCGCCGATGACCTCCGGCCTGTTGGTGGCCTTGACCGCCTCCTTGATGGCGTCTACCGCGCGGGCGCCCTCGTCGACGTCCACGCCGGCGTCGGCGTACGTGATGTGTCCTGCCATTATTCGTCCTCCTCGTTGCTGGTGAGTACGTCTTCGATCTGCATCCGCGAGGCCCTCGAGGCCCTCGAGAGGTTCTGGGGCTCGTAGCCGTCGAGGAACTTGCCTGCGGAGAAGGCCGGGGGGATCTCGACCGGGTAGCGGCCGGTGTAGCACGCGTCGCAGTAGCCGTCGGTCGGCACGCTCCTGAGCAGGCCCTCGAGGGAGAGGAACGCGAGGGAGTCCGCCCCGATGAAGTCGCAGACCTCCTCGGGGTCCTTGCGCGCGCTGATGAGCTGGCTCTGGACCGCCGTGTCGATGCCGTAGAAGCAGGGCCACTTGACCTCGGGGCAGTTGATGCGGACGTGGACCTCCTTGGCGCCGGCCTCCTTGAGCATGCGCACGATCTGCTTGGAGGTCGTGCCGCGCACGATGGAGTCGTCCACCATCACGATCCGCTTGCCCTCGACGTTGTCGGGCAGGGCGTTGAGCTTCATGCGGACGCCCATCTCGCGCATCTCCTGCGTGGGGGCGATGAAGGTGCGGGCGACGTAGCGGTTCTTGATGAGGCCCTCGCCGAAGGGAAGCCCCAGCTCGTGGGCGAAGCCCTCCGCAGGGGGCAGGCCGGAGTCCGGGACGCCGATGACGAGGTCAACGTCGGCCGGAGCCTCGCGGGCGAGCTGGCGGCCCATCTCGTAGCGCATCGAGTACACGGAGCGGCCGTTCACGACGGAGTCGGGTCGCGCGAAGTACACGTGCTCGAAGATGCAGGTGGCGCAGGCCCTGGGCTCGACGGCCTGCTCGGAGACCACGCCGTCGTCGGAGATGCGGATGACCTCGCCGGGGCGGACCTGGCGCTGGAACTTGGCGCCGATGATGTCGAGGGCGCAGGTCTCAGACGCGACGACCCAGGAGTCGTCGTCGAGCTTGCCGAGGACGAGCGGGCGGATGCCGTGCGGGTCGCGGAAGGCGTAGAGCGCGTTCTCGCGGACGAGGGCCATCGCGTAGCCGCCCTCGATCATCTCCATGGCGTTGCGGATGCCCTCGCGGATGTGGCTGGTCTGCTCCGTGAAGTAGCCGATGAGCTTGGCCGCCACCTCGGAGTCCGTGTCGGAGAGGAATGGCACGCCCAGGCGGATGAGCTCGAGGCGCAGCTTGTCCGAGTTGACGAGGGTGCCGTTGTGCGCCAGGGCGATGATCACGTCGCCGATGGTCGAGAGGTGCGGCTGCGCCGCCTCCCAGCTGCGTGCGCCCGAGGTGCCGTAGCGCACGTGCCCCACCGCCACCTTGCCGGGCATGGCGGCGAGGTCCGCGTCGGAGAAGATCTGGCCGCAGAGGCCCAGGTCCTTGCGGACGAGAACCGTCTGGCCGTCTCCGACCGCGATGCCCGCGGAGTCCTGGCCACGATGCTGGAGGGCGCGCAGCCCGAAGTAGGTCAGGCGCGCGACGTCGCGCCCCGGTGCCCAGATGCCGAAGACGCCGCACTCCTCGTGGATGGTCTCGGCGTCGTCGGTGACCACGTCGAAGTCCAAACCGTCTCGCTCGTCTCTCAAGCTCGTCCTCCAAGCGTTCGTTTTCTGATCGGGTGGCCCCGCTGGTCCGGGGCTGGCTATGAGCTTACGCCCGGGCCGGGACCTGAGACCTCGGACTTCGGGACGCACACGAGAATCGACCTGCCGTCCTCCTCGTCGTACTGGCAGGTGGAGAGCGTCATCACGTGCTCGGTCGAGGCGATGAGGCCTGCCGCGTCAGCGCGGGCGGCACTCGCGGAGCTCAGCTTGCCGGTGAGGTAGGAGTGGAAGTCGTCCGTGGTCGGGAAGGCGAACTGCCGGACAGTCTCGTCGGTCCCGACCGTCTTGTAGAGCATGAGCGGCTCGAGCTCGAAGTTCTCCTGCTCCGTGCAGTACCAGACCGTGTCGACACCGTCGAAGGTGGCCTGGTTAGCCATGTCCGCTACGGTCTTGAACATGGAGCCGTTGCGCTGGTGATGGCCGTAGATGATGGTCTGCTCGTCCACCATGCCCGGCGCCGTGTTGAGGTGGTCCATGAAGATCTGCCCGCCGTAGGAGAAGCCCCCATAGGCGCTGTGGTCGAGGTAGTACTCGTTGTCCGAACCCTGGTAGACGGGGTAGTTGACCACGGTGTTGGGAATGTAGACCCAGCCGACGACGTCGGGGTTCACGGCCTTCAGCGCCGCCCAGTCGACCTCCGGGGGGCCGCCTGCGCCCTCGGGGAGCTTGGCGTAGACCGCCAGCTTGGCGTTGTTCTCCTCGTTCTGCTGGTAGCGCTGATCGTTCTGGAACCAGATGACCCCCGCGGCGACGAGGAGGGCGACGCCTGCGAGGAGCAGCAGGTTGGCGATGACGCGCGAGGCGCGATGCTTCCGCCTTCCGTCCTGGCTTGCACCCTGTCCGGCCTCGGCGCCGGCGTCCTGCTTGTAGTGGGCACCCTTGGGCATGTGACTCCTTGTCCGAGGGCCTGAGGGCGCCGCCCTCAGGCCCTCGGCATCCCGAGCGGCGAGAACCCCGCCCGCCTAGGCCTCGGCCATCTCCTGCTTGAACTTGACGATGACCTCGCGCCACGTGGGGTCGGTCGCACCTAGGATCTGCGTTGCGTAAATGGCCGCGTTCTTCGCACCGCCGATGGCGACGCAGGCGACGGGGACGCCCGAGGGCATCTGCACCATCGAGAGAAGCGAGTCCATGCCGCCCAGGTCGCTCGTCTTCATGGGGACGCCGACGATGGGGAGCGGCGTGTAGGCGGCCACGACGCCGCCGAGGTGGGCGGCCTTGCCGGCGGCGGCGATGATCACCTTGATGCCGCGGTCGGCTGCGGTGGAGGCCCACTCGTGCACCTTCGCGGGGGCGCGGTGCGCAGACGCGACGACGAGCTCGTACGGCACGCCGAACTCCTCGAGCTGCTTGGTGCACCCCTCCATGGCGGGCATGTCCGACTTGGAACCCATGATGATACCGACGAGCGGCTTGTCTGCCATTGCGACCTCCGAGTCTATGGCCTTGGTCCGTGGTCCGCGTGCAGCGACGCCTGCGCCTCGCGCGGTGCGGGCGCCCCTGGGGCGCCCCGGCGACGGTCCTTAGTATACGTGCAAAATCATCCTACGGACGGCCGGGGAGGCGCCGGACGGGGCGCCGGAGAGAACCGACTGTTAACATCTGTCGAGACTGGCACCGCAGCATCCCCCTCGCAGGGGTGCCTTCCTATACTCAGCGACAGCGTAGGTCCAGCAGTCCACGTGAAAGGAAAACCTATGGGCAATGCAAGGAAGCTCGCCGCGAGCGAGCTCAGGCTGTTCGAGCGCAAGGGCGAGGTCGAGCCGCGCGTGGCCGCGGTGCACGACCTGTGCGGCTACGGCAAGTGCTCCCTGGGGGTGGCGATTCCGGTCCTCTCCGCGGCCGGCTGCGACGTCTGCCCCGTTCCCACCTCGCTCTTCTCGGCGCACACGCGCTTCCCCAAGTTCTACATGCACGACACCACGGGCATGCTCAACGACTACCTCGACGCCTGGCAGGAGGAGGGCATCCAGCTCGACGCCATCTACTCCGGCTTCCTCGGCAGCGCCGAGCAGGTCGGCGTGATTCGCCGCATGTACGAGGAGTACCCAGGCGCGCTGCGCATCGTCGACCCCGTCATGGGCGACGGCGGCGAGAAGTACCCCACCTACACCGACGAGATGTGCGAGGCGACGAAGGGTCTGGTGGAGGGCGCCGACGTGCTGACACCCAACCTCACGGAGGCCCACATCCTCACCGGCATCGACTACGAGGGCCAGGACGTGAGCGACGAGTACGTCCACCGTCTCATGGACGCCCTGCTCGAGATGGGCGCGAAGAACGTCGTGGTCAAGGGCGTCGCGCGCGGCGATGGCATGATCCGCAACTACCTCGCGGGCCGCGACGTCGAGTTCGAGGAGGTCGCAGGCGAGATGAGACCCTTCATGCTGCACGGCACGGGCGACCTCTACGCCAGCGCTCTGCTCGCCGCCATCATGGCCGGCCGCGACCTGCACGAGGCCGTCTCCTTCGCGGGCAGGTTCGTCTACGACGCCATGGGCATCACGCCCGCCCAGCCCGACTACGAAGTGCGCGGCGTCAGCTTCGAGAGCAAGCTCGGCGAGGTCGCAGCCCTGCTCGCATAGGCGCGAGGTCCGCGCCGGACGACCCGGACGGCGTCCGGCGCGGCTTCCCGGCCAGGAGTGAGGCGCCTGAGCGGGCTGCCTCCCCTACTGGCCGGAGGCGGTCCCTGCCGAATCCTTCGACGCGGTCGCAGGGGAGCCGTCCGAGGTCGCGTCCTTGGCGGAGTCCGTAGATGAGCCGGTCGCGGCATCGCCGGTAGCGGCCGCTGCCGCCGCGTCCTTCTCGGCCTGGGCTGCGTCCTTCGCGGCCTGGGCCTCGGCCTTCTGCTGCTCCACCGTCTCCGTGGGGTTGGTCCCCGTCTCGTCGCCGAAGCCGAGGATCGAGGTCGGGGTAAAGCGGTTTGTGATCTGCTCGCGCAGGACGTCCTGCATGTTCTCGTCGATGCCGGTGATGGTGCAGTTGAAGCGCACGCCGCCGTCCTCCGTGTAGGTCTTGGTCCAGACGAACGTCATAAGCGACGTGAGGTTGCCGGACGGCTTCACGAAGCCGAAGAACGAGCTCGTGGCGATCTTGCCCTGGGCGTCCAGGTAGACCTGCACGTGGTAGGTGACCGTGTTGATGTTCTGGTTGAGCAGGGCGTTGGTGGAGAAGGCCGCGGCCTGCACCTGCGAGCCCGCGAGCGCCTCGAGCACCGTCTCGGAGGTGGTGTCGATGACCGTGACCTCGACGCGGCCGGCGTTCTCGTCCGCCTCCTGGACGCTGAAGTCCTCGGGGAACTGCGTGAAGCCGTTGCCCCACTCGACGCCGCCGCGCAGCGCGCTGGCGACCGTGCGGACGTTCACGTTGGTGGAGAGGTTTGCGGTGTTGGACCTCCGCACGTACCCGAAGACGAGCTGCGTGCCCACGATCAGCACGAAGAAGCCGACCACGAAGATGGCGGCGGCCTTCGCGATGGTCTTGCCGACGTTGGAGCCGGAGGGGTCGTCCGCGGAGAGCGGGTCGATGTCGACGCCGGTGCCCGTCAGGTGACGGTGGCGGCGCTGGCGCTGGGCCGTCTCGACGTTGGTGTGGCCCGTCTCGTCTACCTTGCTGAAGAGCTCCTCGGCCTCGTCGGCCGTGAGCGAGTTGGTCTGGACTCTGGCTATCTCCCGCTTGTTCTTCCTAGACATGAAGTCTCATCCCAATGCAGGTAGCGTATAGGGCGACGAGCGTCGGCCGAGGCCTGGCTCGCGGGCTGTGAGGACGCGATCTTCCGGAGAAGCTCCGCGGGCACCAACACAGAATCACGTTCAGTATACGTTAACGACGCGCACGTCGCGCGAGGGTCGGCGCATGACCCAAAGCTACATCGCGTGCGGCTCGGCCGCCGGGTCCGGCGAGAGCCGGCTGACCACCGCGTCGCAGACGAGGGCACCGACGACGGTCTTTGCGTCCTCGATCTTGCCGTCCAGCACGGCGTCGATGAGCTCGGGAACCTCCACCAGGTCGACGTTGATGAACTCGTCCGCGTCGGGCGCGCTCCTCTCGAAGCTCAGGCCCGTCGCCATGTAGATGTGGATGAGCTCGTCGGAGAAGCCGACGCTCGGGGCGATCGTGGTGAGGTAGGCCATCTTGCCCGCCACCATTCCCGTCTCCTCGAGGAGCTCGCGGGAGGCGCAGGCGAGGGGGTCCTCCCCCGGTGCGAGCTTCCCCGCCGGGATCTCGACGGTCACGCGGTCGAGGGCGCAGCGGTACTGCCTGACCAGGCAGATGCGCCCGTCGTCGGTGAGGGCGACGACGGCGACCGCCCCCGGGTGCCTCACCACGTCGCGTATCGCAGGACGGTCGTCGGGCAGGCGGGTCCGCAGGCGGTCGACGTCGAAGATCTTGCCCTGCCAGACGACGTCCTCGCTCTCGATGCTCTCGGCTAGCTCTCCGTCGCGCGGGTCGTCGTCCCCCAGCACGAGCGCGCGGCGGCGCGGGGCGCCCGACTCGTGGGTGTGGGAGGAGCGGTCGCCGTCGAAGGTGTAGGCGTCGGCGGCCTCCCCGATGCTGTCCGCCGCACGGACGAGGTCGCCCATGGTAGGCAGCCCCAAGTCGCCGTGGGACTCGTCTGCCCCGGGTGCGCGCACGGCCTCGCATTCCTCCGCAGCCTCGTGCGCGTCCTGGCTCTCCAAGGACCCGTCCTTCTCGCTCGGCTTTTTTGACACGGTCTTCCTCCCAACCAGAAGCACGGCGCCGAGGCGCCGTGCGTTCGTAGTACGTAAGCTGGATTATGATGCTGCAATCGCAGCATGCAAGCCGCGTTCGTCCACTGAGAGCAGGCGTGCTGCGATTGCAGCACGCTTGCGAGACGACGCGGCGGACACGCTCCTAGAGGTTGGCGCGGCCCTTGATGGCCTTGATGCCGATGTCGTGGCGGTAGCTCTTGCCCTCGAACCAGATCTTGTCGCACGCGGCGTAGGCGTTGTTGCGCGCCTCCTCGAAAGTGGGCGCCACTGCCGTCACGTCCAGGACTCGCCCGCCGTCCGTGAGGACGTCGCCGTTCTCCGCGAGGCGCGTGCCTGCGTGGTAGACGGAGATGCCGGGCAGCGCGTCAGCCTCGTCGATGCCGTAGATCTTCTTGCCCTTCTCGTAGGGCCCGGGGTAGCCCGCGGACGCGAGGACGACCGAGACGGCCCAGTCGTCGTCCCAGCCGATCATGTCCTCGCTCAGGGTGCCGTCGTCGCACGCGAGGAAGCACTCGACGAGGTCTCCCTTCATGCGCGGCAGCACGACCTGGGTCTCGGGGTCTCCGAAGCGGGCGTTGAACTCGAGGACCTTGGGGCCATCCTTGGTGAGCATGAAGCCGCCGTAGAGGCAGCCGGTGTACTTGATACCCTCCTTTGCGAGCTCGGCGACCACCTTGCGCTCGATCTCCACCATGGTCTCAAGCTCGCCGTCCAGCAGGATGGGGACGGGGCTGTAGACGCCCATGCCGCCGGTATTGGGTCCCTTGTCACCGTCGTAGGCGCGCTTGTGATCCTGGCTCGTGGCGAGGGGCACCAGCGTCTTGCCGTCCGTGAGGGCGAGCAGGCTGCACTCGGGCCCCTCAAGCATCTCCTCGACCACGACGGTGCTTCCGGCCGCACCGAACCTGCCACCGAAGCACTCCTCGACGCCCTCGAGCGCCTCCTCGGTCGTCTGTGCGACTATGACGCCCTTACCGGCGGCGAGGCCGTCGGCCTTCACGACGCAGGGACCGCCGAGCTGGCGGACGTACTCGACGCAGGGCTCCTTCTCGGTGAAGGTACGGTAGGCGGCCGTGGGCACGCCGGCGCGCATCATGACGCCCTTCGCGAACTCCTTGGAGCCCTCCATCCGGGCGGCGTCGCCGTTGGGGCCGAAGGCCGCGATGCCCTTGGCGCGGACTGCGTCGGCGACGCCGGCGACGAGGGGCACCTCGGGACCGATGACCACGAGGTCGATGCCGTTCTTCTCGGCCCAGTCGGCCACGGCGTCGGGGGAGTTGGGGTCGACGTCAGCACGCTGCGCCATCTTGAGCATGCCTCCGTTGCCGGGGGCGACGAAGAGCCTCCCCGCGCGCTGCGACTGCGCGAGCTTCGCCAGGATGGCGTGCTCGCGACCGCCGGCGCCGAGAAGCAGGATATCGACCTTGTTCTTACCAGCCATCATGCCCTCCATCTGTCTTTGTCAAGGGGCCCCGGGCGTACCCGGAGCCCCTGCTCTCAGTCTCGTTCTAGCCTAGTGCCAGTAGCGGTCGATCGTCTGCTCGCGGTCCGGGCCGACGGTGATGATGCTCACCCGCACGCCCGCAAGCTGCTCGAGGAAGTCGATGTAGTCCTTGGCCTCGCGCGGCAGCTGGTAGAAGTTGCGCACGCCGGAGATGTCGCACTTCCAGCCGGGGAGCGTCTCGTAGACGGGCTTCGCGTGGTAGAAGACGCTCTGGTGCTCCGGGACGGTCGTGTAGCGCTTGCCGTCGCACTCGTAGGCGACGCAGACCTTGATCTCGTCCAGGCAGCCGAGGACGTCGAGCTTGGTGATCGCGAGGTCCGTGAGGCCGTTCACGCGGGCTGCATAGTTGACGACCACCGCGTCGTACCAGCCGCAGCGGCGCTTGCGCCCCGTCGTGACGCCGTACTCGTGGCCGACCTCGCCGAGCTTGTCGCCCACCTCGTCATAGAGCTCGGTCGGGAAGGGGCCGGAGCCGACGCGCGTGAGGTAGGCCTTGGCGATGCCGAGCACGCGGTTGATGTTGGTGGGGCCGACGCCCGAACCGGTCACGGCTCCGCCGGCGGTGCAGTTGGAGCTGGTCACGAAGGGGTAGGTGCCGAAGTCGATGTCGAGCATCGTCGCCTGGGCGCCCTCGAACAGGATGCTCCTGCCGCTCTCGAGCTGCTCGTTCAGGAACAGGGAGCTCTCGACGATGTAGGGGCGGATACGCTCGGCGTAGGGGAGGTAGGTCTCGCAGATCTGGTCGACCGTATAGGTGGGCAGGTCGTAGACCTTGGAGAGGATGGGGTTGGTGTACGCGAGGGCCGCCTCGAGCTTCTCGCGGAAGATGTGCTCGTCGAGCATGTCCTGCACGCGCAGGCCCGTGCGGTTCATCTTGTCCATGTAGGTGGGCCCGACGCCGCGCTTGGTCGTGCCGATGAGGTTCTTGCCGAGCTTCTTCTCGTGCGTCCCGTCGAGGTCCTTGTGGTACGGCATCACGATGTGGGCGTTACCGGAGATCTTGAGGTCGTCGCAGCTGATGCCCTGCGCCTCGAGGGTGTCGATCTCACCGAGAAGGACCTCGGGGTCGACGATGCAGCCGTTGCCGATCACCGGGTAGGTGTCGGGGTACATGACGCCGGAGGGAACCTGGTGGAGCGCGAGCTTGTGGCCACCCGCCACCACGGTGTGGCCGGCGTTGGCGCCTCCGGCGTAGCGGCAGACCACGTCGTAGTCACCGGAGATGAGGTCGGTGACCTTACCCTTCCCTTCGTCGCCCCACTGGGTACCAACGAGAACATCTGCAGGCATCGCGTTTCCTCTCAAGACAGTGTGTACGTGCGTCGCCGGGCCGCTCGAGCGAGCGGCAGCTCCCAGTATATCCCATGCGTATTTCCCGCTTGAAACCTCCGTCCCTACGCCTCGTGGTGGGTGTCGACCTCCACGAACTTGGTGGACCCGGGCAGGAACATGAGCGGGACGATGTCGAGGGGACCCGAGCGGTTCTTGGCGATGATGAAGTCCGTCACGTCCTTGTCGGGCCTGTCCTCGCGCTCCGCCTCCTCGTCGGTCATCGAGCGGTCAAGGAGGATGACGATGTCGGCGTCCTGCTCGATCGAGCCGGACTCGCGCAGGTCCGAGAGCTGGGGGCGCTGGCCCTTGCGGTCCGTGACCTGACGGTTGAGCTGGGAGAGCGCCACGACGGGGACGTCGAGGTCCTTCGCCATGATCTTGATGCCGCGCGACATCTCCGAGACCTCGGTGGCACGGCTGTCGGCGCGGTGACGACCGGCGGGGGGCGAGAGGAGCTGCAGGTAGTCGATGATCACGATGCCCTTCTCCTTGCCGTGAAGCATCCTGCGCGCCTTGGCGCGGATCTCCGTCACGGTGGTGCCGGGCGTGTCGTCGATCATGATCTCGAGCTGCGAGAGGTCCTTGGTCGCCTCGAGAATCTGCGGCCACTGGTTGTCGCGGATGTTTGCCGAGCGAATGTCCATGAGGCCGATGCGGGCTTGCGCCGAGAGCAGGCGTTGCGCGATCTCCATCTTGCTCATCTCGAGCGAGAAGAAGGCCACGGAGGCCCCTCCTGCGGCCGCATTGACGCAGAGGTTGAGCGCGAACGACGTCTTGCCGACGCCCGGGCGGGCGCCGATGACGATCATCTGGCCACCGCGGAGACCGAGCAGGCGCGAGTCGATGCCGGGGTAGCCCGTCTGGACGCCGAACGTGGTGTCACCGCTTGCGGCCATCTCGCCGAGGTCGTTGTAGAGCTGCTCCATGACCTCCTCGAGCGTGGAGTAGTTGCTCCGGATGTCTCGGTCTGTGACCGAGAGGATCATGCGCTCGGCCTGGTCCACGACCTCCTTTGTGTCCTCCGGGGCGTCGAAGGCGAGGGCGCTGATCTGTGCGGAGGCGGCGATCATCTGCCTCAGCGTGGCGTCGCGGCGCAGAATCTCGGCGTGGTGGCGCCAGCTCGCGAGGGCGAACGTGTTGTTGCCGAGGTCGAGCAGGTAGGGCATGCCGCCGACGCGCTCAAGCTCGCCCGTGGACCTGAGATAGTCCGCCAGGCTCACCGGGTCCACCGGCATGCTCTTGGTAAAGAGGTCGGACATCGCCTCGAAGATCTTGCGGTTCGAGGGGATGTAGAAGTCGTCCGGGGAGAGCTCGACGAGGCAGTCCTGGAGGGCGTCCGTCGAGATGAGCATCGCAGAGAGGACTGACTTCTCCGCCGCGGCGTCCTGGGGCATCACCGCGTCACCGGGCAGTGTGGCGCGCGTCGGGTTGATGTCGAGGTTCTCTGGCAAGAGGTCTCCTTGTTACAGTGCCCGTCATACGGGCGGCGCTCGTCCCCGCGGTCGCGCATTGGGCAAGCCACGCCTAAAGCCTACACCAAGCGCATCCGCAGATAGCAGCCGCTCGTACGCACCGCAGGCCGATATGGTCAAACCGGCAGTTTGCGCCGGTAATCGGCCTATATTTGTCGTAGAGAAAAGGCCTCCCTTCCCCGCCGCAGGGACGAGGACGGGAGGCCTGTGAGTCACAACGCGTGTTCGAAGCGCCCTTTACCAGCGACTCTTGTAGGCATCTCGCCTGCAGGACGCCCCGGGCGCTACTCCTCGGGCGCGGCCTCGGTCTCAGCCTCGGCGGCCTCGGGCTCGGCGGCCTCTGCCGCCTCCTCCTCGACCTTGGGCTCGTCGCCCACGAGGACGGTCACGTTCGCCGTGATGTCGCGGTAGAGGTTGACGCCAACCTCGTGGCGGCCGGCGGTCTTGATCGCGGCGACGCGCTCGATGCGCTTGCGGTCGACCTCGACGCCGAGCTCGTCCTTGATGGCGGCGGCGATCATGGTCGAGGTGACGGAGCCGAAGAGCTGGCCCTCGTCGCCGATCTTGGCGTCGACCTTGACGAGCTTGCCGTCAATGGCCTCCTTGATCGCGTTCGCGTCGGCGATGCGCTTCTCCTCGCGCTTGGCAATGCTGTACCTGCGCTGCTCAAGCTGCTTCAGGTTACCAGGGGTGGCAAGCTGAGCGATCTTGTTGGGGATGAGGTAGTTCTCCGCATACCCCTGGGCGACGTCCACGACGTCGCCCTCGCCGCCCTTGCCCCTGAGCTCACCCAGAAGGATGACTTTCATGGGACACTCCTTTGATATGTCGGCCTTGGCCGACGTTCGAAACTAACTCCGGGACTCGCTTCCTCCCCGGCTGATTCCATGGCCAAGCTGCCTGAAATCCGCCAGGGCGTCCACCAGGCCCACCACGCACATCACATAGAACGAAGACTCCAGGTACAACCCGAGCAGGATGAGACAGGCACGCAGGAGGTATCCGACCTCATACTTCTCGCAGAGCCACCTCACGAGCGCGAACCCCTGAACCATGTAGGCAAGCCTCATGCCGAGCAGGAAGTTCGCCCCGACGGCCACGAGGAGCGAGTTGCCGCCAGCCAGGTAGGTGCCACCCGCCAGGCAGGCGAGGCTCGCAAGCACGAAGGCGACCGTCCAGAAGGGCAGGGAGAACTCCGAGAAGCTCCACCCGGCGCCCTTGACCTCGCGCCCCGCTTCCTTGCCCGCGCTCCTGACGCCGGCGTATGCCGCCGCATGGGCGCAGACCACGAAGACGAGAGCCGCGACGAGGCAGGCCTGTGGCCAGAGCATCTCGACGAACGACTCGATGCTCGAGATCTGCGACCTCTGCAGGAGCGTCAGCCCCGAGGTGTTGGCCCCCTGGACCACAGAGGCGAACAGCGCTGCCGGGGTCGTCCCGACAAGTTTCGCCTCCAGGACCATGACCAGGGCGAGAAGGCCGGCGCTCGCTGCGGTCGTGGCAGAGAGGAGCAGGGACGCGCGCCTGCGCGAGAAGAGCGCATAGGTGACCATCGCCACGACGAGCAGGATGTTGACCTGCTCCGCCACGATGTCCAGGGCGCTCTCTGCGCCGAGCAGCACGACGCCCGCCGCCAGGGTCGCCGCAATCCCCAGGACGAGGTATCCCAGACCCCGCCTGGAGAGGCCCCTCCCCTCTCCTCCGGCGATTCTCCCGTAGCCGTAGGCCGCGGGGATGCTAGCGAAGACGGGGACGAGCAGCGATGCCATCATGCCGAGGACGCACCAGAGCCACGCGGTGTCCCTACGCCTCCTCGGCTTGCTCAGGCCCTCGCTCGAGGGTGCGGCCAATCTGTCTTCCACGCTGAACCCCCTTGGGGGCTCGGGTATTCCGTTGTCACTACGTTCTATGTGGAACACGTGCCTTGTGGTCCGTCTACCCGCGGCTACGGCCACCGCGGCTGGAGACCACGGAGACGGTGTAGGGCAGGAGGGCCATAACGCGCGCACGCTTGATCGCAAGCGCGATGTCGTGCTGATGCTGCGTGCAAGCGCCAGTGACGCGGCGCGGCTTGATCTTGCCGCGGTCGGTCATGAACTTACGGAGAAGCTGCACATCCTTGTAGTCGATGTACTCGGTCTCCTCCTTGCAGAACTGGCAGTACTTGCGGCGCGGCTGACGCTGAAATTCTTGCTTCTGTCGACGCTGAGCCATGTCACAATGCCTTTCTCTGGGCGCCTCGTAGGCGCCTCTAAATTAGAACGGGATGTCCTCGTCGTACACGTCCGCCGCAGGCGGGGTGCTGACGGGGGCGTGGGAGGCGTCCTGGGGCGCGGCCTGCTGCGGCGCGTTGTACGCCGGCTGGCCGTAGGACTGGGAGCCGTAGGAGGGAGCGCCCTGGTAGTCCTGGGGCGCCGCACCTCCCCGCTGCTGGTTGCGCGGGGAGAGGAACTCGACCTCGTCGACGACGACCTCGAGCTTGCTCCTGCGCTGACCGTCGCGCTCCCAAGAGCTGTAGCGAAGCTTGCCCTCGATGGCAACCTTCGAGCCCTTGCTCAGGAAGCGGCTGAGAGCCTCCGCTCGAGCACCGAACACGACGCAGTCCACGAAGTTGGGAACGTCCTCCCACTCATTGGTCTGCGGGTTACGACGACGGTCGTTCACGGCGACGCCGAAGGTCAGGACCTGAGTGCCGCTGCCCGTCGCACGCAGCTCCGGATCGCGGGTGAGGTTACCTGAGATGTTTACCCTGTTGATGCTCACAGCCACCACTGCCTCTCGTTCGCGGGCACGCATGCCCGCCCGCCACGCTTACTCCTTGTCGTCACGACGGACGATCATGTGACGCTTCACAGCGTCGTTGATGCGCAGGACTCGGTCGAGCTCCGCGATCTGGGTGGGATCTGCGTGGAAGTTGATGAGGATGTAGTCACCCTCGGTGAGGCCGTCGATCTCGTAGGCGAGCTTGCGCTTGCCCCAGTCCTCGACGCTGTCGATCACGCCACCGTCGGTGGTCACCGCAACCTCGATGCGCTTGGAAACGCCAGCGCGAACCTCCTCGGTTGCAGCAGGGTCGACGAAATACAGCAGTTCATAAGCCTTCATACTGTCACCTCCTCTGGGCTAATGGCTCCGGGACGTGAAGGTTTGCACCCGGAGCAGGAAAGGTACGGTGTGCAATCCTACCACACCTCCCGTCGACTCCCGCAAACTCGCAGTTCCTCCACCTTCTCCCTCGCATCCCCACACAGAGCCTACCGCGACGTGCGAAGCCGCCCTCGCCCGCCGCTTGCGGCACCCTGGCAGCAAGCGCACCAGCAGGGGCGACAAGCTCGGTCGTTTCCGCGTAGCTTGCACGGAGTCAGCTTTCTTAGGTTCGGACTTGCGGCGCTCAGGTGCCGCGGGGGTTGTCGAGTCAGATAGTGGGGGGGGTGCCGCGCACCTGGCGCACCACCCCCCACGTCAATGTCTGTTCTCGTCTCTTCCGACCGGTGCGGAGGTCGAGCTACTCGGAGGCGGAGGGCTCGTCATGGACGTCCGTTGCGTCATCGGCAGACGTGAAGTCCCGCGGCTCGGCCGGTGGCTCGACCGGCACGGTGGGCGAGGCTCCCTGCTCGGCATCCGTCTCCGTGGCCCGCTCGCCTTCGGTGGGCGCGGAATCGACAGGGGGCAGGGGAGCAGGGGAGCAGGCCGTCGGTTGGTCGTCCTTGTCGGTCCTGTCCATGACCCCCGAAGGCAGGGGGTCGTCGCTCGTCCCCCAGCGAGGAACGTCGAACTGCCGGAACCAGAGGCCGGTCGCGGTGGTCGCCAGCAGGGTCATGACCTCGTCCACGACGGCCCCGACGTACCACCCGATAAGCACGACGGGCGCCGTGCCGACGAGCATGGAGACAACCTGGTCGAGGATGTAGGTCTCGAGGTATGCCGACCCCATGCCGTAGCCATACCCGTACAGGTCGTTGGTGAGGAAGGCGATCCTCATGATGCTCGATGCAGACATCATGATGACCACGAGGAAGAACACCATCCCGACGGCAGCGACGATCAGACCTCCCAGGAGCTCGATGCCGAGGATGCGGAGAAGCCCGTTGGGGTCATGCCGCACCATCTCCCAGATCCTGCTCGCCTTGTAGCCAGCGCCCGCCCTCTGGTAGATCGTCGCCCTCAGCATCGATACCATGAGCCACAGCTCCAGCGCGAAACCGAGGACGAGCGAGAGGACGCCCACGAGCGCGGCCGCGGCCTCCGACCCCTCAGACGCGGCGGAGAGCAGCCAGGTAAGGGCCACGTAGGCGGCGGACCAACCCAGGGCGACAAGGAAGGCGCGCCAGCCGCTGGCAATGCACGCGCCCACCTTCACGTCCTTCTGCTTCGGTGCCGAGTCGATGCCCCAGGCCGTGAGGCGCGCCCACTCCTGCTCGTACCCGCACACGCCAAGCGGGCCGGCAATCGGCACGAGCTTCGCGATCGCAAGGACCAGGACGGGCTTGACCCAGCCCTTGTCCTTCGTAAGTAGCGCCCAAGATCGGGAGAGGTACTTCGTCGGCGAGAATCCATCGGTTCTGTCTGACATCGGCCTTCCTCTCTGTGAGACGTCTCTCAATGAGCCAGTTACTTCATCTATGGTAGCCGACTCCGGCCAGATTACCTTGTGAGCGGGATGAGCAGGACGCCCCGGACGCGACCGGAGCTACCGGGACGAGGTGGCGCAAAAGACCCGAGACAAAAAAGCCGGCTCGTAATGAGCCGGCTCAAAGGCAAATGGCGGAGGAGGAGGGATTCGAACCCTCGTAGCACCGAAGTGCTAAACGGTTTTCGAGACCGCCGCATTCAACCACTCTGCCACCCCTCCGTAAGGGTGACGCGGCGCCCCATCTGGGACGGGGCGCCGCGTGGATTTACTGGCGGAGAGTCTGGGATTTGAACCCAGGATACGCTTTAGGCGTATACACGATTTCCAATCGTGCTCCTTCGGCCACTCGGACAACTCTCCGTAAATACCGCGAGGGATAGTATACACGAGTCCAGTCGCTTCTCGACGAGAATTTTACCGAGTTTCGAGATCCCTCGACCGATAGCGAGCATGGGTGGATTGAATTTGTAAGCGCAACACTGCATTCCGAAGCGCAACGTTTGCATCAAGTCCTGCAGAATGCGGCGGAAGCGTTGCGGCAAGGCGTGCAATTCGGCCTTCCGGAGGGCCCTGGGC